>CAMBUL010000016.1 GCA_945871065.1 Chthoniobacter flavus | reverse complement strand
CCGTCGGCCTTGGTGCGGTCCATCTTCCAGCGCACCGCGCGGATCAAGTAGGCGCCGACATCCTCAACGAAGGCCTGCCGGTTGGAGAGGATATACCCGCGGGCCTTGAGGCGGACCTCCTCGGCGGAAGCGTCCGCGCCCAACTCGCTGCGCGCCTGATCGATGAGAACACCGAAGTATGAGGTGTTGCCGTCCTTGTCTTTGTCATATTGCGCGGGACGCTCGAGATCACGGACGAAGGAATATTTGGGATGGGTGGCGCCCTCGCTCGTGCCGTGGTTGGCGTTGGGCGTTTCGTGGGCAATGTCGATTAGGTCGGCCAGTCCGAGGTTTTGCACCTGCCAGGCGCTGCCCCAATCGCGGGTGTTGTCCCACTTGCGGTAGAATCCATCTTCGGTTTTCCGGAGGTGGAAATCCTCGGGGACCATACCGGGGTAAAGCTCGGCTTGCCCCTCACCGCCGATCGGCGTGTTCTCGTTGAAGCCGGGGATCTCGAACGCCCGGTGGTTCATGATGTCGTCGAAGTAAACGCGGATACCGAAACGGTGGGCTACTTCCATGAGGTGAAGCAGTTCCTCCTCCGTGCCGTAGCGAGTGCGCACTGTGTTGCGCTGATCTTTGGAACCGAGATCAAATGCATCCCAGAGATCATAGCCCACCGAGAGCCCGCCGGACGCCTTCGCCGGAGACGGAACCCACACGGAGTTGTATCCAGCTTCGGCTAACTCGGGCACTTTTCGGGCGAGCTCGGACCACGAAACGTTGAAATATTGGAGCATCGCCTCGGCGTGGGCCGAAGGAGGGCGCCCCCCGGGGAGGACAAACAAAACACAGACGACAGCCAACAGGCGCCGCCAGACTGCGGGAGCAAACTTCATCGGGGAGAAGTTCAAAGTCCCAGATCTTTTTCTGTTGTCAAGGGTGACGGCCATGGATTTACAGAGAAAATGGCCTATGCAAAGACATATTTACTCTGTTAATTCAGACAGTCGTTTAACTTATTTGTTCATTTTTACCAACAAAAATAGCGCTGCTCAGTGTCGATGGGACGGCGGGGTTGGCATCGGGGCTGGTTGGGCGTAAAGACATGGCCAACACCTTATGCCTTGGGAACACCACTCCGAACCGCTGGCGCCGAGTCATGTCTTCGCCGGGCGGGTGCTGCGGCAGATCCTCCTCGTCGCAGGAATCATCGTGGTCGCGCTGGCCGTCGGGACGACCGGCTACATCCTTATCTCGGACCTCGACCTGGTGGATTCGTTCCTTGAGGCGAGCATGCTCCTGAGCGGAGCGGGCCCCCTTTACACGGAGCGAAGTTCGAGCAATGACCTGAAAATGTTTTCTTCGCTCTACGCGCTGTTCAGCACGCTGATTGTTGTGTCGAGCGTGGGCATCCTCGCCTCGCCCGTCGTGCACCGCGTGATGCACCGGCTGCATCTCGAACGCGGGCAGGAGTAGCGGAGCGCTCTGGGCTATAGCGCCGCCGCGCCATTGGTCACCTCATTTCATGCCGAGCGCGGCGCCGACGCGTTTGCAGACCGTTTCGAGTGACTTGACGCGGGCATACCACTTGAAGTTCGCGGGAATGACCTGCCAGGGCGCAAACTCGGGCGAGGTCTTGGCGAACATGTCCTCGGCGGCCTTGAGGTACGCATTCCATTGGTTGCGGTTGCGCCAGTCCTCCTCGGTGATCTTCCAATGTTTCATCGGATCGGTCGCGCGCTTCTTGAATCGCGCCATCTGCTCCTGCTTGGAAATTTGCAGCCACATTTTGATCATGATCGCCCCGTCATCGTGCAGGACGCGCTCGAATTCGTTGATCTCGCGGTAAGCGCGCTGCCATTCGGTTCGCGTGCAGAAGCCTTCGACCCGCTCGACCAGCAAACGGCCGTACCACGAGCGGTCGAAGATGGCGATTTCCCCGCGGCGCGGGAGCTTGTTCCAGAACCGCCAGAGATAATGGTGCGCATATTCCTCGTCCGTCGGTTTGATCGTGGAGTAGACACGGATGTGACGGGGATCAAGACGCTCGACCAACCGTCTGATCGTCCCGCCCTTGCCCGCGGCATCAGGACCTTCGACGACAATGATCACGCTGTGCTTGGCGTCCTTGAGGGCATGCTGCAACTCGAGCAGTCGCAAATGGCCGGTGCGGAGTTTTTCCCGGTATTTCTCCGGAGTGTGGGACTTCGACTGGTCGAGTTCGGCGAGGCGGACCGGCCTACTGGCGGAAGCGATGGGCATGGGTTTACTTTTAGCGAGCGGTTGGGCTCAGGGCCAGACCGGGGGACGAACACGAAAAACCCCGCGGGCCTTGGGGGCACCGCGGGGCTCCTCTAGCGGGGGGGAAAGGAGATCAGGCGTAGGATGCTTGCGCACCTTTAAGGTTGCGCTTTTTGATCCAGGGCATGAGCGAACGGAGGCGGGTTCCGGTTTTCTCGATGCCGTGTTTTTCGCCTTTTTGCAAAAGAGCATTGTATTTCTTGCGGCCCTTCCTGTCCTCGGCAATCCATTCGCGGGCAAATTTCCCGTTCTGGACGTCCTTGAGCACACCCTTCATGCGCTTTTTGGTGCCGGCGTCGATGATCTTGGGACCGACCGATACATCGCCCCACTTGGCCGTGTCGGAAATGCTGAAACGCATCCCGGCAATACCGGCTTCGTTCATCAGATCGACGATGAGTTTCAGTTCGTGCAGACATTCGAAGTAAGCCATCTCGGGCTGATAACCGGCTTCGACCAATGTCTCAAAACCGGCCTGAACGAGTGCGGAGGCACCGCCGCAAAGCACGGCTTGCTCGCCGAAGAGGTCGGTTTCGGTTTCCTCCTTGAACGTGGTCTCGAGCACTCCGGCGCGGGTGCCCCCGATGCCTTTGGCCCAAGCCAGCGCGATCTTTTTGGCCTGCTTGCTCGGATTCTGGTAAACGGCGATGAGCGAGGGAACGCCTTTGCCTTCGGTGAACTGGCGGCGAACAATGTGGCCGGGACCCTTCGGGGCGACCATAATGACATCAATATCCTTGGGTGGGGTGATGGTTTTGAAATGAATGGCGAAGCCGTGGCTGAAGAGAAGGGTTTTGCCTTTGGTCAGATGCGGCGCGATGTCCTTCTCGTAAACCGCGGCAATCTTGGTGTCCGGCACGGCAACAAAGATGATGTCGGCCTGTTGGACCGCGTCGGCCGTGTTGAAAACCGCGAAGCCTTTCTTCTTGGCTACCGCGCGGCTTTTGCTGCCCGGGTAGAGGCCGATGATGACCTTCACGCCGCTTTCTTTGAGGTTGAGGGCGTGGGCGTGGCCCTGTGAACCGAAACCGATGACAGCGACCGTCTTGCCTTTGAGGTGCTTGAGGTCGGCGTCTTTGTCTGTGTGGATTTTTGCTGCCATGGGATAAGTCTATTCGCTTTCGGCCGTGCGGGAGAGCGCAACCTTGCCGGTGCGCGTCATCTCGGAAAGACCGAAGTTTTTCATCAAGGAAATGAATTTGGCGATCTTGCCTTCGTTGCCGGTGATTTCAATGACCAGCTTGTCGAGGCGCACGTCGACGATTTTCGCGCGGAAGACGTCGCAGATTTGCAGGACTTCGGAACGGGTTTGCGGGGTGACTTCGACCCGCATGAGGACCAGTTCACGGTCGACGAACTCGTCGTCATGAAAGTTGTCGACCTTGATCACGTCGACCAGCTTCTCCGTCTGCTTGACCACTTGGTCCAAGGTCTTGTCGTCGCCGCGCACCACAATGGTCATGCGCGACATGGAAGCGTCCAGCGTGGGGGCCACGTTGAGCGTGTCGATATTGAAACCGCGACCGCTGAACATCCCGGCCACGCGGGTCAGCACGCCAAAGCGGTTTTCAACCAGAACGGACAAGGTGTGGCGCATAAAAAGGTTGTTTAGAATCCCAGATTTGACCCCGCACGTCAATGACCCAAGCCGTCCCGGCGAAGCCGGGCTGAAGCCTGCCCCAGTGCGGCCAAGGCGGCCGGCACCTCCTCGGCCGTGCTCATGCGGCTGAACGAAAAACGCAAACTCGACCTGGCTTCCTCGTCGCCCACCCCCATGGCGCGGAGCACATGCGAGGCATCGACCTCCCCGCTCGTGCAGGCCGAACCGATGGAACATGCCACCCCGAGCCGGTCGAGGCCGGCGAGAAGTCCCTGCGCGTCGAGTCCGGGCAAGGCGAAGTTCGTGGTGTTGGGCAAACGGTACGATGGGTTGCCATGAAAACGGGCGTCCGGAAAGCAGGTCCGCACGCCGCTCTCGAATTCGTCGCGCAAGCCGGTTACGCGCGGCATTTCCACCGGCAAGGCCACGCCGGCCAGAGCCGCGGCCACACCCAGGCCCACAATGCCCGGCACGTTTTCGGTACCCGCGCGGCGACCGCCCTCCTGCCCGCCCCCGCGCAGCAGCGGCGGGAGACCGAGACCCGGACGCACCACCAATGCGCCGACCCCCTTCGGCCCGTGGAATTTGTGGGCCGCAATGGAAAGCAAATGCACCGGCACACGTCCAAGATCAATCTCCACCTTCCCCGCGGCCTGCACCGCATCGGCGTGAAAAACAATGCGGCGCTCATCGGCCACGCAGGCCATCTCCTCGATCGGGAGCAGGACGCCGGTTTCGTTGTTGGCCCAGACCATGGTGACGATCGCCGTGTCGGGGCGCAGCGCCTGCACGTAAGCGGTAAAATCGAGACACCCGCCGGAATCGACCGGCAGCCATGTCACCTCGTACCCTTCGCGCGCCAACTGCCGGCAAAGATTTTTCGTCGCGCTATGCTCGATCGCGGAAGTGACGACGTGTCGCTTCTCCGGTTGTGCCGCAAGGGCCCCGCGCAAAGCCGTGTTGATCGACTCCGTACCCCCGCTGGTGAAAAGCACCGTATCTTCCGCCGCCCCGAGGAAAGCCGCCACTTGCGCCCGGGCCTTCTCCAGCGCCCCGCGCGCCACCCGGCCCGCGGCGTGCGGACTCGAAGGGTTGCCGAACTCATGGCCGAGAAAGGGCAACATGGCTTCACCGACCCGCGGGTCGGGCGCCGTTGTCGCATTGTTGTCGAGATAGATCATGAAATAGTTGAGGAGACCAAAGCCGAAAGTTGAGGAGGAAACACCGCCACCCTCAACCCTCGATCTTCAACTCCTCCGGCCTCTCATACCAAAACGCGCAGCGATCGCGCCGGCCGAGGTTGCCCGGCCACGCGCAGACCGCAACCTGTCGCAGCGTCTGCCAAAGAGTGAACTGCTGCACCTTTCGCGCGGAGGAAGGCACAGCATGCTCCAGCACCCGAAAGTCGAGACGGCGCCGCCGGCCCCAACGTTTGAGCGAGCGGGCAAAACCAATCTCTTCGCCGGCATAAACCGCCTCGTTGAAACCGCCGGTCGCCACCCAGCCCTCGCGCAGGGCGAAGAAATACGAGCCCGCGGCCAGACCGAAATTCCGGGCGATCCAATTCCAGCCCGACACCGCACGTCGCGCCGCCCAATCAAGCTCGCCCCCCTCCAATGCCACCCGCGCTCCTCCCCCGCAAACTCGGCCCGAGCCCAGCGCGGCCAAAGTCGCAGCGAGCACGTCCTTGGTCAAAATGGCGTCCGCATCAAGCCAGACAAGCCACGGCCCCGAGGAGGCGGCCGCCGCCGTGTTGCGCGCCCTGGCGATTTGCCGGTGCGGTTCATGCACCACGCGGGCCCCGGCCCCGCCAGCCTCCGCCGCGGTGGCATCTCCCGAGGCGTTGTCGCAGACCACAACCTCGTAGGCCGCCAATCCGCAGTCGGCCGCGGCACGATGGATCGACCCGACCGCACGGCCGACAAGCCTCTCCTCATTGTAGGCCGGGACCAGAAAACTTACTTGCACCAGCCCAATCTGGCACCCGCGCGGCGACTTGCCAACCTGTCCGGCCAAAAATGACCCCGCTTTTTGCTTGCGCCGACCTCCCCTCCGGAACGCACCATGGGGCTGCAACATGAACATCATCATTGTTGGCGCAGGAGCCATCGGTTTGCACATGGCCCGCACCCTTTCCGACGAGGAGCACTCCATCTGCGTGATCGAGCAGGACGAAAGGCTTGCCGCCGAGCTCAACGAGCAGCTCGACAGCCGTGTCCTGCACGGCAGCGGTGCGAGCGTCGAAACGCTCGAGGAAGCCGGCGTCGCCAAGTGCGACGTCCTCTTCGCCCTGACCAGCCAAGACCACACAAACCTCGTCTGCACCTCGATCGGCAAATCCCTCGGCGCCCGCCGCAGCATCGCCCGCACCAGCCTCGCCATGCAGCGCGAACAATGGCTCTACGACTACGCGGGCCAATTCCGAGTCGACTACCTTTTCAGTCCCGCCCGCCTCGCCGCGGTCGAACTGGCCAAATCCATCCGCAACCCCGATTGCCTGGTCGTCGAGGAAATCGCCCGCGGCCGCATCGAATTGCAGCAGATCCGCCTCGAGCCCGGCAGCCCGGCCCTCGCCATTCCGCTGCGCGAACTCGGACTGCCCGCCCGCGTCCGCATCGGCGCCATCCTGCGTCGCGGGAATCTGATCGTCCCGCGCGCCAATGACGCCCTCGAGGCCGGCGATCTGGTCACCATTTACGGCCACCCCCGACGTCTGGCCGAAGGACTGCGCAAGCTGCACGTGACCGACAAGGACGAGAGCGAACTCAATGTGGTCATCTTCGGAGGCGACGACTACGGCTTCGCCCTCGCCCAGACCCTCGAAGGCGGCAACTTCCGCACCCGCATCGTGGAGAAAGACCGCCGCATTTGCGAAAAACTCGGAAGGCAATTGCAGAATTGCACGATCATCAATGCCGATGCCACCTCGCTGCACGAGCTGAAGGAGGAACGGGTCGGCGATGCCGACTTTTTTGTCGCCGCCACGCATGACGACGAGGACAACGTCATGGCCTGCCTGCAAGCCCGCGACCTCGGGGCCAAAGCCTGCCTCACCCTGATCCACCGCGCGGACTACGCCAGCGCCATCCAGCGCTCCGGAGCCCAGCTCGGTATTCTGGATGCGGTCAGCCCGCGCGTCGCCGTGGCGCGCGAACTTTCGCGCTTTGTCACTGCGGACAAAGCCACCGTGCTGCGCACCTTGCCGGGAGGCATCGAAATCCTTTCCTCGCCCGTGGCCGAAAACAGCGCCGCGGCAGGACGCACCCTGGCCGCGACCGATTGGCCCGCGGCCAGCGGCATCATCGCCGTGCAACACGGCAACCAAGCCACTGTGCCCGCGGCGGACGACAAAATCGAAGCGGGCGACACCGTGGTGGCCATCGTTGCTCCCGAGGCCAAAACCGCGCTGCTCAAACTGCTCGCCTGACCGGCATGGATTACCGCCAGCTTTCGCGCTTCCTTGGTTCGTTGCTGCTCATGCTGGCTGCGTCCATGCTCGGGTGTCTCGCCTACGCGGTTTACGACCAAGAGCCACGATTCGCGGCGGACCGTGCGCTCGGATTTTCGGCCCTCATCACCGCTGCGGCCGGCGGATTGCTCCGCTGGCTCGGTCACGGCTCGTCACTCGAGATCCTGCGCCGCGAGGCCATTGCCATTGTCGGCCTTGGCTGGACCTTGAGCACCTTGTTCGGCGCGCTGCCCTACATGCTCTCCATGCCGTCGCTTGCCCCCGCCGCGGCAATTTTCGAATCGGCTTCGGGCTTCACCACCACCGGCTCGAGTGCCATTGCCGACGTTGAAATCTGGCCACGCGGACTCCTCCTCTGGCGTGCCACCACGCAGTGGCTCGGCGGCATGGGTATCCTCGTGCTTTTCGTGGCCGTTCTTTCCATGGCCGGCGGGGGCGGGACCAAATCACTTTTCCGCCGCGAGTCGTCCGGACAACTCGGCGAGGGTTTCGCCGCGCGCATGCGCGACACTGCCATCCGCCTGTGGCAGATCTACCTTGTACTCTCGCTTGTCTGTTTCGCCGGACTCGTTGTGCTGGGCATGCCGGTCTTCGACGCCGTGTGCCACACGTTCGCCACCATTTCGACCGGCGGCTTCAGCACGCGCAATGCGAGCATCGGCTTTTACCGGAGCCCGGCCATGGAGTGGTGGATCATCGTGTTTATGACACTTGGTGCGATTAGCTTCATGCTCTATGCTTGGCTCGTTGCCCGGCGATGGAGCAAGTGGAAACAGGACGAGGAAACACGCTTCTACCTGGGTATCCTCGGCCTGGTGACCGCAGCCGTGACCGCCAGTTTGCTCTACAACTCGCAAGCGCCGGACGCCTCCACCGCTTTGCGTGATGCCGCCTTCACAGTTGTTTCGATCAGCACCACCACCGGATTTGTCACCGCGGACTACGACCGGTGGTCGAACTTCTCGCGCATCCTCATCGTCGCTGTGATGTTTATCGGGGGCTGTGCCGGCTCCACGGCGGGAGGGATCAAAGTGAGCCGCTTGATGGTTTTCTTCAAAAATTTCGCGCGCCAGATGGTCCATGCCTTCCGTCCAAACCAGATCATTCCCGTACGGATCAACGGCGTGCCGCTGACCGACGGTTATCTGGCCGAAGTCGGTTTCTTTCTCGCCCTGGTCGGTTTTATCGTGGCGCTTGGCTCCCTCGCCATGGCCGCCCTCGAGCCCAGCTTTGACCTGGTTAGTGGCTTTGGTGCCGTCATCGCCAACCTTTTTAATACCGGCCCCGGACTGGGCGCGGTCGGCCCCACCTGCACCTATGCCGGACTTTCTCCCCCTTCCCACATCCTGCTTTCTCTCCTCATGATCATGGGCCGTCTGGAAATCCTCGTCATGCTGGCTCTTTTTGTCCCGGCTCTCTGGCGCCGTTACTGACCGTCTCCCCCTGCTTCACGGCTTGACGCTGCGCAGCCTGCTTCCTACTTTCGGTCGACTGATGTATCGCACGCGCCTATTCGCGGGGCTAACCGCCGCCCTCTTTGCCGCCGGTGCCGCTTCCGGTAGCCTCCGCGCCCAGGAACCCGCCACGACCGGCGCCTACAACGACGAGGCCGCGGGTTACTTCCAACAGGCGCAGGAGTGGGAAGAGGCCGGCAACACCAAGCAGGCCATCGCCACTTATCGCACATTGGTCCGCAACTACCCGGTCGCCCCCTCCGCACCGGCGGCGCAGTTGCGCCTGGGCGAACTATATGACTCGCTGGGCAATTCCAAACGCGCATTCGACGCCTACCAGAAGCTGTTGGAAAACTTCCCGCAGGCGCGTGAATTCGACCGCGCGGTTGAAGCGCAAGTCGCGATCGCCGATGCACAAATGGACAACCGCCACTACGAGCAAGCCGCAGAAATGTTCACCTCGATTTTGGCCGCCGCCCCATTCGCCAAGTTCGCCCCCTCCGTGCAATTCAAACTCGGGCAAGCCCTCGAAAATCAGAAGGAATACGAGAAAGCGGTCAGCGCTTACCAAGTCGTGCTCGACCGCTACCCCAATAGCAGCCTCGCTGCCGATGCCCTCTACCAGATCGGCTACGTGCAATTGACCGAGGCCGAAGGCCGCTCCGAGGATCTTTCCGCCGCGATCGACGCCAAAAACACCTTCGAGGAATTCCTCATCGAGTTCCCGCAGAGCGAGAAAGCAGCGCAAGCCCGCGAAAATCTCGACACCATGACCGGGCGCGAGGCTTTCGACCTGCTTTCCATCGCGAAATTCTACGACCGCAAGACCGACTACCGCGCCGCCGTAATCTATTACAGTGACCTCGTCCGCCGCCAACCCGGCTCCCCGGATGCGGAACTCGCCGGCGCACGGATCGAGGAAATCCGGGCTACGGTCGGTGAAGATGAACTCCGCGCCGGCAGCGAGCGGGCCGAGACCGGCGTACGGGCCGCCATGCGGCGCCGCCTGCAGAACCAAGTCCAGACCTCTTCCCTCAGCAACTACGCCGGGCCACCCGTGTCCACGGTCAAGCCGCCCGAAGAATTGCCCGCGCCGCGCCCGCAACTCCGCACCTCTTCCAACGACATGCGGCCGCAAGGAGGAGGCAACCCCGCGCCAGCCGACCCGCTGCCCGCTCCCGATCTCCCGCCCGTCGAACCCGAGCTTCCTTCTTTCGAATGATCCTCCGCGGCCTGCTCTCCGCACTCTGTGCCATGACGTTGTCGGGTTGCTACACGCTGGGCGACGCCCGGCCGGCCATGATGCGCGGCATCACCACGCTGGCTGTGCCGGTGTCGAAAAATCTGACCCTCGAGCCCAACGTCGAAGCGCTGCTCGCCGATACCATCACCAAACAATTGCAGACCGACGGAACCTACAGCATCAGTTACAGCGACCGTTCCGACGCCGTGCTCAGCACCACCCTCACCGAAGTGCGCCGCGCCCCCGCCCGGTCACTGCGCGGCAACGTCATCGCCTCGAGCGAGTACGTGCTCTTTACTACCGTGCAATACGACCTCGTCGAGTCGGCCACCGGACGCTCACTGATGTCCGGCGACGTCACCGGCCAAACCAGCTTCTTCGTCACCGCCGACCTGCAGACTGACGAACAGCAGGCGCTTCCGCTCGCCTTCGCCGACACGGCCAACAAACTGGCCAGCCGGCTGAGCGAAGGGTTCTAAATTGCTCACCCTCGTTCCCAGCCCGGTCGGGAATCTGGAGGACATCACCCTGCGCGCCCTGCGCCTCCTCCGCGAAGCGGACCTTATTGCCGCCGAGGATACGCGCCACGCCAGCATTCTCCTCAAGCACCACGGCATCAGCCGTCCGCTGCTCAGCCTGCACGAACACAACGAAGCACAACGTTCCGGGGAAATCGCGCAGCGCCTTGCTGCCGGCGAAAACATCGCCCTGCTTACCGACGCCGGCATGCCGGGCATCTCGGATCCCGGCTACCGCATGGTGCGCGCTTGCCTCGAACGGGGACTGGAGTTCACCGTGCTTCCTGGTCCTTCTTCGATCCTTCCCGCGCTGGTCGGTTCCGGGTTGCCGCTGCACGAATTCTATTTTGGCGGTTTTCTCCCGGTCAAATCCGGCCGGCGCAAAGCCGCACTCGAGGCCGCCTTGGCCCGCGCCGAGACGAGCATCTTCTTCGAATCCCCCCACCGCATCGCTAGATCCCTCGCCGTGCTGGCCGCACTCGACCCGGAACGCCCCGTCTGCGTGGCCCGCGAGCTGAGCAAAAAGTTCGAGGAATACTGGCGCGGCAGCGCCGCCGAGCTCTCCGCCCGCGCGGAAAAACAGCCGCCCCGCGGCGAGATCTGCCTGCTCATCGCCGGCCAACAAAGGTAGGGCGGGCGTCCCCGACGCGCCGAGCAAGAATCTTGCTATTTTAGCTATATTAGCTATTTTGTCCCGATGAGCACCGCCTACCAGCCTCCCACCACCACGGTTCCCCGCGTCCAAGAACTCCCCACCATCACTGCCACAGAGCTGAAAAACTCCACGGCCGACGTCTTCGAGCAGGTTGCCGCCAAGCAGGCGATCGCCATCACCCGTCACGAAAAACCCCGCGCCATTCTCCTCTCCGTCGAGCAATACGAAGCCCTCGCCGGACAACGGCCCGAATGGCTGGAAAAACTGCACGAAGAATACCGCGGCATGCTCGAGCGTATGCAGGGGCCGGAGCAACGGGCGGGAGCAGAAAAACTTTTCCGGGCCACACCCGAAGAACTTGGTCAAGCCGCTCTATGGGCCGCGCAACAAAAAGCCAAAAGCAAGTCATGAACAAACCTCCCACCATCGCCGTCTTGGCCGGCGTCAACGGGGCGGGCAAAAGCAGCGTGGCTGGAGGGTTTTTGCAAAAAGAGGGCGATATCTTTTTCAATCCCGACACCATCGCCCAACAAATCCGCGACCTTCACCCCGACATCTCGCTCACCCTGGCCAACGCCCACGCCTGGCAGATCGGCAAGTCGCTCCTCGAGCAAGCCATCGCCGGAGGCCAAGACTACCGCTTCGAGACCACTCTCGGCGGACGCACCATCGCGCAACTCCTCGAGAAAGCCGCCCGCTCCGGCCACCGCCTGCAGGTCTGGTTTTGCGGGCTGGCCAGCGCCGACCTCCATATCCGCCGCGTCCGCAGCCGTGTCGCGCACGGCGGCCACGATATTCCGGTCGAAAAAATCCGCGAACGCTGGAACCGCAGCCGCGAAAACCTCATCCGCCTGCTCCCCTGCATCGACCATCTGCGCGTCTATGACAATTCATCGGAAGCCGACCCCGCCGCAGGCCGGCAGCCCCAGCCCGTTCTGCTCCTCGAAATGCAACGCGGCCAAATCACCGCCCCCGCCAACCTCTCCAACGCCCCCGACTGGGCCCAGCCCATCATCGCCGCCGCCATCCACCTGCACACCGCAAAGTAGGGCGCGGCGTCCCCGACGCGCCATCCCGCACCGCGGCCACCTTCCCCTGCGGGCACAAACGTCCCCGCCCGTCACGACCTCAAACCATCGGCAAGATGCCGATGCCATATCCAGACTCCCGTCTGCCTCCACCCCCATCCGCTACCGCTCACTCCACCAGCAACTCCGCAATCTGCACCGCATTGAGCGCCGCTCCCTTGAGCAACTGATCGCCGCAAATCCAAAAACTCAACCCGTTCTCCAGCGCGCAATCCACGCGCAATCGTCCGATCTCGCAATCATCCTTCCCCGCCACGTGCAGCGGCACCGGATACCCGTTCTTGGACGGCACATCCACCAGGCGCAAGCCCGGCGCTTTGGCGAGCACGGCCCGTGCCTCGGCGACCGACACCGGACGCTCGAACTCCGCGCTGACCGCCACGCTGTGGGCGCGGTAAACCGGCACCCGCACGCAAGTCACCGAAGCGCGAAAGTCCGGCAGCCCCATGATCTTGCGGCCCTCGTTTTCCATCTTCATTTCTTCTTTCGTGTAGCCCGACTCAAGAAACGCATCCACTTGCGGAATCACGTTGAACGCGATTTGCCACGGATAAACCGCGCGCGGCGCTTCTTCGCCCCGGGCCAGAGCCTCGACCTGCGTCTTGAGCTCCTCGATCGCTTTCGCCCCCGATCCGGAAACCGCCTGGTAACTCGACGCCCACAAACGCTTCACCCCGAACTCACGGTGCAAGGGCCACAGTCCCATCAAGGTGATCGCCGTCGTGCAGTTTGGATTGGCCAGGATCCCCTGGTGCGCACGCGCCGCCTCGGGGTTAACCTCCGGCACGACGAGCGGAACACCGGGATCCAGGCGGAAGGCCGACGAGTTGTCGATGACCACCGCGCCGGCTTTGACCGCCACGGGGGCGAATTCCCGGGAGATCGACCCGCCCGCGCTGAACAGTGCGAAGTCGACCCCGTCGAAAGCATCCGCGGTCAGCTCGCGCACCTCGACCGGGGCGCCTTGGAAATCCAAGCGCTTGCCCGCCGACCGGGCCGAGGCAAGGAGCGTGAGCTGACCGACGGGAAAATTCCGCCTCTCCAGTACGCGCATCATTTCGATGCCCACCGCACCGGTTGCACCCGCGATCGCTACATGATAGTTCCTGCCCATCGGAAAGGCGGGAAAAATAACATCCGC
Source organism: Chthoniobacter flavus (assembly GCA_945871065.1). Classification (GTDB taxonomy): domain Bacteria; phylum Verrucomicrobiota; class Verrucomicrobiia; order Chthoniobacterales; family JACTMZ01; genus JACTMZ01. The sequence goes on along the minus strand of CAMBUL010000016.1, from coordinate 28,101 downwards.
CGCCACTATGGCCATCACGAAAGCACATCCCGCCCCGCAAACACCCTCCGCCCACCGCATCGTGGTCGATGTCGGCAGGCAAACCCTGCGGGTGATGGACGGGGCCTCCGTGACCGCCGAATTCCCCGTTTCTACCTCGCGCTTCGGCCTGGGCTGCGAGGAGGGAAGCTTCCGCACCCCGACGGGACGATTCGTCGTCCGCGCCAAAATCGGCCAGGGCGCCCCGGCTTGGACGGTCTTCCGGGCCCGCGAAAGCACCGGCGAATTGGCCGTGCCCGGCGGCGAGGAGGATCTTGTCCTGACCCGCATCCTGACCCTCGACGGGCTCGATCCCGACAATGCCAACACCCTCGAACGTTTTGTCTACATCCACGGCACAAATCAGGAGCAACTCATCGGCACCCCGGCCAGCCACGGCTGCATACGTCTGCGCAACGAAGATATGATCACTCTCCACGACATGGTCCCGGCCGGTACCCCGGTCGAAATCCTGCCCCCGCTGCCGGTGTCTCCCGGCACCTCTATCTGAAGCAGAAGGACGATTTTCGTTGTTCCCCAAGGCGCAACTGTCAAGAATGACCGCCTGCAAAAAAGCACAGAAGGAGGTGAATCCAGAATGAACATCGTTAAAATTATTGCCATCGTAGCCGTCGCGGCTGCTTCGCTCAGCCTCGGCGCTTGCGCCAGCAAACCGAAACCGGCTCCGGTTTCCGCCAGCTACAGCAAGTAAGCTGACCTAGGGGGAATCCCTTTTCAACAAGCCGCGGGTGTATGCCCGCGGCTTTCTTTTTTCAAGGGAGCACTGAGGTAATCATTCTCTCGCAAAGTGAACCGCCAGAGCAGTTCGCGCGCCCGTGAAATACCGATCCGGCCGTCCGCCACCACATCGGTCACCTCACCGGCCAAAAAGCATCGTCGCTCTGTCGTGCAGAAATCCCCGCCGTGGTGCCGTCCTGTCACTCCCAGGGCCGCTGTGAGGCGGCCGGGACCTCCGGTCAGGGTGCGACCGACCTTCCCGCCGCGCCGCCGCTGCATCGCCGGCAGTCCCCGCCGCGGCTCAATGGCGCGGATCAGGACAAAGCCTTCCTCCTCACCCTTGGTCAGCACATTGAGCATCCAATGCAGCCCGTAGTTCAAATAAACATAGGCGGTGCCGGCGCGATGGTGCGCGACGAATTGGCGGGCGGACGGACGGGTGAACGTGTGACAGGCCGGATCGCCAACCGCAGCATAGGCCTCGCACTCGACCACGATCCCGCTGCACGCACCCCAGACCAATTCACAACCGACCAGCGTCCGCGCGCACTCGACCGGCGATTGGGTGAAAAATTCCCGTGGAATCACAAGGGAACCGGATGGTCGACGAACTGCCACGGCACCCGGAACTTCTTCGCCAGATGCGCCGCCAGCGCCTGCACTCCCAGCGTCTCGGTGGCGTAGTGCCCTCCATAAATCACATTGACCCCCAACTCCTCCGCGCTCAACCAACTACTCTGCGGACCCTCCCCCGTGATGAACGTGTCGGCCCCCGCCGCCGCGACTTTCTCTACCATGTCGCCCGCTCCGCCCGTGATCACCGCAACTTTGCGCGGACGCGCGGGACCGGCCGCGCAGACCTCCGGAACGCGGCCGGTTGTCTTGCTCAGACGGCGCGCCAACTCCGCGCGGGTGCCGGAAAAGGTCCCCGCTCTGGCAAACCCGAGGAAGGGCTTCAGTCCGCCCAGCCCGAGCGCTTTGGCCAACAGCACGTTGTTCCCGACGACAGCGTGGGCATCCAGCGGCAGATGCATCGAGTAGAGCGCCATGTCCGCCTGCCTCATCACCTCGAGTTTCTCGCGAAAGGGACCCGTCACCCTCTGCACCCCAGACCAGAACAATCCGTGATGCACCACGAGGAGTGAGCCCTGCCCATGAGCTGCCGCCTTCTTGATCACCGGCAACCCTGCATCGACCGAGGCCAAAACGCGTTGGACCGCGCCGTTGTTCTCCACCTGCAATCCATTATGCGCCCCGGGATAATCCTCGAGGTCCGCAATTTTAAGGTAGTGGTCCGCATAAGAGACAATCGCAGCGAGCTTGGCCATAACTGGATATTTCCTCCCCCCCGCGGCCGATCACAACCCAAAACTCGGCCCCACCAGGCCGCCCGCCAATCCCTCACCGCCATCAATTCAATCTTCTTTCATCCCCGCCTGACCACCGATACCCTCCCGCACCTATGCTCAAGGCCGGAATTGTCGGGTTGCCCAATGTCGGTAAATCCACCCTCTTCAACGCCATCACCCGCACCCGCAAGGCGCAGGCGGCCAATTTTCCTTTCTGCACGATCGAACCGAACGTCGGCATCGTCAGTGTTCCCGACCCACGGCTTGACGCTTTGACCGCGCTTTCCAAGTCGGAAAAGACCATCGCCACGGCCATCGAATTCGTCGATATCGCCGGGTTGGTCAAAGGCGCCAGCCAAGGCGAAGGCCTCGGCAACCAGTTCCTCAGCCATATCCGCGAAGTCGATGCCATCGTGCAAGTCGTCCGTTGCTTCGAGAATGAGGACATTCATCACGTGGCCGGCACGATGGACCCGGTCCGCGATATCGAGGTGATCAACACCGAGTTGATCCTCGCCGACATGGCCGCCCTCGAGAAACGCAAAGACAAGCTGGCCAAAAACGCCCGCGGCGGCGACGCACAGGCCAAGGCCGAACTCGCCCTGCTCGAAAAAATCCTGCCCCAACTCAACGAAGGCAAACCCGCCATCATCCTCGACCTCAGCGCCGAAGAACGCGCCCTGCTCAAAGGCTTTTTCCTCCTCAGCGCCAAACCGGTCATCTTTGCCTGCAACGTGCAGGAAAGCGATCTGATCAATCTCACCCCCGATTCCCCGGCCGGCCGGCACGTCGAGACCGTCCGCCAATACGCCACTGAACACCTCGGCACCGAAGCCACCGTGATCAGCGCGCAAATCGAAAGCGAACTGGTCGACCTCTCACCGGAGGAATGCAAAGACTACCTGCAAAGCCTCGGACTGGAGGAAAGCGGCGTCGGCGAACTGATCAAAAAAGTTTATACTCTCCTCGGACTCCGCACCTACCTCACGACCGGACCGAAAGAAACCCGTGCCTGGACCATCCGCGCCGGCGACAAAGCCCCCGCCGCGGCCGGCGTCATCCACAGCGATTTCGAACGCGGCTTCATCGCGGCCGAAACCATCGCCTTCCAAGACCTCGTTACCCTCGGCTCCCAAGGCAAAGCCCGCGAGGCGGGCAAACTCCGCATCGAAGGCAAAGAATATACCGTCCAGGACGGCGACGTCATCGAGTTCCGCTTCAACGTCTGATCTTAGTCGGACAAAAGGTTCCGACCCTGCAAACCGAACGCGGCCGCGGCTGCGAGCATGTGACGATCGTTGGTGAAAATTTCGGAGAATCCGTTTGCCTCCGCACAGGCCAGATGTAAAGCGTCTGCCGCACGCAAGAAAAACTTCGCCGGCAAATGTTTGTAGCGCTTCTGCGCCGCAGTCTGCGTCGCCGACCCCAACGGCAGCCAAAGCCACAACCCCTGGTCAAGGTCGGCTTCAAACTGCCTCATCACCACCCCGTATTGGCGTGCGTTGAGCCGTTTCTCCCGCAAATGGCGATGAAAAACAGCGGAGAGTTCTACCCTCCCGATTTCGCAGCAGGCGATGCGCCCGGCTTCACACGCGTGCTCCCGGACAAGTTCGCTGCCCGGTTCGCGCAAGTAGCACTTGGCCAGATACGCTGTGTCGTAATAGATCAGCGCCTGTCCTCCTCGAGCAGGCGCGCCGAATCGACGGACAATTCCGGCAGGCGGTCGAATCCACGCACGAGTTTACGCTCCGAGAAATCAACGCCTGCCTTGTCTTCGGCTGGCACCAAGCGTGCCGCCGGTCGCCCGCGATCGAGAACGAGCAGACCGCGTTTCCCTCGCGCCGCGGCGCGCACCCACTGCCCTGTCTTCATGTGCAAATCACGGATCGTGATCGTCGTCATATGTGCACAATGTGTCACAAAGGGGCGTCTGTCAACCCCCTCTCAGTCCCCAAGCCAACACCCGTGCAAGAGGCGCAGCCCTCGCCGCGACGAGCCGGAATGTTCACCTGAAAACTGCTTTCTCCTTCGTTTTGTCCCACCGGCATGGAAGATGGCGGCCGCTTTGAAAACGTCCGCCATCATCCTCCGCGTCGCGGACTTCCTCAAAGGGTTCCCGCCATTCAGCTACCTTGCCGACGAGGCCTTGCTCGAGTTGGCGCGGTCGGGACGGGTGCAATTCTGCGAAAAAGGAGAAATTCTTTTCGACCAAGGCACCACGCACGGGCGCTACTTTTACGTGATCAACAAGGGATCGGTGCGGCTGGTGCGCGGCGAGGCGCAGAAACTCTCCGACCTGCGGGGTCCGGGTGATTTCGTCGGTGCGGGGGCCGTGCTCGGCGAGGAGTCGCACACCGATTCGGCGCTGGTCGATGAAGATTCGATCCTCTACGCCCTCGACGTTTCCGTCTTCACCCGGCTCTGCGCGGAGTCGCCGCGGGTCAGCCGATTTCTCAAAGTTTATTTTGCCTCCGAGGAGGTGGAGACGGGGACAGCACACCACCAAGGTCCATCGGGTTGGCGTGGCGGATCGGAACAACATCTCGCGCGGCTCAAGGCCGGCACGGTCGTGGGTCCGGCCACGCAGACCGTCCGCGAGGCGGCCGCGGCAATGTCCACGGCGGACAGTCCGGTTTTTCTCGTCGTCGGGATCGACGGTCAACCGGCGGGTGTGCTGACCGACTCAGACCTGCGCCATGAGATTGCCCGCGGCCGCGTGCCGACCGAGGCTGCGGTGGGCGAGATCATGCGCCGTCCGGTCATCACCGTGTCACCACAAGCCACGCCGCAGGATGCGCTGCTCGCCATGATCCGCCACGGCATCCGGCATCTCTGCGTGACCGAGGACGGAACGCCGCAAAGTCAGGCCTTGGGAATGATTTCGGAAGGGTCCGTCTCGCTCTCGCAACGGCGCGATCCTCTGGCCCTCGGGCAGGAAATCCGCCGGGCCGACTCGCCTTCCTCTCTCCGTGCCATGGGCCAGGAGTTGGATCTGCTGCTCGCGGGCGATTTGTCTTCGCCGGACGACGTTCCGTGGTGCACACGTTTAGCGACCGAAACGCGGCGCGCCATGTTCCGCCGCGTGGAATCTTGGGCGCGCGAGAAAGCAGGACCGGCCCCTGGGCCGCTCGCGTTGGTCCTGACCGGCCAAGCCGGACGCGGGGAGCTCCTCACCGCGACGAACCTGGCTGCCGCAGGTCTGGCCGCGGACCATGAAAATGTGCGCTGTTATGGGCAAGACTTGCTCGGCTCCATCGACGAATTGCTCGCCGCATCCGGATTCCCCGCGGCATCCGCCACAATTGCGGAGGAAGCCGGCGCGCGCTGCCGCACGGTCGGCGCATGGTGCGAATTTTTCCGTTCCCTCGTCCGCGACCCGATGGGTGGGGAAATCTGGAGGCAGATGGCACTATTCGATCTCTCGGTGGTCGCGGGCGATCCGGCCTTGCTGGAAACGGTTTTCTCCGCGCTGCGCGAGGAAATGGCGGCGAGGCCCAATTTCATCCGCTTGCTGGCCAACGACGCGCTGGGCAACCTGCCGCCGATCACCATCTACGAAGGATATGCGGTGGAAGCGGATGGACTGGCCCGCGAAACGATCGACCTGCAGGACTATGCGCTCGGGCCAGTGAGCGATGTGGCGCGGGTCTTCCACCTCGACGGCGGCAACCTGTGCGCGACCGGCACGCTCGAACGTCTGGCCGCGGCGGCCGTGCGCTTTCCGCAGGGCGCAGATATCTTCGCACAGGGCGCACGCGCCTTCCGGGTCGCGCAATATTTCCGCGCGGGGCAAGGACTGCGTGACGGGGACGACGGACGCGAACTCCGTCCCGCCGCGCTCAGCCGCACGGAGCAGGTGCAACTCAAATCGGCTTTCCGCGACATCGGTGCGCTCATCGCTTTCACCGCGAACCATTATGGATTCAAAGGCTGACCCGCGTTACGTGATCTTTGATTGCGAGACGACCGGGCTCGATCCGGCGAAGGACGGCATCCTGACCATCGGCGCAGTGGCCGTGTGTGGCGGGGAAATTTGTCTCGATGATGAATTCGACGCCATCCTGAGCGACTGGCGCATGACCTCCGCCGTGCTCGTCCACGGCATCACCCAGGCCGAAGCGGCCCGCGGGGAAACTGAGGAGCAGGCGGTGAACAAGTTCCTCGACTACGTGGGTGACGCGGTGCTCGTCGGCCACCATGTCGGCTTCGACCAGAAGATCGTGGCCCATGCCGCGCGGCGGCTCGGCCGGGATCTGCCGAACCAAGCACTCGACACCATGCGCATTGCCCTTGCCCTGGAGGAAAGCGGGGCGTTTGACGGACGCGAAATCCGCGGCTTCGACCTCGACAATCTCGGAGCACTCTTCGACGTCGAACCCCACGACCGCCACACCGCCTCGGGCGACGCCTTCATCACCGCGCAGATCTTCATCCGCCTGGAGCGGATGGCCCGCAAAGCGGGCATCGATCTCGCGACCCTCATCGAGCGGGATGATGAAGAGCGTGAGTCCCGCTGAACCCGGGGACGTCGCGCCAAAAACGACTCCCGGCCCTGCCTATCAGACGAAACGGGCGACCCGAAGGCCGCCCGTTTCGTGGAAACTTTACCTAGTATTTAGATTGTCCGGCAGAACTGCTCGATGCGGTCGAGGCCAGTCTTAATCGTCTCAAGATCGGTGGCGTAGCTCAGACGCACGGTTTTGTCATCCCCGAAAGCGATGCCCGGCACGACCGCAACCTCGGCTTTGCTCAGCAAGCGGTCGGCAAAATTGGTCGAGCTCAGGCCGAACTTCGAAATGTCGGCCAGCATGTAAAACGCGCCGAGCGGTTTGACCGTCGAGACGTTCGGAATGGCGGCCAGGCGCTCGTACATGTATTCGCGGCGGACGTTGAATTCGTCGCGCATGTCGGTCACGCATTGCTGGGAACCCTTGAGTGCGGCGACGGCACCCTTCTGCGCGAACGAATTCGGGCCGGAGGTGCTGTGGCTCTGCAGGGAGTCGATGACCTTGGCGATGGACTCGGGCGCGCCGAGGTAACCGAGACGCCATCCGGTCATCGCGTAGGCTTTGCTGAAGCCGTTGACCGTGATGGTCAGGTCGTAGGCTTCTTTGGACAATGAGGCGACGCTGACATGCGAGGCATCATCATAAATGAGCTTTTCGTAGATTTCGTCGGAAAGGATGAAAATGTCTTCGGTCAAGGCGACTTCAACCAGCGCTTCAAGTTCTTCGCGGGTGTAGACCGAACCGGTCGGATTACCCGGGCTGTTGATGATGACCATCTTGGTCCGCGGGGTCATCGCATTCTCGAATTCCTCGGCGGTCATCTTGTAGGCGTTGGAGGCCTTGGTTTGGACGATGACCGGCTCGGCCCCGACCAATTTGACCATGTCGGGATAGCTCAACCAGTAAGGCGCGGGAATGATCACCTCGTCGCCGGGTTCGCAGCAGGCGAGGATGGCATTGAAGCAGGACTGCTTGGCGCCGTTGCTGACAATGACCTGGTTCGGCTTGTAATCGATGCTGTTGTCCTTGGAGAACTTCTCGCTGATCGCCGTGCGCAACTCGGGAAGGCCGGCGCTCGGGGTGTATTTGGTGAAACCTTCCTGCAGCGCCTTGATCGCCGCTTCTTTGATGTGCTCCGGCGTGTCGAAGTCTGGTTCGCCCGCCCCGAACCCGCAAACGTCGATGCCCTCGGCGCGCATGGCCTTGGCCTTGCTGTCGATGGCGAGAGTGAGGGAGGGGGTGAGTTGGACGGCGGTGGAAGAGAGATCCATAATTGTGTTTCGGGATAAAAAGTTAAGCCGAGCAATTTACTCTGCCGTGGCCGCAGATTCAACGAATCCTTTCAAAGAGTTATCCGCCACCTGGACAATCCCGATCTCGCGTGTGGCATTTTCCGGCGCATCTGAGGCGTGCGCCGCATTGATCATGATGCTGGTGCCGAATTCCTTGCGGATGGTTCCCGAGGGCGCCTTGGCCGGATCGGTCGGACCCAACACCGTGCGGATTTTACTAATGGCCTCCGGTCCCTCGAAGACCAAAGCGAGGATTTTGCGGGTCCCGGGACGGGCACGCTCGTTCTCCGGCACCGCCGACGGCCGGGAGCCCGACATGAATTCGACGATGTTCTCCCAATGATCGCGCCCCTTTTCCGCACCGAACCTTTCGGTCAGCGCGTCGAGCACCGGACCGTAAAAATCCATACCCTGCGCCACCGACATATGGTCGACCTTGAGCGCGACCGGGACGAGGCCGGTGCGGGCGAAGACGTCGATCACCGCGCCGGGACGAGTACCGGGAAAATCGAAATTGTCCGGCTTGACCAAGACAAGCGAGCGCTGGGCCCCCGCCGCAACCGGCAACGACAGGGCGTTGCTCTGGCCCGCGGCGAACCTTTGCAGGTCCGCAACGACATCCGCGCCGGGCTCCGCGGCCGAGAGCATGCCCTCGCCCAGCATCGCGGCAAGCGAGCCCGCAGCGTGGACCGTACCAACGGCTGCGGACAACTTGGCCGCCGCATCCTCCCCGCGAAAAACAAGCAAGGCAGCCCGGCCCGCCGGCTCGTCAACCAGACCGGCCCAGACGACTTCCAATCCGCCGGTGCGCGCCACCGCACCCGACAAAATCCAACCCAGCCATCCGCGCCGCAGCGCTTCGGGCGAGACCAATAGCCATGAGAGATGATGTTTCATAAGTTTCCAAGCATTCCGCAGAAGAAGATCCTGCAAGCTATTAAATGTCAGTCCGGTCATCAAGGAACAACGGGGTTTCCTGTGTATTGGGGTGGAACTTATCCTTGCCCGGTCCCCACCACGGACCGAGCATTGGATTATGCTGCAGAAAAATCGCCACCTTGGTCGCACGCTGCGCTCTCTGGTTACCGCGGGCCCGCATGGCGCCGGCGTGATCGGAACCGCCGTCATCGCCGGTGACAACATCGCGACCCTCTCACCGTAGCCGCGTCATGGAAATTCGAACCCACGAGTGGCGCGGTTGGACGCTCCACGAGGCGGAAAGCCTCGCCTCCACCAACGACTACGCACGTGACCTGCCCCCTTGGCACTCCATCCGCGCGCGCACCCAGACCGCCGCGCGCGGCCGCCATGGGCGACGCTGGGACTCAGGTCAAGGCGGCTTGTGGATGTCCGTGGTCCTTCCCCTCGACCCACCCGACCGCAGTTGGGCCGCCTTCCCCCTCGCCGCCGGACTCGCCGTTGTCGCCACCCTGCGCGGACTCGGCCTGACCACGGCGCGCCTGCGCTGGCCCAACGACGTTCTCGTTGGACCGAAAAAAATTTGCGGCATCCTTATGGAAAAGTTCGCGCCCGACCGCGTGGTCATCGGCCTCGGGCTCAATCTCAACAACAACCCCGGAGCCGATCCCGAACTCGCGGCTATCGCCACCTCGCTGGCCGAGGAGCTTCCCCTTGCTCCCCCCGCGGACGACATCTACGAGGAAATCCTCATCGCCCTGCGCGTCCTGCACGGGCGCGTCGCCGAAGAGGGGTTTGCGACGCTGGCCGACGACATCAATCGCCACTGGGGCGGGACCCGGGAGATCGAGTTGTCCGTCGCGGACCAAACCATCCGCGGACCCTTCCTCGGCATTGATTCCCGGGGCGACCTCCTCGTCGCCATCGACGGCCATCCGGTCAGCCACTCCGCCCCCCACGTACAACTCATGCGCGAAATCCTGTAACCGCGCCGGTTGTCTCGTGGTAGGGCGGGACCTTCGGACCCGCCGCTTACCTCAATGATAATGATGTTCCCGGCGCGTCGGGGACGCCGCGCCCTACCAAATACCTCTTGCCCGCCCCCGCTCGCTCCCGCGACATTGTCTCTTCCATGAACGACTTCAAATTCAACGCCGACGGTCTTATCGCCGTCATCGTGCAAGAGGCTTCGGACGCCATGCCCCCGCGCGGTCGCGTGCTCATGATGGCTTGGATGAACCGCGAGTCGCTCGAAAAAACGCTCGCCACGGGGAAGATGCATTACTGGAGCCGCTCGCGCCAGAAGCTCTGGTTCAAAGGCGAATCCAGCGGGCACACCCAGGATGTCGTCCGCTGGTATGCCGACTGCGACAAGGACTGCCTCCTTTTCGAGGTCCGCCAGACCACCGGCGCCTGCCACACCGGTTACCAGAGTTGCTTCTTCCAAGGCTATGACATGGAAGGCCTGCCGCTTTCCGTCCGGGAAAGGCCGGCCTTCGACGCCGGTAAAGTTTACCCGAATTAGGCGTCCATGTCGGACGACACAACCGATTTCCGCCGGCTGGCTGCCCGGCTCGGACCGTCCCTCCTCCGCCAACGCCTCCGGCGCCAAGCCGACCTGCGTGCCCGCCTTGTCCATCAAGGCGAAGGCCCGCTCGTCGTCGAGCGCGTCGTGCCGGTCGACCGCATAATCAACGCCTTGCTCCGCCTGACCCGACTGGCTGAACGCGGGCGCGCCAACTGCCTCGACATCCGCACCGCCACCCGCGAGCAACCACTGGCCAACCTGCCGCCACGTTTCGACGGCTTCCGCCTGCTCCATCTCTCCGATCTGCACCTCGACTGCGTGGCAGGCTTCGCCGACCGCTTGGTCGAAGTCATCGCCCGCACGCCCCATGATCTCGCTGTCATCACCGGCGACTTCGCCGATCATCCTGCCGGTCACTTCCGCGCCTGCCTGCCGGACATCCGGCGGATCGGGGCCGCGCTTGGATCCGGCGCCCTCGCCGTCCTCGGCAATCATGACATCATCGAGATCGTCCCGCATCTCGAAGCGGCAGGAGTGCGCGTCCTGCTCAATGAAAACACGTCCGTCATGCGCGGAGCGGACAAACTTTGGTTCGCCGGCCTCGACGATCCGCACTTCTACCGCACCCACGATTTCGAAGCCGCCCGCTGCGGCATCCCGCAAGGAGCCTGCTCCATCCTCCTGGCCCACAGTCCGGAGGTTTACGACGAGGCGCGGCATTACGGCTTCAGCTTCATGCTGAGCGGCCACACCCACGGCGGACAAATCTGCCTGCCGGGCGGCATCGCCCTGGTGCGCAACGGTCGATGTCCGCACGCCCAATTCACCGGCCCATGGACACACCACGGGCTCCACGGCTACACCTCCCGCGGCACCGGTTCCTGCGGCGTCCCCGCCCGCTTCAACTGCCCGCCGGAAATGACCGTTCACGTGCTGCGGACTCCACAGGCGGGAAGTCGCGATGACTTATCGCGAATTTCTTAATTGCTCGTCGCGACGCGGCGGCACGACCCACCGTCTTTCAACCTTCCGCCTCGAGTGCCTCGAGCAGTTTGGAGTGGATGTTGTCGAAACCGCCATTGCTGAAGACGACGATGACATCACCCCGGCCGGCGAGGCCGACTGCGCGGCTGACGATGGCCGCAGTGTCGGCCTCGTAGAATGCTTCTTTGCCGTCGCGCCGGAGGTCGGAGACGACTTTTTCCGGATCAAGCCGCTGGTCGGGCGGCAACTGGTCCATGCGGGCCACTTGGGCCAGCACCACTCCGTCCGCCCGGGCGAAGGCTTTGGGCAGCACCTCCTGGAAGACCGCCCGCCGCGTCGTATTGGAACGCGGCTCGAAAACGGCCCACAATTTGCCCGTGGGAAATTTGACCCGCAAACCTTCGATGGTCTGTGCGATGGCCGTGGGATGATGGCCGAAGTCGTCGACCACCGTGACCCCACCGGCCTCCCCGCGAACCTCCTGACGGCGACGGATGCCGGTGAAGGTTTGCAGGGCTTTGACGATTTCCTCCAGCGGCACTTGGTAAAAATGCGCGGCGGACACCGCCATGGCCGCGTTGCGCACGTTGAACTCGCCGATCATGGGAAGTTCGAAGCGTTGGCCGAACAGGGTGAACGCGGATGAATCGCGGCCGTAGTGCACATCGCGGATCTGGTTGCCGGCATCGGGCGAAAAGCCGACCTCGACCCACGGAGCCGGACACTTCTCGGCCAGCGCCCGGCAATTGGGGTCGTCGGCATTGAGCAACACCATGCCCTCGGATGGAACGATCGCCACGAGACGGCGGAAGCTGGTCATCACGTCCTCCAGGTCGCGGAATATATCGGCGTGGTCGAACTCGATATTGTTCACAACGAGCAATTCGGGAAGGTAGTGCACAAACTTCGAGCGCTTGTCGAAAAAAGCTGTGTCATACTCATCACCCTCGAGGATGAAATATTTCGACTCCCCGAGGCGGCAGCCTTGGCCGAGGTTGTTTGGGATACCTCCGATCAGCCAGGAGGGAGCGAGACCGGCCGATTGGAAAATCCAGGCGAGCATCGACGTGGTCGTGGTCTTGCCATGCGTCCCGGCAACCACAAGATTGTGGCGACCGCGCAGAAAGAAAATCTTCAGCGCCTCGGGCAACGAGTAATAAAGCAGTTTCCGGTTGAGGACGGCCTCCACTTCGGGATTGCCGCGGCTCATGGCATTGCCAATGACCACGAAGTCAGCGTCGGAAGGAATGTTGTCCGGAGAGAACCCCTTGCGGATCACGATACCCTTGCTCTGGAGGAAGGTGGACATCGGAGGATAGACATTGTCATCCGAGCCCGTCACTTCGACCCCGCGGTCGCGCAGGGCGGCGGCGAGCGAACCCATAGCCGTGCCGCAGACCCCGGTAAAGTGGACCTTGCGCAACGGGTTGTCTTGCCCCGCACTCATCAATAGACGTCCTTCCGGTAGCGCTTGGCTTTTTTCAATTCCCCGACAAAGGCGGCGGCTTCTTCGTCGGTTTTCCCGCCCTCCACTTTGACGATGCGATGGAGTGCATCATCGACGTCCTTGGCCATGCGCGCAGCGTCACCGCAGACGTAAAAATAGGCACCTTGCGCGAGCCAGCGCCAGATTTCCGCCCCGTTCTCCAACATGCGGTGCTGCACGTAGACCTTCTCCGCCTGGTCGCGCGAGAAGGCGGTGTCGAGGCGGTGCAATACGCCACGCTCGAGCCAGGCATTGATTTCCTCCTCGTAGAGAAAATCGGTCGTGCGGTTCCGGTCCCCGAAGAAAAGCCAAGTCGGACCGGTTGCCCCGGTCGCTTCCCGCTCCTGCAAAAATGCCCGGAAGGGTGCGATGCCGGTGCCCGGACCCACCATGATGACCGGAACAGCTGGATCCTCCGGCGGACGGAAATGTTTTGCTGAGTGGATAAAGACAGGCATCGGCCGGGTTTCGACGCGGTCGGACAGATAGGTCGAGCACACCCCCTGCCGCTGGCGCCCGTGCAGTTCGTAGCGCACCACGGCCACGGTGAGATGCACCGCTTCGGGATGGGCCTTGGGCGAGGAGGCGATCGAGTAAAGACGCGGCTGGAGTTTGCGCAGCACCTTGACCAATTCGTCGGGAGTGAATCTGGCCTGTGGATAACTCTCGAGAATGTCGACCACTTCCCGTCCATCAACCCAATCTTCCATCACCGATTTTGCCTCCGGATCGGTCAACTCCGACAACTCGGCAGCGGATGGGCACTTCTCGAGAATGGCGGCGAGCAACTGCCGCGACGGCTCGCGCAGTGTGACTTGGTGGGTCAATACCTCACGCAGGTTGGCTCCCGCACTTTCGACCGGTTCTTCTCCCGTCAATCCCGCGGCTGAGAGTACGGCATTCACCCCGGCCGCGTCATTGGCCGGAAAAATCCCCAGCGAATCACCGACCTCGTAAGAGAGATCGGAACCAGAGAGGGAGACCTCGAAGTGCAGCGTTTCTTTGCCCGAACCAGACCCAGTCAAGGAACGCCGGGCCGCGAGGTGTGCCGGAAACGGGTTCTTGCGCGAGTAGACAGAGGAGGCGGAAGACATGAACGGGAAAATATGGGGTCAGACGTCCTGTTTTGCACGCCTCAAACCGCCTGCCCGAGCAAGCGCGCCACAGCCGATTCCTCGGTGATGACACCGATAAAGCGTCCGGTCTCCACGTCCCTCACCTCGGCCACAGGTGTCTGGGCGCGGCGGAGCTTGGTCAGCGCCTTCCAGGCAGGCAGATCGGAATCAAAGGAAATGAGCGGTCGGGCGAAAGATTGTGCCCTCGCCGCCATGGCGCCCGACAACACCGCGGACCCACACGACATGGCACCCAGCGGCAGGCCGTCGGGACCAATGACCAAGGCATGCAGCGCATCGGCAACCTGACGATCCGCGAGCAATGTCCCAAGGGGAGCATCGGACGGCGCAAGCGGGAAACTTTCGACCGGCAAAGCGAGCGTTCCGGCGGTCATGCGGCGAAAGTCGAGCACACTGCGCAACATGGAAATCTCGAGCGGCGAAATACCCTCAGTCTTCGCGGCTAAGGTCATCAATTCCTCGCCGGCCGGAGGACGGGGCAGCGGATCGGGCTGCACCCGCCGGAGCCAGCAAGCCACGGGCCGGGCCAAGGGCGCCCAAAACGATCCGGCCAGCGTGACCAGCCACCACAAATGACTGAGCACGACGAAGGGCAACCGGCGGAAGACCTGCCGGGCCAACACACCAACGAGGAGCGCGTAGGCCGGGATGAAAAGCAAGGGGAAGAATCCCCGCCATCCGCCCAACGCGCCGGAAACCGCCAAGACAGCCAAGGCCCCCGCGCCCGCCGCGTGGCTCGTCCAGACCAGCACAAGATCCGCCTGCGGCCGCACCGCTTCCCACCCGAGCATGGCCTTGGCCCGGCGGTCCCCCTTGTCCGCACGATGACGCAAACGCACCCGGTCCAAGGCATGCCAGGCCGCCTCGAGCCCGGAGAAGACAAAGGAAACAGCCAACAAGAGGGCTGCGGCCACCAACGTCATAAAGACTCCCCCTTCTCCGCCGGCCACACCCGCTGCAAAGACACCTCGCGCACCCGGCGCAGCGCCATGGAACGGACCGTGACCTTCCACGGCCCGAGCCGCACGGAGGCCCCCTGCCGCGGCAGCTTGCCCAACTCATGAATGATGTGGCCGCCGATCGTCTCGATGCCTTTGCGGGCCGCATCAAAGCCGAGGTATTCGCTCAGGTCATCGAGCCGGGCAGTTCCGGCCGCCAGCAGGCGACCGTCACCGAGTTGCTCGATGTAAAGGTCGGCTTCCACCCGCGGCGCGGCATCACCGAGGATCTCCTCGATAAAGTCCTGCAAAGTGACCACACCCTCCACGCCGCCGAATTCGTCGACCACCACGGCCAGAGGCTGGCGGTGCTTGAGGAAGTTGCCGAGCAGCGCGCTGGCCTCCATGGTTTCCGGCACGAAGGACGGCGGGAGCAAGACCTCGGTGAAATGCATGCCGGGGGGCAGTCGGCTCAGAGCGCGCGTATCGAGGAGACCGATCACCTCGTCGGGCGCCTCACCGATGACCGGCGCCCGGAGAAATTTCTTTTTCAGGAGGATGGCCCGCACTTGCTCGTTGGTCATTTCATCCTCGACGAACACGACGTCCACCCGCGGCGTCATGTAGTGGCGCACCGTGGCCCGGCTGAGCCGGAGCACCTCGGTCAATACCTCCGCTTCGGGCAAGGCAAACTCGCCTTCCTCCTCCCGCACCCAAACCAATGTCTCCACCTCTTCCGGTCCGAGTTGGGCCCGCGGTTCGAGCGACCAGGGAAAAAACTTCCCCGCCGCGGCGGCGACCAAAGGCTGGATGCGGTCGAAGAACGGACCGAAAACCCGCCAAACCACCACACCGGCACTTAGCAACGGACGCTCCCCGGCGCGCGGACGCCGTCCGGCGATGATCGCGGGAAAAACCTCGCACAGCACGGCCGGGGCGAGGAACCCCAAAATCCAAGGCCACAACACCGTGACGAAAGCACCCGCCGCCCCCACTGCCGCAAGCCACAGCGCGTACCATCCGGTGGCCCG
This sequence comes from Chthoniobacter flavus, assembly GCA_945871065.1. Lineage (GTDB taxonomy): Bacteria > Verrucomicrobiota > Verrucomicrobiia > Chthoniobacterales > JACTMZ01 > JACTMZ01. Next base: position 12,175 of record CAMBUL010000016.1, on the reverse strand, counting down.
CGCCAAGGCACTGCCTAGGGCGAGAAAAGTGAAAAGACAATCGCGCGGATGGGCAAGGTCGTCCGCCTGCAGTGGCAAGCGCGGGGAGCGCGGCCATAGGTCCATGCGCTCCCGCGGGGTGTGCCAAAGGACGGCTTCCAGCGCGCCCAAAGCAGCGCCGAACGCGGAGGACAAAACACCTGCCGCCAGCCAGATAAACCAAAAGCCTTCCATCAAAGAGCCTCCATCATAACCGCTCCGAGGCCGCAGCCAAGCCGCTCCGCGACGTTTTTTGCCCTGTCCGCCCCGCGCACCCTGTGGTTTCTTGACCGGCAAACATCATGGGTAAACACGAAAGGATTGCTGCGCGGATGACCGGAGGGGAAAGCGAGTCGTCCTGGCACCCCTGCTACCTGGAATATTTTCGGCTTTTCAACGGGCAATCCTATTACCAAGCCCACGATGTTCTCGAGCACATCTGGCTGGGAGCGAATGGCGAACGGTATGTCTTTTACAAAGCCCTCATCCAATTTGCCGGCGCCCACGTGCACTTGCAGCATCACCACCGCGAACCGGCCCACCGCATCCACAGCCGCCGCCTCCAACCGGCCGCCCGTCTCTTCCGTCGCTCGGTCGAATTACTCGAGGCTTTTCCAGCCGCTTACGAGGGCATTTCCCTCGACGGAATCCGCCAAACCGCCGAGCACACCATTCAGCAACTCACTGAATCGAAGTTCACCACCAATCCCTGGTCCCCCGACCGCGCCCCGCAACTGCGCGGGCCCGATTAGATTGCGTCATCCACCCTTCCCCGCGCTCCCCCAAAAAAAAAGAAAGGCTTGCGGTCCAAGCTTCCTACGGACTTTGGTAGATCCGCTTTGAGAACTCTACCCGGCATAAGGTGCGTTCTTTCTCTAGTTGTCTCCGTCCTCGCTCTCGCGGCGACCACCACCCAAGGCGCGCAGGAAAAAGGACGCGAGCTTCGCGGTGGATGGTATCGTTGGGATCCTTACCAGTTCGAGGAAAACCGCGGACCCCTGCGCGAGTTGAGGGGACTGGATATCCAGATGGTCACGCGCATCCTCGCCGAAACAGGGAGCACTGTTTCCTATGAGCAAATAGACTGGATAGAGCACCAACAGCAAATAAAGAACGGGGAACGGGACATCGCAGCCGGTGCCTACAAGACGGCGGAGCGAGAGGAGTATGCCTGGTTTTCCCATCCCTACCGCACCGAAACAGATGTGCTCGTCACGCGGCGCGCGGATCAAGACCGGTTGCCCGCCTCCAATGTGAAAGACCTTCTGGCCGCGTTGTCCGCTTCCGGGATGCGGGTCGGTCTGGTCAGCGGATTTTTTTACGGTCCGGACGTCAAGGCTTTTGCCCTCGATCCGGCCAATGCCGACCGCATCTTTTACGCCGACACGGACAACACGAACCTTTCGAGGCTGCTCAAGGGAGAGATCGACGCCTTCATCGCCGACCGTTTGGTTGTCGCGGCCGTGGCTTGGCGGGCCGGCGTGCAGCGACAGATAAGTCAGCATAAAATTCCCGTCTTTGCCGCGGACATCCACGTGATGTTCGGCAAAAAATCCACCACGCCGCGGGACGTCGAGGCCTTCAATCTGGGCTTGCAGCAGCTGAAAGCTTCCGGGGAATACGACATGATCCTCAGGCACTACGCCATGCCCGTGCTGCTCGCCATCACCGTGCAGAGAACGTGGTTTCACCTCTTCGATATCGTCGGCACCGTCGCGTTCGCCATTTCTGGCGTCCTTCTCGCGCGCCGGGAGCACTATGACATCTTCGGCGCTTTTGTTCTCGCGAGTTTGCCCGCGGTCGGCGGCGGGGTCCTGCGCGACCTTATCTCCGGTCGCTCGCCGCTCGCCGTGGTCGCGTCTCCAATCTACCTCTACGTTATACTCGCTACGGTTCTGGCCGGGGCTCTGGCTTACAAGGTGACCGATTACCTCGGAAAAAGAGGCGTCGCGTCCGATTCGGTGCAAGGCGTCCAACTGTCTTCCAACATCTATCTCTTTTTTGATGCCGTCGGCCTCTCCGCCTTCACCGTCATCGGCGTCGTTGTCGCTGTGGAGCAACAATGCGAACCGCTGTGGCTGTGGGGCCCGTTGCTGGCTGCGCTGACCGGAGCGGGTGGAGGCATTATCCGCGATGTCGTCCGCGCCGATTCCAACAATTCCAACCTCAAAGGAAGTTTTTACCCCGAGGTTGCAGTGCTCTGGGGCTTTCTCTTTTCGCTCTTTCTTATCTGGGAAGCCGGCCGTCTCAACCTCACCGAGGTTTGGTTGGGGGTGGTGGCGACCATTTTAGGCGCTTTGGCCACCCGTCTGCTGGTCATGCGGTTCGGACTGCGCAGTCCTCTCATGGCCGCCACTGCTCCGCCCGACCGGCAGGATCAAAACCCGCGGTGAGGGTTTTTCCGCCCCGGCCCGGTGATTTGCATTAGCGAAAACACCAGCGTTACCCGCACCACATATTTCATGAAAAAAGCAGCATGCATGCTCGCTACCACCTTCGCCACCGGTTGTGCGGCACCTCCTCCGGTCAAAATTGCCTCGCACTTAATCGGCCGCGGCTTGCTCAAGAAAACCAAGGACGAAGCTCAGACTTCGGACACCGCGCAAAGCACGGCTCCGCAGCAATAAGGATTCGGACTTTCGTTTCGCCGTTGCGAGTGCCGGCTCAGTTCCCCTGTCCTTCGCGGCGGCGTTTGCGCTCCTCGTCTTCAATCTCGAGTTCAGTATCGAGCACGCCGTGCATCTTGTCCGTCTTGCCCGGCGACCGCAGCACGCGGTAGATGCACCAGAAGAAGAACCCGGTCGTGCCGCCCACCGCGAGCAGCATAATAATCCATCCGCTCAGCGTCATGATGCCGCCTCCTCCGCATGCCAACGTTTCACCGCCAACCGGATCCACCATAGAAAGAGGGCCAAAACCGCCACGAGAAAAAGCATCGTCCAGCGCACCGCCGGATCCTCGGTGAACACCGCAATGCGGTTGCCCACATCCTGCACGGCCCACGCCACGAAAACGACAAGCAGGTAGACCGGGGAAATGTATCTGATCACAAAGGTGAAGAGGCGCGGCAACCGCATGTCGGCCCCGCGATCGAGTTCTTCCAACCCGCGCTGCGGGCCAAAGACCCAGCCGAAAAGGAAAGTCTGCACGCAGGCCAGCAGATAAATGCAGAAGGTGCCGACCCAAAAATCGAGGGTGTCCAGCGCCGTGAGATTCTTGCTGAACCAAACGACAAGCAGGGTGCCAGCCGTACCCACCCCGCAGAGCACAGCCACGGCACGGGTGCGGGTCAGCCCGAGGCCCTCCTGAAGGAAGGCGATGGCCGGCTGCAACATGGAGAGCGAACTGGTGATGGCGGCCAGGAAGAGGAGGAAGAACCAGAGAAAACCAACCCAACGCCCGAGCGGCATGTGTTCAAAAACCAGCGGCAAGGTGTTGAACCCGAGCGCAAAGGTTCCCCCCACCGTGCCGGCGGCACCGAGAAAAATGAAAGCCGCTGGAATGGTGATCATACCACCGAGCGACACTTCGAAAAATTCGTTGCCCGCCACGGCGGTGGTCGAACTCAAGGCAATGTCATCGTCGCGGCGCATGTAGCTCGCATAGGTGATGATCACGCCGAAGCCGACGGAAAGTGAAAAGAAAATCTGCCCGGCAGCCTCCATCCACATCTTGCCGTTGGCCAGTTGCGCCCAGACCGATTTGCCGCCCGCATCGAGATTCCACATTTGGCCGAGACCGTTGAGGACATTGAGTTCCGGCCTGGAAGGGTCCGGCGTGCCGAGGGTGAGCACACGGACAAGCACGAGGACGGCGCACAGGGCGAGGGCCGGCATGGCCCAAAGGCAAAAAAGTTCGATCCCGCGGGTTAGTCCCCGATTGATCAGGAAAAAGTTGAGCGCGATGCAAATGACGAGAAAAACCAGCGGCGTTCCGAGGAAGCTGGAAAAGATCGAAGCATCTTTCTCGCTCCCCGTGTAAGCGGTAAAAAAGTTCTGGTAGGCCACGGGATCGCGTCCGAGGTCCATTGCCCCGGTGAGGTAATACCACGCGTAGCCGAGGCACCATGACTCGACGAAGACATAGTACATGTAGATCACCACCGGCACGACGAGGCCGAGGACACCCAGATAGGGAGCGGCACGGTTCTTCCAGATGAGCCGGAAAATGCCGGGCGACGAATGGTATCCGCGCGTCCCCCCGTAGCGTCCCATCGACCACTCGGCCCAAGCGAGGGGCAAACCAAGAAGGAGAAGGGCAACGAAGTAGGGAATGAGGAAGACCCCGCCGTCGTATTTGGCGGCCAGGCCGGGGAAGCGCAGGAAATTGCCCAGGCCCACCGCGCTGCCAGTCACCGCAAGGATGACTCCGATCTGGGTGGACCAACTTTCCGTCGCAGGGCGGTGCATCACTCCGGACTACTTCGCTTTGCCTTGCGAAGCAACCGCTGCCGTGGCGGCGGCAATGGCCGCTTGGTCGCCGAGGTAGTAGCTCTTGACCGGCTTAAGCTGTTCATCCAATTCGTAAACCAACGGGATACCAGTCGGGATGTTGAGCTTGAGCACTTCCTCCTCGCTCAGATCATCGAGGTATTTGACCAGGGCGCGCAGGGAGTTGCCGTGGGCGGCGATGACCACTTTCTTGCCCGCTTTGACCTGCGGGGCAATGACCTCGTGCCAGTAAGGCAGAAAACGGTCAACCGTGTCCTTGAGACACTCGGTGAGCGGAAGGTCCGCCGCGGGGACATCCCGGTACCGCGGGTCGTGACCCGGATAGCGTTCGTCCGACTTCTCCAAAGGCGGTGGAGGAATGTCATAACTGCGGCGCCAGACCAGCACCTGGTCCTCGCCGTATTGGGCCGCCGTCTCGGACTTGTTCAGGCCCTGCAAGCCGCCGTAGTGGCGCTCATTGAGGCGCCAGGTTTTTTCCACCGGGATCCAGAGTTCGTCGAGTTCGTCGAGCACGATCCAGAGGGTGCGCAGGGCGCGCTTCATCACCGAGCAATAGGCGAGGTCGAACGAGAAGCCGTCCTTTTTCAGAACCTGGCCGGCCGCTTTGGCCTCTTGACGGCCCTGTTCGGTCAGGTCGACATCGGTCCACCCGGTGAAGCGGTTTTCTTTGTTCCACGTGCTTTCGCCGTGCCTGAGCAATACGAGTTTGTGCATAAAACTGGTTCCGGTCCGCGATCAACGCGGGTTGTAATTTGTCCGCCGCCGTCTATAGGGAATCACCGCGCGGCAGGCAAGGCCGGGGCAAATATCCATGAAAACGCTTTACCTCATCCGCCACGGCGAAACCGACCACAACAAAGAGGGCCTCGCCATGGGTCACCTCGATTCACCGCTCAACGACCACGGACATCGCCAAGCGCAGCAGACCGCCGCGTGGCTGGCCCGCCGCCCCATCTCCCGCCTGATCAGCAGCGATCTTTCCCGGGCCCTCCACACGGCCGCTCCGCTCGGCGCCGCCCTCGGCCTGAGGGTCGAGCTGGATTCCCGGTTGCGGGAGCTGTCCTTCGGCCTTTTCGAAGGACGCAAGGTGGACGACTGCGCGATTGATTATCCGGAGATCGTGGCCCGCTGGCGCTCCGGGGAATTCGATTTCGCCCCGCCCGGCGGGGAAACACGCCGCGACCTCATGGCACGCACGCGCATCGTGCTCGATGAAATATTGGCTGGCCCGGAGGAGCACATCGCCCTGATCACCCATGGCGGCACGCTCAATGCGCTGCATACGCACCTGATCGAGGACGGACACCCCCAACCACGCGAATGCATCCACCGGGCTTTCCGCTTTCACAACGCCTCGGTCAGTATGGCCGCGCACAGCGGCGACCACTGGCGCTTTCTTGTCGTCAACTCGACCTTTCACCTCGAAGAGGAACCGCGGCAGTTGCTGCACTGACCGCTCCCCCAAGCCTCCAGACTCTGGTTCCATGCCCGTCTTGTGATTTTCGGCATGACTGGCCAATATCCCACGCCATGCGCATCGTCCGACCAAGCGACAAAATCTATGCCCGTGTCCTCCGTTCGCTCGACCGCCGCGCCGTGCCGGACCCCTCCGTCGAAAAGACCGTCCGCAATATCGTCGCAGAGGTCCGAAAGGACGGTGATCCCGCCCTGCTCCGCCTGACTCAAAAATTCGGTGGCCCGAAACTGACCCGCGCCCAAATCCGCATTCCGCTGCGCGAACTGTCCGCTGCTTGGCGCGGACTCGACGCGCCCACCCGCCGTGCACTCCAAGCCGCCCACAGCAACATCACCGCCTTTGCGCGGAAAAGCCTGCGCCGCGGATGGTCCGCCCGCAACGCACAAGGCGCCCGCACCGGCGAGCGCTTCGACCCCTTCCGGCGCGTCGGCATTTACGTGCCGGGCGGCACCGCACCGCTCGTCTCCACGGCCCTCATGACCTGCACCTTTGCCGCGGCCGCGGGCGTCAAAGAAATCGTCGCCGTGACCCCGGCTGGGCCCGGCGGAAAAATCAGTCCGGCCCTTCTGGCTGCCTTGCACCTCGCCGGCGCCACCGAAGTCTACGGCGTGGGCGGAGCCCAAGCCGTCGCCGCCCTTGCCCTCGGCACCAAAACGATTGCACCGGTCGACAAAATCTTCGGTCCCGGCAACCGCTTTGTCGTCGAAGCCAAGCGCCAGCTCTTCGGCCGCGTGGCCATCGATCTGCTCCCCGGACCGAGCGAGATCCTGGTCATCGCCGACCGCACGGCCAACCCCGCCTGGGTCGCCGCGGATTTACTGGCCCAGGCCGAACACGGAGCCGACAGCGGCGCGGTCCTTCTCACCGACTCACGCCGAATTCTCGAGGCCACGGTGCGTGAAGTGGCAAAGCAGGCGGCCACCCTGCCGCGCGGCGAAATCCTCCGCGCTTCGCTCAAAAATGCCACGCTTGCGCTGGTCAGCTCGATGGACGAAGCGGTCCGTCTGGCCAACGCCTACGCATCCGAGCACGTGTCCCTGCAGGTCAAAAAACCGCGCGCGCTCGCCCCGCAACTGGTCACGGCCGGCGCCATTTTCCTCGGTGGTTATTCGCCCGTTGCGGTGGGCGATTTTCTGGCCGGTCCGAGCCACGAGCTTCCCACCGGCGGCGCGGGCAAATCGTTCGCCGGACTCACCGCCGACCAATTCCAGCGCCGCACCAGCTTGGTCGAACTCGACCGCCGCGCCCTTGAGAAGTCCGTTCCTTTGGTCGAAGCATTCGCCCGCGTGGAGGGACTCGACGCGCACGGACGTTCCGCCCGCATCCGCGTGGCATGATCTGGCGCACCAGTCGCCGCACCTTCGATCTCGCGGACCGCGGACTAATCATGGGCATCGTCAATGTGACGCCGGATTCGTTCTCGGACGGCGGCCATTTTGCCCGGACCGACGATGCGGTTGCCCATGCCCTGCGTCTGGCCGACGAGGGTGCCGACATCCTCGACATCGGCGGCGAGTCGACCCGGCCTGGCGCTGCAGCGGTGACCGTGGAAGAAGAGCTGCGGCGGGTCATCCCGGTGATCGAAAAGCTGGCCGGGAAAACCACCGCCGCCCTAAGTGTCGACACCTCGAAAGCCGCGGTGGCGCGCGCCGCGGCCGCCGCCGGGGCGGAGATCATCAACGATGTCACCGCCTTGCGGGGCGATGACAATATGCCGTGCGCCGCCGCGGAGAGCGGGTGCGCCGTCGTGCTCATGCACATGCAAGGCACACCGCGCACCATGCAATTGAGCCCGCACTACAACGATGTGGTGGCCGAGGTGGCCGGACATCTTGCCCAGCGCGTGGCCGCAGCCCGCGGCGCGGGTATCGGGCCGGAGCACATCGCCATCGACCCGGGGATCGGCTTCGGCAAAACGGTGGAGCACAACATGCAACTCATCACCGGCCTCGGACGATTCGCCGCACTGGGCCATCCGGTGCTGCTCGGCACTTCGCGCAAATCGTTCCTCGCCACCGTGGCGCAATGTCCGGAGCTGGAAGATCGTGATCTGCCCACCGCCGTACTCACCGCGCTCGGCTACGGATCCGGCGCGCGCCTTTTCCGCGTCCACGCCGTGCGTCCGAATCTGCAGGCCCTGCGCCTCGCCGAGGCCTTGGCCGCCAGGTAAGGCGCGGCGTCCCCGACGCGCCGGAAACCCGGCGAGTCCGGAGGCCCCGCCCTACCTCGCGACCCAGTCGCGGTAGCGGATCACTTTCCGGTCTGCCGCGGCCTCCCGCGCCAAACGCAGCGCTTGGGTGCGGATTTTGTCGTGGCGCCAATCCGGCGGATGCAATCCGAGACGGGCCATGGGGGTTTTCCGCAAACGTGAGGCCAGCCACCCGTTCCACCAGAGGCTTACCGACCGCCGCCAAGCACTGCGCACGCTGTAGACCAGGGATTGCGAAGCCGTGTAGTCACCGGAACGCAAATCAAGCACGCCGCCCAGCCTCGTGGTGTAGGCAAACCCGAGGTTTCGCGCCGCCTGCTCCGCCTCGCCGCCGAGCAACCACGCCGGGGCGATGAAACCGACCACTTCCAACCCCGCCCCAGTCAACTTCTCCCGCCCGTCCTCCATCCGGTCCCGCGCCGCCTCATAGTCCAAATCATAAAACTCGCCCTCACCGGCCGTGTAGTGCTCGGTGACAATTTTCCGGGCCCATCCCCCGCTGCCCGACGCCTCCCGCCGGTGGTAGAACCCATGGAGCACAATCTCGTGCCCCTGGGCCTCCATCCCGCGAAGCCAGTCCAAAAAAGTGGGATCCTGGTCGATGTCCGCCCGGTGGTGGTGGTCGGGCACCACCAGCAAGGAAGTCACCCCCACCCCCGCCTCCGCCAGATCTCGTAGCATCGCCGCGACAGCGTCCCGGGTGAGCGGACTCACGTCATGGACAGAGACCGCCAGCGATCTCTGCCGCACCCCATTCATTTGATCTTCCCCCAAGCCATGCTAAAGGTTCATTCTTCCAGATCCGTGTCGTCAAACAATACCAACAAACCCGAAGATCAACGCCCCCGCGGCGTTGACCCCGACCCCCAGTTCAATTGGAGAGGACTCCTTCTCTTCGCCATCGCTTTCGCCCTCATCGGCGGCGCCTTCATTTTCCGCGGGGGGAACCTCGCCCAGGTCGACGAGCTTACCTACCCGAAATTCTCCACCCTCCTGGCCGAGGGAAAAATCGTCTCCACCCAGGAAAAGCCGGTCGAGCTCGTGGTCGAAGAAGGCCGCAACACCCAGACCATTTCGGGCTACTACCGCAAGATGGTCACCGTTCCGCCGGCGACCGAACCCGAGGAACGCCTCGTCGCGTTCCGCACCCCCATCTTCATGCCCTTCAACGGCGAAGCCTTGGAAAAGCAAATGGCCGAAGCCGGCATCACTCCGTCCGTCCGCTCGGAATCCAATCTCCTCGCCACCACACTCATCGGATTTCTCCCGATTCTCCTCTTTCTCGTCATTCTGTATTTCATCTTCCGCTCGCAGCTCAAAATGGCCGGCCGCGGTGCTTTCAACTTCGGCAAAAGCAAAGCCCGCATGATGGCGCGGGACAAAAACAAGATCACCTTCAAGGATGTCGCCGGGGTCGAAGAGGCGAGGGAAGAAGTGTCGGAACTGGTCGACTTCCTCCGCGATCCGAAAAAATTCCAGAAGCTCGGCGGCCGCATCCCCAAAGGAGTTCTCATGGTCGGCCCCCCCGGCACCGGCAAGACCCTCCTCGCCCGCGCCATCGCCGGCGAGGCCGATGTTCCGTTCTTCAGCATCAGCGGATCCGACTTCGTCGAAATGTTTGTCGGGGTCGGCGCCTCGCGCGTCCGTGACATGTTCGAACAAGGCCGCAAAAGCGCTCCTTGCCTCATTTTTATCGATGAAATCGATGCCGTAGGTCGTCACCGCGGCCACGGCATGGGAGGCGGACATGACGAACGCGAGCAGACGCTCAATGCTCTCCTCGTCGAAATGGACGGCTTCGACGCGCAGGACGGCGTCATCATCATCGCCGCAACCAACCGCCCCGACGTCCTCGACCCCGCACTCCTCCGCCCCGGCCGTTTCGACCGCCAGGTCACAGTCAACCTTCCCGACGTGCGCGGCCGCGAAGAAATCCTCCGAGTCCACATCAAAAAAGTGAAAGTGGCCGACAGCGTCGATCTCGCGGTCATCGCCCGCGGCACCCCCGGCTATTCCGGCGCCGAGTTGGCCAACGTGATCAACGAAGCGGCCCTCCTCGCCGCACGCAAAGGACTCAAAGCCATCACCACGCGCGAACTCGAGGAAGCGCGCGACAAGGTCCGCTGGGGCAAGGAACGCCGCAGCCTGGCCATCAGCGAAAAGGAAAAAGAAGTCACCGCTTACCACGAAGCGGGCCACGCCCTCCTGCTCGAACTCCTCGAACACACCGCCCCTCTGCACAAGGTGACCATCATCCCGCGCGGCCCCTCCCTCGGCTCCACCATGTGGTTGCCCGAAGAAGACAAATACAACACTCGCCGCAAAGAACTCCTCGACCACCTCGTTGTCATCATGGGCGGCCGGGTCGCCGAAGACATTGCCTTCGGTGACGTGACCAGCGGCGCCCGCGGCGACATCAAACAAGCCACCGGCATCGCCCGCAAAATGGTCTGCCAGTGGGGCATGAGTGAGAAACTCGGGATGATCGAATACGGTGAAGGTGACGAGCCTGTCTTCCTCGCCCGCGACTTCAACCGCACTCGCGACTATAGCGAATCCACCGCGCAGGCCATCGATGCGGAAGTCAAACTGCTCATCGACGAAGCCTACGGTCGCGCCACCACGCTCCTCACCGAGAAGCGTCCGCAACTCGAAATCATCGCCAAAGCACTCCTCGAATGGGAGACCCTTGAGGGATCGCAAATCCGCGACCTCATTGCGCACGGCGAAATGAAAAATCCGCCGCACCGCGATCCGCCCCCGCCTCCCATTCCGACCGAAGCCGTCCCCGTAGCCAAGCCCGAGGAAAGAAAAAGCAGCGAGGGATCGCTCCCCGGAGACCTCTCGCCCGTCCCGGCCTGAGCCCCTGAGCGCCGCCCAACCACAGCACTAAACGCGGAGGGTGAGCCACCCCGATTCAAAGCGGTGACAGCCATTACGGTAGTGGTTCTATAATCCCTCGAACATCTCCGCGAATTCCAACTGGTCCGGACTGACCAAAGACCAAGCTTCGACCCCCCGCCGCCGCAAATCCCGCGCGAATTCGGACGCATAGCCGTGCAGCGTCAGGACCCGCTGCGGTTGGACCAGTTCGACATACTTCAGCAGATCGTCATAGCCCGCGTGATCGCTCAGCGGAAACACCGCATCCACTTGGTAACGGTGCACCGCCCCCGGAGTCAGACCCCACCCGGTCACCATGGCCACGCGGCGTTTCTTGATCCGCTGCACCATGCGTGAGTTGCGCACGCTGGGCGGACAAATCAGCACATGGCCCGCCATGTTCGCAGCCTCGTATTCCGCGAACTCCGGCATGCCCGGCACGCCTTCACGGTAAATCTTGGTCAGCTTGGACACCGCCCCGTGCAGCATCGGCTTCAACCCCGCTGCGGCCACCGCGCAGAGAATCTCCTGCGCTTTGCCGAGCGAATACCCCAGCAAGACCGGCACCGCGCCCGCCTCCAGCGCCTCGCGGCAGAACTGCACCATGTCGCCCAGCACCTGTTCCGCCGGCGGAAAGACAAACTCCGGTTTGCCGAACGTCGTTTCCATGATCAGCGTCTCGGCCCCTCGCCAGGCAATGGGCTCGCTCGACAATCCCGCCCGCAATTTGAAGTCGCCGGTGTAAAGCAAACTCCCGCCCTCCATCTCGAGATGCAATTGCGCCGACCCGTGGACATGACCCGCGGGGAGCAAAGTGAACTGCGCCCCGCGCAACTCGCGCGTCTCGCCAAAATCAAGCACATGCTCGTGCGGCGAAAGACCGATCCGCGACCGCATCAGCCGCGACGTCCCCGCCGACAGGATGGTTTCCCGATGCTTCCCCGCATGGTCGCTGTGCGCGTGGGAAACAAAGGCCAACCCCCGCGGCGGTAGTGCAACAATCTGTCTGTAAAAGTGGTTCTGCCTGACTGACGCACTCCGGGTGTTCCGGAGGCGCAGCGAAGCGGAGCCGTAGGAACACCCGGAGTGCGTCTTGGTCCTTTTTGTGAGGGTCGTGACAAAGTCCGGCCACGGGTG
>CAMBUL010000015.1 GCA_945871065.1 Chthoniobacter flavus | reverse complement strand
CAGCCCGCGGGTGGGCTACAAATGGAAGAATCGACTGCTGGAGGAAGGGATATGGCAGTTAGCCCGCATATTTCACCGGTCGATCATTTTGGCGGTTTGTCATTGGATGGTTTTGCGCGGCGGTGATTTTGGCGTGTTTTTTGCCCGGGTCGTGTGATGTGGGCACACCGCCCCTTATCCCCGTTGTTTTTTGGGTGCCGGGGACAGCACCATGACGGGTCAGGCCGAGTTGAGGCGGATCATCATGGTGGCGAAGAGTTGCTGGTGGGGATAGGCGCTGGAAAAGAGCAAGCGGATGCGGTGCGTGTTGCGCAAGATGACCGTGCCGATCTTGAGCAGCTTGAGCCGGATGGTGGTAACTTGGGCGCGGGCCAGTTCGGTGCCGGCCAGCGCCACGCGGCGCATGTATTCCATGAGCACGTAGGCCGAGGAGGACAAGAGCAGTCGGAACTGGTTGGCCCACCAACCGTGGCAACTGGTGCGGTCGGCAAAGAGCCCGAGTTGTTGTTCCTTGATCCGGTTTTGATTCGGCTTCGTCTCACCCCTGCGGGGCGGTCCTGCGGACCGTCTATCTCCCTGCGGTCGGTTCCATCTCCCCGCGCGCGCAGTAAATCTTGTCGTAAATGTTCTGCTCCTGGCCCTCCAAGCTGGTGAGGATGAAACGCGGGTTGGCTCCCTTCGCGGTGTGCTCGGCTTTGGCGATGACCGTGCGCGGGCGATCCCAACTCTTGGCGGCATACTCCAAGCGCACGAAGTGCCGTTGCTTCTCTTTGGTCGCCTCGAAGGCTGCCGCCGCTTGCTCCATGGGCTTTTCCACCAAGGCCAGCAACCGGTCGTTCTTGGCCAAACCCACCACGTAATCGACCTTGTTCTGCTCGCACCACCGCAGCGTGCGCCAACGGCAAAAACCCGAGTCTCCGCGCAGGATGATCTTCACCTGCGGCCACTCCTGGCGCAGACGCGTGACCAACAACTGCAAAATAGCCCACGCATGCCGGGCCGGATCCGCGTTGCTCGGCCGCAGGTAGCTCACCAGGAGCTGTTCGCCGCAGAAAACGTAAAGGGGCAAAAAGCACCAGTCGCCATAGTAGCCGTGGAAGGCCCGGCCTTCCTGCTCTCCGTGCACCCGGTCATCGGTCGCGTCGAAGTCCAGGATCAACTCGCTCGGAGCTTCTTGGAAACTTTGCACAAACAACTCCACCAGCACCTTCGACATGGCCACCACCGTGGCTCGGTCCGCGCGGTTCTCCAATCGGCACAGCGTCGGACTGCTGGCCAGTTCCTGCGCCCGCTCCGCCGCGCTCTGCCACAGCAGGTCTTTGCGCAAGGTGTCGTGGTCGTTGAGATCCTCGTAACCCATGGCCAAACCGTAAATGCGCTGACGCAAAAGATCCTGCTGCCGATGCACGATCTGGTCCGCATCACGCGGGTCTTTGATCACCGCATCCAAAGCCGCAATCATACCCAACTTCTGGTCCGCCGCCCGCAAGGCCATCAACCCTCCATCGCTGGACACATCCCCGCCGGTAAAACTCCCCTCGATTTTCCGGCGATCAAAGCTTGGAAAAATAAAAAGTTCCGGCGCACAATCGGTCCGTAGCGAAGTTCTATCTGTTGTTTGCATAACACCAACAACAGTAGCAGGTTAACTGCGGAACTTCGCTACTTTTTTGCTCCCTGCGTGAAATATTCGGGCTAAAGTCTAAAACCTTTATGTGGCCCTTGAACCGGCAACCAACGTGACCATTTGGGTCGCGCTTGATGATGTGAACGAAGAGAACGGCTGCGTGTGGGTGATGCCCGACAGCCACAAGCTGGGGCTGCTCGACCATCGTTCCAAGAGCGAGGACTCCTGGCATCTCACGGTTTCCGTCGAAGGCGACGGCGTGCCGGCCATTATGAAAGCTGGTGAAGCAGTGGCCTTCACGGGCCTGACCCTTCACCGCAGCAAGCTCAACCACACTCAAAATGCGCGCCGTGCGTTTTTCATGGAGTACCCCGAAGCTACAGCGAAATCCCAGCGTTCTGGAACGGAAGCGAAACCCATTCTGACAGAGAGCAACACTTGGGTGGTCTCCGGTCAGGCTCCGTGGCCGACTGCTTGACGTGGTGATGCGCGGCATCGCGCAGACCCTCGCGGAGGTCGGCGCTCCGGATGCCCTGCTGCTGCAACTCACCAACCCGCTCAACGTCTTCACCGCATGCATTGATCATATTCCCGGGATCCGGGTCTACGGGTTCTGCCATGGTTACCATGATACCGAACACATCATTGCTCGTTCGCTTGGCCTGATCCCGCTTCATGCGGCGTATAATTCTGAATGGCGCCAGAACGCTCCGACGGTGCGGGTCGAGTTGGCGGGCAACAACCACTTCGTTTTCGCCGACAAATTGCAGATCGGCGAGCGGATCTATGCGCAATCCGAGATCCGAAAACTTACCCCGCAGATCTTCGACGGTCCCTTCCGCGAGGCGGTATGGTCACGCTACGGGGTTTATGTCGGGAACTGTGCGCGGCATCCGATTGAGTTCCTGCCGGGATTCAACGACCGCAAAAACGATTTCGGCCGGCTCTGGGGAGTCGCTCCGGTCGCTGGCGGGTTTCGGTGGCGCCGGACGACTTCATCGAGCTGCGCGTCAGCGGCTGACGCACGCGAGTCGGCGGTCCTGCCATCGAGGTCGACCTCGACGTCATGGGCGGCGGGGCACTTTTCCGCCACCAGATCGCGCCCGGAAGCCCCGCTGTTGCCGAGGTGGAAGGCCGAGAGGTCTGTCGGATAATGACGGAAGCCTTCGTGGTGCATCGTGGTGGGCCATGTGGTGAGAATGTCTTCGCCGACGCAAAACCCCGCATCGGCCCGCACTAAACGCAAGCGGATATGCCGCGGCAGGGGGTTGTTACGTCGCATTGACCGACTTGTTTTCCGCCGTCGGAGACAAGAAACGCGCTGGAATTTGCCACGCACAGGCGATCCGCGCGGCCGCAACTGACTTCGCCGCTTCGGTGGTGCGTTGACCAATCGATTGCAACCAAGGAGAACGTTACCAAATCATCGACCCCAAATGTGCTGTTAAGAGCGACGTCGCGCCCGGCTCGGAGCCCGCGGCCGTTGCGGCGCGCGCCCGGGCACGCTGCTGCGCAGCCAGATCCCGGTGCGCACCGAGCACTGGGAGGTCGATGGTCCGGGCTTTATCGAAGCCGACACGGTGGCCCACTGCGTGGAGTCGATGGCCGGGGAGTTTTGCGGGAGCCTGACCATGACCGATGTGCACACCCAATGAACCGAGACGCGGGCGGTGGCCAACCGCGGACAGCACGTCGTGCAGGGCGCCATTGCCGAGGTGGAAGCGATGCTGCCCTTTGCCATCCTGGGTTTTGATGCCGACAACATCCGCGAGTGTCTCAAGCTCCTCCACGCAAACGGCGACCAAGGCACCCTCAGCATCGAGTGCGAAGGCCAGTCCGGCCCGATGCCGGAAACATCGCTCAACTGGCTGCGCAAGACACTCAAAGAGCTTGGTATTCCCGAGAAATTTTGAGCAGACACGACGCCGGATTTCACCCATCCTGAGGACTGGGTGGTTCTTCGAGGGGAGAGATGACAGTTGATAAAAAATTATGAGTCGAAAAATACGCTATGGCATGGTCGGCGGTGGACGCGGTGCCTTCATTGGTGGCGTGCATCGCCACGCAGCCGCATTGGACGGACGGATCGAACTGGTTTGCGGCGCATTGTCAGCTGATTCCGACAAGTCGAAACTTAGCGGTGCGGATTTGTGTCTGGAGCCCGCGCGGTGTTACGGAAGCTTCGAGGAAATGATCGCCGTGGAAAAAGCTCTGCCCTCAAGCGTGCGCATGGACTTCGTGTCCATCGTCACGCCGAACCATCTACACTTTCCGGTGGCGAAGCTCGCTCTCGAAAACGGCTTTCATGTGCTCTCGGATAAACCCGCGACATTCAATCTGGCGGAGGCGAGGGAACTGGGTGCACTCGTGAAAAAGACTGGCCTGCTCTATGGCCTCACCCACAACTATACTGGCTATCCGCTGGTCAAGGAGGCGCGTGACTTGGTGCGATCCGGACGACTGGGCAAAATACGCAAAGTTGTCGTTGAATATCCGCAGGGCTGGCTCGCCACCCGGATCGAGGCGAGCGGGCAAAAGCAGGCGGCCTGGCGCACGGATCCGGCGCGCTCCGGGGCAGGGGGGTGTGTGGGGGACATTGGAACCCATGCGGAGAATCTGGCGGAATATGTCACCAGTCTGAAAATCAGCGAACTCGCCGCCGATCTCACTTCGTTTGTGGAGGGGCGACTTCTGGATGATGACGCTAATATTTTGCTGCGATTCGAGGGAGGGGCAAAGGGAGTCCTCCATTGCAGCCAGATCAGCGTGGGCGAAGAGAATAATCTCAATCTCCGCGTCTACGGCACAAAAGGGGGGCTCGAATGGCATCAGTGCGAGCCGAACACGCTGCGGGTAAAATGGGACGATCAACCTGCACAGATTTACCGGACCGGTTCGCCCTACTTGGGGGCAAATGCCGCCGCCGCCACCCGCACGCCGCCCGGTCACCCGGAAGGCTACCTCGAGGCGTTTGCCAACATTTACCGCAACTTTGCCGCGTGCATTGCCGCCGGTGCGGAAGGGCGGGCGCCCACGGGGATCGAAAACGATTACCCAAAGATTGAAGACGGCATGCGCGGCATGGCCTTCATCGAAGCCGTCGTCGCCTCGGGCAAAGCCAATGCTGCATGGACGCCCCTTCCTGTTTAACCCGCAACCACCCAATCTTATGTCACGACCCGTTACTCTCTTCACCGGCCAGTGGGCCGATATACCACTAGAAACACTTCTCCCGAAGGTCCAGGGCTTTGGTTACGATGGCGTAGAACTCGCCTGCTGGGGCGATCATTTCGATGTCACAAAGGCCGATCAGTCTTATTGCGACGCCAAGCGGAGCTTGCTGAAAAGCAAAGGACTGCAATGCCACGCCATCTCCGCCCATCTCGTCGGCCAAGCGGTATGCGACAACATTGACGCCCGCCATCAGCAAATTCTTCCGCCGCATGTCTGGGGCGATGGCGACCCCGAGGGCGTCCGCCAACGGGCCGCCGCCGAAATCATCCGCACGGCTGAGGCTGCTAAGCGGTTCGGAGTCGGCGTAGTAAACGGGTTTACTGGTTCCTCCATCTGGCATCTTTGCTACAGCTTTCCGCCTGTGCTTCCGGGACAAATTGATGCCGGTTACAAGGACTTTGCCAATCGTTGGATTCCGATTCTTGATGCCTTTCAGAAGTTAGGCATCCGTTTTGCGTTGGAGGTTCATCCTACCGAAATTGCCTTTGATATCAGCTCGGCAGAACGGGCGCTCGAGGCTGTGAATGGACATCCGGCGTTTGGTTTCAATTACGATCCCTCACACTTCGGCTATCAGGGCGTGGATTACATCGGTTTCATCAGGAAATTTCATGACCGCATCTTTCATGTCCACATGAAGGATGTGGCGTGGAACCTCGGTTCCTCGGCCGGCGTTTTTGGCGGCCATGTCGACTTCCACCGGCCCGAGCGCTACTGGGATTTCAAGAGCGTGGGCCGCGGCAACATCAACTTCGAAAAGGTCATCCGTGCGCTCAACGAGATCGGCTACAGCGGCCCGCTCAGCGTTGAGTGGGAGGACGGCGGCATGGACCGGGAACACGGGGCGGCCGAAAGCTGCGCGAACGTCCGGCGGCTTGACTTTCCTTCTTCACGAATCGTCTTTGACGAGCAGTTTTCACAATAGCACACAGGCATCCCTCAACCTGCTTCTATGAACGAATTTTTCCCCGGCGTCCCCCGCATCTCTTACGAGGGGCCTTCGACCAAAAATTCCTTCGCCTTCCGGCACTACCAACCGGGCGAAAAAGTCGAAGGGAAGACGATGCACGAGCACCTGCGGTTTGCCGCGGCCTACTGGCACGTCATGCGCAATCCGCTGTCCGATCCGTTCGGACCCGGCACGGCGCTCATGCCTTGGGATGACGGATCAAACTCGGTGGCCAACGCGAAGCAGCGCGTCAGGGTCTTTTTCGAATTCCTCGAAAAGACCGGCATCGATTTTTACTGCTTCCACGACCGCGATGTCGCGCCGGAGATGGACAGCTTGGCCGAGTCCAACCGTGCGCTGGACGAAGTGGTGCATGTGCTCGCTGCGGAGCAGGAGCGCGCCGGGAAAAAACTATTGTGGGGTACGGCGTGCCTTTTTTCTCATCCCCGCTACGCGCAGGGCGCGGCGACGTCGCCGAGCCTGCCGGTTTTTGCCCACGCGGCTGCCCAAGTCAAAAAGGCCATCGAGGTGACACATCGGCTCGGAGGCGGCGGCTATGTTTTCTGGGGCGGTCGCGAGGGTTACTCCACGCTCTGGAATACGGACATGAAGCGCGAACTCGACCACCTGGCGGCGTTCCTGCACATGGCGGTCGCGTGGAAAAAGGAGATCGGGTTCACCGGTCGCTTTTTCATCGAGCCCAAGCCGCGCGAGCCGAGCACACACCAATACGATAGCGACGCGGCGGCGTGTCTGAACTTCCTTCGCGAATACGGGTTGCTCGATGAATTCGCGCTCAACATCGAGACCAATCACGCGACGCTGGCCGGGCACACCATGCGCCACGAACTCACCGTGGCAGCCAACGCGGGCAAGCTCGGTTCGATCGATGCCAACCGTGGGGACGAATTGATCGGTTGGGACACCGACCAATTTCCCACCAATCTCTACGTCGCTGTCGACGTTATGCTCGTGGTGCTTGGCATGGGTGGTCTCCAGCCCGGCGGCCTCAACTTCGATGCCAAGCGGAGGCGCGAGTCGCACACCCCCGAGGATCTTTTCCATGCGCACATCGGCGGGATGGATACCTTCGCACGCGCGCTGAAAATCGCGGCTGCTCTGCGGGCCGATGGACGCATCGCGGATTTTGTCAAAGCGCGCTACGCTACGTGGGATGCGGAGCTGGGACAAAAAGTGGAGCGGGGCCGTGCGACGCTGGCGGACTTGGAAAAACTGGCCTTGTCGCAACCCGCACCAAACCTTCCCTCCGGGGGCCAGGAGTATCTCGAGAACATTGTGAACGATTTTCTGTGATCGCGCTGGGTATCGATTGCGGGACGCAGAGTCTCAAAACGGTCGCCCTCGATGGCGAAAGCGGCCGGCTACTCGCCTCGGCCAGCCGCAGTTACGGATTACTCGACGGCCTTCCTTCAGGACACCTCGAGCAGGATCCACAACACTGGTGGACAGCCTTGCAGGAAACGGTCACGGAAGTTCTGGCCGCGCTGGGCGGACGTAAAAAAGAAGTATGCGGCCTCGGTGTTTCCGGACAGCAGCATGGCTTCGTTCCCCTTGATGCCAATTACGAGGTTATCCGCCCGGCCAAGCTTTGGTGCGATACGTCGACGGTGGTGCAGTGCGACGAGATTCGAGCGGCTCTGGGCGGACGCGAGTCGGTCATCGGCCTGACGGGGAACGATATTTTGCCCGGCTTCACCGCGCCAAAAATCCTCTGGCTCAAGCAAAACGAGCCGCAGAATTTCGCGAAGCTGGCACACGTGGCCTTGCCGCATGATTTTCTCAACCTGCGGCTCACCGGAACGCTTCGCATGGAATACGGCGACGCGTCCGGCACGGCTCTGTTGGATGTACGTCAGCGCCGCTGGTGCGACGAGATCTGCGCGGCGATCGATGATGCACTCTTGGACAAACTTCCCGTCGTTGGTTCCTCCTGCCAACCGTGCGGAAGCCTGCGCCCCGATCTCGCCGCGGCGTGGGGCTTGGGCGAAGTGGTGGTCAGCGCGGGTGGGGGAGACAACATGATGGCGGCCCTCGGCACAGGCAACATCCGGCCCGGCGCGGTCACGGCGAGCCTAGGCACCAGCGGGACGATCTTTGCCTGCTCCGAGCAACCGGTGGTCGATCCTGCCGGAGAGATTGCGGCCTTCTGCAGCAGCAACGATCTCTGGCTACCCCTGCTTTGCACCATGAATGTCACCGCGGTGACCGAAAGTTTTCGAGGTCTCTTCGCTTGGGATCATGCGCGAATGGATCGCGAGATAGCTGCCGTGCCCGCTGGGGCCGACGGCCTATTGCTTCTCCCCTACATGCAAGGTGAGCGGACTCCGAATCTGCCGCATGGCTGCGGTGTTCTGCATGGCATGGCCTCATCAAACATCACGCCGGCTCATCTCGCGCGCGCCGCGATGGAGGGAGTCACTTTGGGGATGGCTTACGGGCTCCGCCGCATGGAAACGCTCGGGGTGCGACCGGATGTCATCCGCCTGACTGGCGGCGGCAGCAAGAGTGCCGTGTGGCGGCAAATGTGCGCCGATGTCTTTGGCTATCCTGTCGTTGGCTTGGCCCACGCGGAAGGCGCAGCGCTGGGCGCCGCGATCCAGGCCCTCGCTGCGTGCGACCTGCGGCGCCCGCTCGCTGAGTGGTGCGACCGCTGTGCCCCGCTTGATGAAGATTCACGACTTGCGCCCCGCAGCACCGAGGTCTACCCCGCGCTACTCGCACGCATGAACGAACTGCGCTCGCGTGTTTTTGCAGATTAACCTAAAATCGTAGCTGATCGTTGAGGGACCGAGCATGGGCGATTCATGTCATCGGCTTGACCGGCCTCATGCTCACGCGCCATCGCCGTTCCCTCAAGTCCCTGCGCGATGCCATGGAACTCAACTCCTTGTCCGCCCGCGAGCAAGCCCGCCAAGCCAACGCGGCTCGGCCGTCTCGCCGACGAGCGTAACCGCGGGCGCAAAACGATGGACGAGATTGCCCGCTCGATGGTGGACAACTCGGGCGTTAATCCTCCGGAAGACGACGGCGACGGCCCGCGCGCCGGACTCTGCCTCGAGCCACAAAAATTCCCCAAGGCACCGAACCACCCGAATTTTCCCATAAGCCGCCTCGATCCCGGCGAAGTCTATTCCAACCGCGGCGTCGACAAGTTCGCAGCCGATCAAAGCTGATCGTCACAGCGAAACCGTTTACCGGAGTGCGGCGGGAGACTGTCCGTGCAGGGAGTGGAGGTGACGAAGAGCGGTGGCGCTCTGTTGAGTGAAGCCGGCAGCCTGTGATGGGTGCAAACCCTCGTGGGACTTCACCCGATGGTAAACCCCGTCTTGGAGAGGGAAAGTCAGACTGACACTTCAAACAACCCATGAACACTTTCCGCCACATCATCGCCTTATTGCTCGTCACTCTTGTTCCGGCCGTTTTGCTTTATTGGCTGTTGTTGCATTCCCTGCTGCCGGTGTGGCGAAAGCTCGGGGTGACCGCGTCGCAATACTTGCTCTGGGCTGCCGTGATCGCGGTGGCATTTTTTCTCACCGTGTGGCGGGAGCCGCTGCTGCGGGGGGAATACGGGTTTCAACCGATGCTTGCCGTGGTCGGCGCCGTGTTTCTCGTCGGGGCCATCGTGGCGCGCCTGCAGATCGAGCGGTTCTTGCCTTGGCGAACACAGTTGGGGCTGCCGGAGATTGATCCGTTCCGCTATGAGCAGAAGCTCGTCACGAACGGGCCGTATGTCCACACCCGCCATCCACGCTATATCCAAGTCACGCTCGCCCTGGCTGGCTGGGCTCTGGTGGCCAATTATCCAGCAGGATATTTCACCGCGTTGCTTTGGATCCCGTTTATGCGGCTCATTGTGCATCTGGAGGAGGCTGAGCTACAACGCCGCTTCGGTCTGGATTACGGCATCTACTGCCAGCGTACAGCCCGTTGCTGGCCGCACCCGGTTGCGGTGAACCGCCGGGTCAAAGTCTGACCAACGCACTATCAGGAAAATTTTATGAACAACCGCACATCGGCTGTGGCCAATTTGCTACAATGCCATAATTGCATCGGCCGGGGTGGCCTGTCTTCCATCCTAGAAATCATCGAGCGTGAATTCGGTCTTCCCGTGCCGGCCCACAGGTTCCGGTTCGCATTCGTTCCGACTGCCACGCGTTGGGATCGCCCGGCCCGCACGGTGCATCTTTACGAGATCAGTTCCGGCGATGCCTTTCCCGACGGGACTTTTGAAGCGATCCGCGACTTTGCCGAGCGCTTGCACGACGGATGCGGTTGCTGCACCGCCATGTGGGTGGCCGATGGTGATGGTCATGATCCGCTGAAAGTGTGGGATGTGCGGGACGAGTTGATCTGGGTGAGATAAGCGGTGAAGTTCGTCGTCAGCGGACTTGGTTGCCGAGGCGGTCCAAGACGAGCGGGGCTGCTATCGGGGACCGGTCGGGCAGTGGATAACGGCGCCCTTCTCTGAAGCACGATCAGGAACGGCCCGGGACGGCCGAGTGGGGGGCCAAGGCGAGACGGCGGGCGCATTGGCGCAGGTAGCTGCGGGCCCGGCGGGCACGGGCCATGACAATATCCGCAGTTTCGCCACCGGCCAGTTCGAGGATGAGAGCACCATGGAAATGAAGCGCGTTCAGTTCTTTCAAGAGAGCGGACCAATCGATACGTCCATCGCCAGGCGGGAGGTGATCGTCGGTGTGGCCTTTGTTGTCATGGACATGAAGCAAGCAGAGATAGGGGGCCATTTTGGAGACCAAGGCATAAAGGTCGCCGGAGAGATGGGCGTGGCCGGTGTCAAGGCAGGCCCCGACGCGGTCGCCCTTGAGCGAGGTGAGGATCCAGAGCAGATCGGAAGATTGTCCGAACAGAAGATGCGGCAATTTGTTTTCCAGCACGCACTCGATGCCGAGTTCACCACAACGGGAAGCCACGCGGTCGAGCACCGCGCAGACATTTTCGATCCGCAGTACACGCTCCTCGCGCAAAGGTACCTCGGCATTCTCCGGTCCGGGGTGGATGACGAAATAGTGCACGCCGAGGAGGGAAGCCGCCTCGACCGCGCGAAGGATTTCGTCCAAGGCGCATTCCCGATGTAGAAGGTCGAGGGACGAAATATCGATGTCCGCCCCAAATGGTGCATGAAAGGAATACGCGTCCATGCCGAGGCGGTCGATGAGCATCGCCGCTTCCTGCACAGCATGACGGTTGCGGTAGTCGAGGTGCTCGGGGGAGAACACGATCTCGACCATGCTGAACCCGCTGTGTCGTATAGTTTCAAGGCAATCAGCCAGCGGTGTACGGTAGAAGCAACCGGTGGAAAGTCCGATGGGCCAGTTGTTCATGCCTCGAGAGCCTCGATCGGTGAGGTCGCTCGCCGGGACGGGCCCGGCGGACCGGCGGCCTCGCGGATTTCGGCCGCCTCGGTTTCCACGCTGGTGTGTTCCCCGGAGAAAATGCGGGTGTAGTAGTCGGCGCGCAGGGCCGGCGAGTAATCCTTCCACTCGTTGCCCCAGTGGTAATCGCGTTCGAATTTCGAGCGGATGAGCCCCGCGATGTGCCGCGGATGCCAGCCGCGTCCAAGCAGGGCCTCGGTGACGCGCTTCATGCCGACTGGGCGCAGAAGGAGATCGTTGGGATGGCGCAAAGCTTCTCGCGCGCCGGCCGGCAGATTGTCGAGCGGCGTATGATCATAGGTCTCAGCCCCACCGGCGCGGATCGTCGTGATGAGACGCGTGAAAGTGATTGTGAAATTTGTGGAGTTCGGACGCGAGGTAATGATGCAACAATTGTTCAGTCCCGATGGTTTGGTCGGGAATGAGCGCCGACGAGTCGCGGGCCAGGTCGGCGGCTAATCGCGGGTCACGCATCGCAGCGATCCCATGACCTAAATCGGCGACGTCGAGGGTGACAAAAATAATCGGCCCGATGCGCGGCAGGTTGGCCTGTCCGACGGCGTAGGGTTGCTGCCACGGCTTGAGGTAGCCGCTATAGGGAATGCGAATGGTCCGCATGGGAAGGGGATCCGCGTATTCCGAAAGGTCGATGGAAACCATTTCACGTCCGCATCCGGAGGGCCCGACCTCGACGGCGGTCATGGCCACGGGGATGGCGGTCTCGCGTGCGGAGAGATCGATAACCAGCCGTGCGACAAATTCCATGAGAAGCCCGAGCCCGGCAAAAGCGCAGGTGATCGACGGCGTATCGAGTCCGTCCCGGCGCCGGACGAGGAGCGAGTCGTTCAGTTGCGTGCTGCGGCCGGCATCGGCCAACCGGGCAAACACCCTCGAAGCACGGTGAATGCGCCAGATAAAATGGTGGCCGCGTCCGCTCAAGACATGCAGTGCCTCGATGCCGTAGTGCCCGAGCACGCGTTTGACCGCCGCCTCGAGCGGTTCTTGCAGGGCAAAGGCCAGCACCGGATCAAGGTAAGCCTCGGCCGGAAAATCAAAATTAACATACTCGATATCGAGGTGTGCGATGAGCGAATCGCGGTCGGCTAGCGAGCGGCAGATATCGCGTCCGGCTTCCAGTTGAACCGCCAATTCCCACGGGAGCAGGGGGGTGCGCTCGGCCGCGTCCGTTGTGTCTGCTGTGATGTATTCCGCCGCAAAGTCGCCCGCTTTGTCCGCCCCAAGAAATTCGAGCATGCGCGCCCGGACGGGCGGTTGACGGTAGTAGTCGCGGAGTGTAGCGAGAATATCAGTCACGACACGAGCAAACACGAGCGCCGGCGGGCAGGAAATGGGGTAAAAAGCCCAAGGAGAGCACGCCGCCGGCGGATGTGGCCGCCTGGAGAGGTTCTAGTAAACTCTTTCCGCGGCAGGGGCGGCGGTGTAGAAATACCTCGTTTTTATGAAAATAACTTGTCTGGGAGCAGGCTACGTGGGCGGTCCGACCATGGCGATGATCGCGGCGAAATGCCCGGACATCGAAGTGACCGTGGTCGACCCGAACGAGGCGCGCATTGCCGCGTGGAATTCCGATGAACTTCCGGTCTATGAACCGGGCCTGGACGGGTTGGTCAGGGAGGCCCGGGGGCGCAATCTGCATTTTCACACGGATGTCAAAGCGGCGATCAAATCAGGCGAGATAATTTTCGTTTGCGTCGGCACCCCGACCAAAAACTACGGGATCGGCGCGGGGCGGGCGGCTGATCTGCGTTACATCGAGAGTGCGGCGCGCATGATCGCGGAGGTGGCCGATGCCCCGAAAATCATCGTGGAGAAAAGCACGATTCCGGTGAAGACAGCCGAGGCCATGCTGACCATTTTGCGCTCGAATTCACCGCACGGTAACTTCCAGGTTCTTTCGAATCCCGAGTTTCTCGCGGAGGGCACCGCGGTGGCCGACTTGCAGAATCCCGATCGCATCCTCATCGGCGGGGAGCGCACGGCCGAGGGTCAGGCTGCCGTGCGGAAACTGGCCGATATTTACGCCCGCTGGGTGCCCCGTGAGAAAATCATCATGTCGAACCTGTGGTCGTCCGAACTTTCCAAACTGGTCGCCAATGCCTTTCTCGCGCAGCGTATTTCTTCGATCAACTCGATCTCCGCTCTTTGCGAAGCAACGGGGGCGGACGTCGACGAGGTGGCCCACGCCATCGGGCATGACTCCCGCATCGGACCGAAGTTTCTCAAGGCCTCGGTAGGGTTTGGCGGATCGTGCTTCCAGAAGGACATTCTCAACCTGGTTTACCTCTGCGAGCACTTCGGTCTTCCCGAGGTCGGGGCCTATTGGGAAAGCGTGGTGCAGATGAACGATTGGCAAAAGGGGCGCTTCACCCGCCAAATCGTGCGGACTCTTTTCAACACGGTGTCCGGCAAGCGCATTGCCGTTCTGGGTTTTGCTTTCAAAAAAGATACCAACGACACGCGGGAGTCGGCAGCCATATCGGTGGTGCGCGGGCTGCTGGAGGAAAATGCCGTCGTCGTGGT
This sequence comes from Chthoniobacter flavus, assembly GCA_945871065.1. Taxonomy (GTDB): domain Bacteria; phylum Verrucomicrobiota; class Verrucomicrobiia; order Chthoniobacterales; family JACTMZ01; genus JACTMZ01. The sequence continues at coordinate 30,429 of CAMBUL010000015.1, read as the reverse complement.
CTACGACCCGAAAGTCTCCGCCGGGGACATCCGGCGCGACGTGCTCGGGGACGGCAAGGAGGATCCGCGGTTGCTGGTGGCCAGCAGCGCCGCTGCCGCGGTCGATGGTGCCCACGCTCTGGCCGTACTCACCGACTGGGACGAATTCAAGTCCCTCGATTTTGCCAAGATCTATGATGGCATGCACAAGCCGGCCTGTGTTTTCGACGGCCGCAACGTTTTACCGCGGAAGGAGCTGCAGGATTTGGGCTTCAAGGTTTTTGCCATTGGCAAACCGGCCGTGGCCTGAAAAGCACGCACCATGAGAATTCTTATCACCGGCGGGGCTGGGTTTCTCGGGTCGCACCTTTGCGACCGCCTCATTGCCCAAGAGCATGACGTCCTTTGCATGGACAACTTTTTCACCGGGCGCAAAAAGAACATCGAACATCTTCTCGGTCATCCGCGTTTCGAACTGATCCGCCATGATGTTATCGACCCGTTTAAATTCGAGGTCGACCGCATTTACAATCTGGCCTGCCCGGCCTCGCCGCCGCACTACCAATACAATCCGATCAAGACGACCAAAACGTCCGTGATGGGTGCGATCAATTGTCTCGGCTTGGCCAAGCGGGTCAAAGCCCGGGTCTTTCAGGCTTCGACCTCGGAAGTCTACGGCGATCCCACAGTGCATCCGCAACCGGAGAGTTACTGGGGCAACGTGAACCCGATCGGCCGCCGTTCGTGCTATGACGAAGGCAAGCGCTGTGCCGAGACCCTTTTCTTCGACTACCATCGGGAAAACGGCGTCGACATCCGCGTGGTGCGCATTTTCAACACCTATGGCCCGCGCATGAATCCTGACGACGGCCGCGTCGTGTCCAACTTCATCGTGCAGTCCCTGCGGGGGGAGGACATCACCGTTTACGGCGACGGATCGCAGACGCGGTCCTTCTGCTATGTCGACGATCTGATCGAGGGTTTCCTCCGGCTGATGGAGCAGGAGAAGACGGTCGGCCCGGTCAATATCGGCAACCCCGGCGAGTTCACCATGCTTGAATTGGCCGAACTTGTTCTGAAAAAAGTCGGCGGCAAATCGAAAATCGTCCACCAAGACTTGCCGGCCGATGACCCGAGACAACGGCAACCCGACATTTCGCTGGCGAAAAAGTATCTTGAGTGGCAGCCCACCGTGCGGTTGGAGCAGGGAATCGAGAAGACGATCGATTACTTCCGCAAAGAATGTGCCGGGTAGAGAGCGGCCGGTTCCCGGCCTGAGCCATCCTTTGCCAACAGCGCGGTCCCCGGGCACTTCCTGCTTCCATCCTGGCGCTCCCGTGCAAACATCCGCCCATGCTGACCAAGGTCTATTCCGCCGCCCTTCACGGTGCTGACGCGCGGGAGGTGGAGATCGAGGTCAACGAGGGAAGCGGCGATCCCAAAGTCATTATTGTCGGGCTGCCCGACGCTGCGGTGAAGGAGAGCAAAGACCGGGTGACCACCGCCATGGCGAACAGCGGTTACCGTTGGCCGCGCGGGCGCACCACGATCAATTTGGCCCCCGCCGACATCAAGAAGGAGGGACCCAGCTTCGATCTCCCCATTGCGCTCGGCATGCTGGCCATCGTGCAGGGGCGGGACCTGCCACGCTTGGCCGATTGCTGCATTGTCGGCGAGCTCGCTCTGGATGGAGCGGTGCGCTCGGTCAAGGGTGTCCTGCCCATCGCTCTCGAGGCCCGCCGGCGGGGCAAGCCCGTGCTGATCGTCCCGGCGGAAAACGCGGGCGAGGCTTCCGTGGTCCAGGGACTGTCCGTGTATGGAGTGCGCAACCTGCGGGAGTGCTTTGAGTTTCTCGAGGGACAACGGAAAATTCCCCCGACGGTTTCCGACTTAGATGCTGTTTTCCACCGCAACCAGCAATTCGACGTGGATTTTGCCGACGTGAAGGGTCAGGCCGGGGTGAAGCGTGCTCTGGAGGTCGCGGTGGCGGGGGGACACAACCTGCTGGTCCTGGGTTCACCCGGGGCGGGCAAGAGCATGCTGGCCAAACGCATTCCGACCATCATGCCGGCCATGACTCTCGAGGAGGCAATTGAAACGACCAAGATTCACAGCGTGTGCGGACTCTTGGCCGGAAAGCACAATTTTATCGCGATCCGGCCGTTCCGGTCGCCGCACCACACCATTTCCGATGTGGGACTGCTCGGCGGATCAACCAATCCTTCCCCCGGCGAGGTAAGCCTCGCGCATCATGGCGTGCTTTTCCTCGATGAGCTGCCGGAATTCCGCCGCGGGACTCTGGAGGTCCTGCGTCAGCCACTCGAGGACCGCTGTGCCGTCATCTCCCGCGCAGCCGGCACCATGACCTTTCCGGCCGAAATCATGCTCGTGGCCGCGATGAACCCTTGTCCGTGTGGGTATTACGGGCACCCGAAGCGCGAGTGCCGTTGTCCCCATGGCCAAATCGAGCGCTACCGGCAGCGCGTTTCGGGTCCGCTGCTCGACCGCATCGATATCCACATCGAGGCGCCTCCGGTGGAGTATGACGAACTGACCTCCCGTGCTGAGGAAGAATCTTCCGCCGTCATCCGGGCGCGGATTGAAAAGGTTCGCGCACGCCAAGCCGAACGCTTCGGCGACACTTTGAGGCCGGCATTGAATGCGCGCATGCCACCGCGCCACATGCGCGAGTTCTGCCAGATCTCCGCCGAGTGCCATGCCTTGCTCAAGCATGCCATGGAAGACCTTCATCTCAGTGCGCGGGCCCACGACCGTATTCTCAAAGTGGCTCGGACCATCGCGGATTTGGCGGAGGCCGAGAGCATCGGTGAGGACCACCTCCTTGAGGCGCTGCAATACCGCAGTTTGGACCGGTCGGTCATGATGTAGGTCCCGCTGCCGCGGATTCGTCGGACCTCGAACTCACCCCAGGCGCGGGTCCAGCCAATGACTTAAATCGCTCGTGCTCAATCCCTCCATTTGAGGCTCGTCGTGAGGGCAGGGCAGCGGCAGCCCGAGTCCAACATAGCTGCACAACGCACACACCTCGCCCCAAAGCTGGCTGCTGCCTTGGCGGCCGCGCTCTGCGGAACATTTCCAGGTTTGCTCCAAAAGCTCCTGGTGCCTCTTTTGAATATTTCTTGAGGGCATCCGCCATGTTGTCTTTTCACTTGATTCAAGGCGTTACGCAATGACCGCAGTGCGCTTGCAGGACTGAGGCGCACGCCATACGCTCCCTTTTGAGTAGCTCTAACCAAATGTCACCTCATCTGGCCGGGTCGGCGTGCCCTAAAACCATTAAACACAGGTCCTTTCCTCTAGCTGCAGTGTTTGCGCTGTTGCTGCTTGATGGCAGTGCACACTGCCAATCTACGAACTGGGACAGCCTGCTCACGGGTTCCCAATGGTTTGTTCCCACGCAGAATCTATTGGCTTACATAACGTCCACCTCGAGTTTGACCAAAAATATTCAGGTTGGTGATCAAACACTCTGGAACATCACGAATTGTGTGAACGGTGTTTTTACAGGGATTTCCTCGCAATCACTCACGATTCCCATCTCAGCGACGAGTCCTCCTTCCTCGGCCTCAAACACGGCGATGAATGGAGTGATCACTACGGCTGGACAGGTTCAGATTAATTTCACCCAAACAAATGGGGATGTCACGATAGCGCTTGGTAACTACCGCGATGTCGGCGGGACTAATTTCATCGAGATGCAAATGCTCTCCCAGGTCGCATCCGCTCAGAACGTCACGCATTGGGCCTACATGGCATCTTATACGAACGCCAACTACCCCACTAACACGCCGACGATCCCGTCTCTTTTGGCCACAAACTGGGCATGGATGCAGGGGACAACATGGAATATTGAAGATGACAGTTTCTTTGGTGCGAATGGAAGCGGAACCTTTTCGGTCAGCATCTACAACAGCGGTTATTTTTGGGGTGATGGAAGCAGTACGACCAACGGGGATTTTACCCTCATCGGTTCCGCGACACCCGAGGGGAATCTGATCCTCGGACTTCTCAATACCGAAACGGGGCTGCAGACGAGTCTCTTCGGTGACATCACTGGCAATGCCAGCAACTCGTTGATGTCCTTGAGCACTTACACGACGAATGGCATTACGCCCGGACCTCCGGCTGCCAGCGCCGCGCTGATCCCGGGGTCCATCGCCAATCTCTATGTCACCAACGGAGCTGCGCTCTACCTGACTAACGATGTCAATAGTTACGCCTACACCTATGTCGGAAACGCAGCCAATGATTCCAATAATGTCCTCGTCGTCGCGAATACCAACACCCTGCTGACAAATTCCCAGAATCTCTATTTGGGAAATGGTGGATCGGACAACACGATGGTGATTACCAACGGTGCCATGGTCGCCGGCAGGTCAGGGTTCATCGGATACGATGCCAGCTCCTCGAATAATTCTGTCCTGGTGACGGGAAGCAATTCGATCTGGAGCAGCAGCGCGGATCTTTTTGTGGGGTATAGCGGAAGCAGTAACAGCCTGATCATCACGAACAGCGCCAAGGTGATCGCATCCAACACCTACATCAGTTCTTTCGGGGGATCCAACAACTCGGTGCAGGTCTCGGGACCGGGATCAACGTTGTCCAATAGCGGGTCGATTTGGGTCGGAGCTTCTCCGATCATCGGCCTCGCCGGTGCAGGCACCTTGACCATCACCTCGGATGGCACGGTCGCCGGCACCAACCTCATTATTTCAGGATCAACCGACTCCATCGGCACGGTGGAAGTAGGGCTCAAGGGGGGTTCCGACTCCAACATGACCCTCGATGTTCCCCGGATCACCTTCGGTGAGGGAACGGGTAGCCTGGGCCTGAACCAGTCAGACACGCTGACGATTTCGGGTTCGATCAGTGGGGCGATGGCCACGAATTCGTACGCCATGATCCAGCAGTATGGAAGCGGCACAACGGTTCTTACCGGGATCAGTCATACAGGGTTGGGTTACCGTGTGGACGGTGGTCAGTTGATGGTGAATGGGGGAATCTTGGACATCTACTTGATCGATGGTCTCTCCCCCGACGAGTTGGGCGGGCCTAGGACCGTCACCGTCGGAAATAAGAATAGTGGCATCTCCCTAGTGGTGACAAATAGGGGAGAGTTGCATTCCTTCGTTACGATCATAGGAACCGACCTCATAAAGAACTCCGATACGCTCACCACCTCCTCGAATAATTGGGCTCTGGTCACCGGTCCCGGAAGTAAACTCATTGCGGGGGAGTTGCAGGTTGGCAATGTCAGCAGTGGCAACAGTCTCGTGATCAGCAACGGGGCTACTGTCTCCTCGGCACTTTCCTCGAGCATTGGTATCTCCGGGTCCAGCAACAGCGTGGTAGTCACCGGTGCTGGGTCCCTGTTTACGAACACGGGATCCCTTACGGTGGGAACTTACAGCCAAAGTTATGCCGCCGCCGCCAATAGACTGCTTGTGACCAATGGTTCTGGTCTTTTCAGCGACTCGGCCACGATCGGTGCCACGACAAACTCCTTTGGTAATATTGTGACCGTGACGGGTGCAGGATCCTTCTGGACGAATTTAGGAGCTTTGTATGTCGGCAATGGTGGGAGCGGCAACATGCTGACTGTCTCCAGCGGGGCGACTGTGGCGGTAGGGGGTGGCACCAATGGCACAGTGGTCGGATTCAGCGCCGGCGCCTCGAACAACTCGGTGCTGGTGACGGGATCCAATACCTCTCTGAGTATCACCAAAGCCCTCTTCGTGGGATATGGTGGGAGCGGCAACAGCCTCACCATCTCCAACGGCGCGAGCGTCACGGTTGCTTGCACCGGCGACGGCGACTATCTTTCCCTAGGAGAGAATGGTGGGTCTTCCAACACGCTCACCGTGACCGGCGCGTCGACGCTCACGGTCAATGCAGGTGCCCAGAGCCTCTATGGAATCTGGATCGGCGACAGCGACGGAAGCTCCAACAACCGTATGGTGGTTTCGGACGGGGGCAAGGTCTACTCCACTGGGGAGAGTGGTATCGGATGCGTCGAACAGTCCGGGGACACCGAGGCCTTGATCACGGGAGCCGGCTCCCTCTGGACCAACAACGGAGTGCTGGCGATTGGCGCTAGGGATGGAGGGAACGGTGTGGTCACGGTGGCCAATGGCGGAACCCTCGCGGTGACCGAAATCCAGATCGCCAATCTCACCAATACCTCCGCGGGCACACTGAACATCGGTTCACTCGGTGGCAGCGACACGGCGGGAACGATCATCAGCCCGACCATCGCCTTCGGCTTAGGCACGGGCGCGATCAACTTCAACCAGAGCGACGCGACGACGATCACCTCCGTCATTTCCGGCAACGGCATCTTGAGCCAACTCGGCGCGGGCACGACCACACTCAGCGCGAGCAACACCTACACTGGAGCGACCACCGTGGCGGCTGGCCGACTCGTCGTCGACGGCTCGATCGCCTCGAGCGTGGTCTCCGTGCAGAACGGCGGCACGCTCGGCGGATCCGGGGCGGTCGGCTCCACCACGATCGAAAGCGGCGGCACGATCAGCCCCGGTCATTCGCCCGGCAACCTCATGGTCGAGGGCAGTCTCGTCTGGAACGGGGGGGGCAACTACAACTGGCAAGTCCTCGGTACGACCAACACCGCCGGTTTCGCTGCGGGCACGACGTGGGATTTACTTACTGTGACCGGCACGCTCGACCTCACCGCGCTGAGTGCGGGGAGCAAGTTCAACCTCAACCTCTGGTCGCTCGCTACGGCCGATCCGGACATCGACGGTGACATCTCCGCTTTCAATTCCTCCACCAGCTACGAATGGCTGGCCGTGGTGGCGAGCAACATCACCAACTTCGACGCCTCCTATTTCGCGGTCAACACCGTGGCGACCAACGGCACGGCGGGCTTCGCCAACGCGCTTGATCCTGCAGGCAGCTTCAGCGTCCGGCAAGACGGCGGCAACCTCTACGTCGCTTACCAGGTGGTGCCCGAACCGAGCACCTATGCCTTGCTTGCGTTGGCCAGCACCGGCCTCGGCGCGCACCTCCTGCGCCGCGGCAAAGGCGCGAAAGTTTCCTGAGTTTCGTGGAGCCGTCCGATGGCCTCCTGCTCGTCGAGCTTGCGGCTCGGAGAGGCCAGCGGCCCCTGCGGTGGGAAAATATTTATGGAATGGGGAACTCAAGGGATCACATCACAAGCTGACTGTTCGACGCCCCATCTCAGAGAGCCGACGGTGTCTTTTCACTTGAGTCAATTTGTCTCCCTCGCAATCTCTTTCCCTTGCTTCTTCTCCGGGATGAAGTATCGGTAGATACAGCTTTCTGGGAATCTCATCAAATGTCCTGCCCGCAGAGCTACTGCTCACTGGGGCCAGTCACCGCCCGACGGGGCGAAAACATCCATCCCGTAAACACTCCATGAAAAGCAGCCCCATCCTCCCTTTCGTCGCACTTTGCGCTCTGTCCCTCCAGCCGTCGTACGCCGCATCCGCCGCGCCACCGCCGAACGCCAGCTCCAGCTACTGGGATCACATCGTGGGCGGGCCGGGCACGAATGCCGCAGTGTGGTATGTTCCGCCGCCGCAAATGACAGCATACATCGTGGCCAGAGACTCGTCGGTCAACACGCGCATCAGATTCGGCAACTATTATCAATTCACCTGCACCAACGGTATTTTTAATGGCCCGACGACGGTAAGCATGGAGAAGTTGACTCCCGCCGGATGGATCCCGCTCTACTCGCCAAGCAATTCCATCATGTCGGGCACGATCTCCCCGCCACCGGCTGGGGTGATCGGCATGACAATCATCACGCCGCCGCAAGGCGACATCACCAGCCCTCTGACCAATTATGCCAAGGGGCGCATGATCTTTGTCGCCGGAGAGTGGCGCATGACCATGCAGACAACCCTTCCCTCGAACCCATTAAATCCCGCCAGCCCACCCTACATTCTGCAGTGGGCCAACATGACCAAGCTTTCGCCCCGGCAGCAACTCCCGTCGCTAGGTCAAGCCAAGGACGACGCCGCTCTCCGCTCCCGTCAATACGCTTGGTTGCAGGACACGGAATGGTCCGTGCAAAACAGCGCGCTCTTTGACGGGGCCGCCCAATCTTTCCGCATCAACACTTACACCGCGGGATATTTCTTCGGATCGAGCACGGGGCCTGACCCGTTCTGGGTGAGCGGGACTGTGGCACCGGATGGAAGTCTCTATATTGTCTTTTCAGCCGCGGCAGATGGTTTGCCCGATGGAATCTACCTTGCGCAGGTTGGGTCGATCGGGCGATCGGCCGGCAATAACTGGTCGATGGTCTTTTCTTCCTATCCTCCCGGCCCCACCGGGCCGGAGTATTTCGGCTACGCAAGCCTGATCGGTTCCCGTCTCACCCCGGAAATTTCCTACGCCAAAATCCTCCGCAACAACGAATCGGTGACGGGCGTGCGCGGGTACAATTCCAAGCAAGTGGTCCTCACGGGGAGCTACCTGAACAAGGGAAAAATCCAAGGGCTTTGGTGGCTTGGTTCCTTGGATACCGGGCGGGGGACTTATTATAAAGTCGCGCCAAAATTCCCAAGACAAACTGTGACCAGCTCACTCTTTTATGGTCCCAACACCGCCCTCTTCGACCCGACGCTCGGCGCGGGCAACGTGCGCATCGTGGGCAGCTACGAATACAAGCAGGGCGCATCGAATACGCTCAATCACGGAATGATGTTTACGGGATCGCTGGACGGAAGCAAAGGCAACTGGACGCAGATCGATGTCCCGACCGCCAGCCTGACCAATGTCGGCGTGAGCGTGTGCAACACCATTCCCCACAGCACGATGGGTGACCTCGTGGTGGGCAACTACGACCTGACCACCAACACATCGCAACCGATCCCTAATGCCGGCACGGGGAATGCCTTCATCTATCACATCACGAGCAAAACCTGGACGATCCTCGCCCCGACCAACGCCGGAACCGCACCGTCCGGCACCACGGCCTACGGCATTTGGCAGAACGGCAGCAACAGCAGTTTTTACACAATCGCCGGCGGGGCCAGCAGCAATGGCACCAACACAGCCTTCCTCGTCGACTACAACGCGGTCACGCGCACATTCACCAACCTCACTTATTTTGCCGACACCAACACACCGGGCTTCACGCACTTCGAGGGCATCACCGGGCGAGACGGAGGATACAACCTGATTGCGACCACCACGAACGGCCCAGCCTTTGTCTCGGTCGACCGGACCGCCGTCGGATTCGGCGCGGCCAAGTGGACGCCGCTCAACTACCCGGGCAGCACGATGACCACCGGTAACACCGTCTACCAGAACTATGGCTTGGGCATCTTCTTCGGCCTGGGCGGATTATCGCTAGAGACCAGCTACGTCGCCCGAATCAAACCCTGATGCGTGATCCGGCTAGGTCAGCCGGCGCCGCCCCGCCCACCGGATTGAGCTTCGGCGTAGGCAACGCATTGCCAATCCGCCCCGACCCACTGCCAGACGCTCAAGCGCGGCGGGAACTCGGTCGATAGCATTTTGCCTCCAAATCGATTCGGACGCACTCAGCCAAAAGCTGACGATGAGGTTGCCCCCCGCTGGCGTGGCCTTGAAATACTTGAAGCGAACTTCGTCGAGATTCATCGCCTTCATCAGTTTCATCGCCTCGTTGCGACGGCAAGAACCGCGGCCGGTGACAAACTGGCAAGCGGGTGACAGATGTTGCTCGAGGGCCTGCCAGTTTTTCTCCTGGATCAATTTCACGGATAATTCCCCGAAGCGCCTCGCCTCCGCCTCCAGCGCATCATCCTGGGCCGTCTTGCTCCATCTCATTGTTCTCTACCGCCGGTCACGGGTTGCTGTAATGCCCATCTTGCACTAATTTCGTCGCATCATATCCCCGCCGCGCCGCAGGACGGGAGTAAAAATCGGTTTGCCTTTTGCTGTGGTCCGCTCAATCCCTTGCGGATCTATGAACGAGATCAAAGCATGGCTGGGCATCGAGCGGGACGAGACCGGATGGCAGGAAAAGATCGTCGCATGTGTGGGCGCTTTTTTGTCGATCGGCCTCATGATCGGATTGGGCCGCCATTTTTCCGGGGCGTCCCCCGAGTCTTTTATTGTCCTGTCCATGGGCGCCACAGCGTTTTTGCTCTTCGTTGTCCCGCTCGGCAAGCTTTCCCAACCGTGGCCGGTGGTAGCGGGGCACGTGCTCTCCGCTCTGGTCGGCGTGACCTGTCAAAAGCTCATACCCGACACCGTGCTGGCAGCCGCCTGCGCAGTCGGCTTCTCCATCCTCGGCATGCAACTCCTGGGGTGCCTCCATCCGCCCGGAGGATCGACCGCCCTCATCGCTGTGATCGCGGGCCCGAAGGTAAGCGCCTTGGGATATTCCTTCGCCCTGTGGCCAGTCGGCGTGAATGCGCTCGGCATCGTGCTTTTTGCCGTGGCCTTCAACTTTTGGTTTCCTTGGCGGAGATATCCCTCCCGCTTCCACCACAAGCCGTCAGACGCAACCGGCACCGGCATTTCCCATGAGGCTGTGGTGTCGGCAGTCCGGAGCATCGACTCATTCGTCGATTTAACAGAGGACGACATCCTCCGGCTGTACGAAAATCTATCCGCGGCGGATCCACGGAAAACAAAACGCGCCTGATCCCGCGACAGGTCTGCACCCCTCCGCCGGCAAAAAGCCCGCCCGCATCGGGAAAGCGGATCGTGCGGCGGCCGAGAGCATCGGTGAGGACCACTTCCTTGAGGCGCTGCAATACCGCGGTCTGGACCGGTCGGTCATGATGTAAGGGCGCGGCGGTTTTCCGCTTGGTTTTTGGGGGGAAGGGGCCCCGGGCGGTTGGGGGGCGAGGGGGAGCGTCGGCCTGATCTCTGTGGACCAATACCGGTTTCGAAACGAGCCCCCCACACATTCGGTCCTGCCGAAAATTAAATTGAACGATCGTTTGGAACGTCTGTCAGAATTAGTGACAGATAAACCCCAATACCACCAAATACCATGGAAGCTCCTGACAACAATATCGGTCTCTATCTGCGTGAGATCAGCCAAGTGCCCCTCTTGACCCCTCGTGATGAGGTCAAGCTGGCCGGGCAGATCAAACGCGGCAACAAAAAGGCCCGCGAAAAGATGATCACGGCCAATCTCCGCCTTGTGGTCAAGATTGCCCACGACTTCGGCAACTACGGGCTTCCCCTTTTGGACCTCATTTCCGAGGGCAACATCGGTTTGATGAAAGCGGTGGAGCGTTTCGACCCGAAAAAGGGCGGCAAGCTGAGCACTTATGCTTCTTGGTGGATCAAGCAATCGATCAAACGCGCCCTGGCCAACCAGAGCAAGACCATCCGACTGCCGGTTCACCTCGTGGATAAAATCGGCAAAATCCGCCGTGTTGCCGCGCAAATGACCGAGGAACTCGGCCATGAGCCGACCACCGAAGAGTTGGCCGAGGAGCTAGGGTTGCCCGTGGCCAAAGTTGCCCACCTCAAAAATGTGGCGGTGCGCCCGGCTTCGCTCGACGCGAAAATTAGTGCCGATGACGACACTGCTTTCGGCGACTTAGTGGGCGATGACCGTGCCGAAGACCCCTTCGAGGCGCTGCGTGACAAAGATTTGCAAGGCGAGGTGGGCGACCTGTTGGATGCCCTTGACCCGCGCGAACGCAAGATCATCGGCTTCCGCTTCGGACTGGATGGTGGCCGGGAGCGCACGCTCGAGGAAGTCGGGCATAAGTTCGGTGTGACCCGGGAGCGCATCCGGCAACTGCAGAACATCGCTCTCCTCAAAATGCGCAAGGCCTTGCGCAAACGTGAAGAACTCAACCTCCCCGAACCCCAAACGGCATACCCCGCGGGGTCAGGATAAGAATTGGTGGGGCCGGGCCCGCCGGGTTTTCCCGGTGGGCCCGGTTAGTTCTGGCTCGGGCTACGCTGGCGGTTGTACGGATAACCGGCTTTCAAGGGACAATACGGAGCTGCACCGATTCGTGCCTCCGGTCCCCGGCGAGAATATCGGTCACGACCACCAAGTGATCGCCGGGTTCGGCCAAGCCCTTGAGCAGCAGTGCGGTTTCGGCAGCAAAGACATTTTTGTCCGGTTCAGCCACGAAACCCATACGTTGGGCGTGCACGCCGTAAAGCAGGGCGAGGCGGCGGCAGACCCGTTCGTCGGGGCTGAAGGCGAAAATGGGCGCGTGCAACGGGCGCAAGTGCGACACGTAGAGAGCCATTGTTCCCTGGAAGGTGAAGACCACCATCTTGGCTTGGGGAAAGTTGTTGGCCAACGAAACGGCCGCCGCCACGGTTTTCTGCCGTGGTCCGTCGATGACGGCATCGGCTGCGAAACCGGCCCCGCCGCTGCGTTCGATGCGCCGGGCCACGCGATCGAAGGTTTCCACGCATTGCACCGGGTATTTTCCCACGCTGGTTTCGCCGCTGAGCATGATGGCATCCGCCTGCTCGTACACTGCGTTGGCCACGTCGGTTATCTCCGCGCGGGTTGGAAGGGGGTTGGTGATCATCGACTCGAGCATGTGGGTGGCCACGATGACCGGTTTGCCCACTTGCAGGCAGATCTTGACGATGCGGCGCTGGATGATGGGAAGTTCTTCCATCGGGCATTCAATCCCGAGATCCCCGCGGGCCACCATGACGGCATCCGCGGCATCGATGATTTCCTTGACGTGTTTCACCGCGTGCTGGTCCTCAATTTTGGCGATGATGTGTGCGTCGCTTCCGAGGCGCTTTAACTCGGCCCGCATGGCATCGACATCGGAGCGCTCGCGGCAAAAGCTCAGGGCGAAATAATCCACCTCGGTCTCCACCCCGACGACAATGTCTTTGAGGTCCTTTTCCGTCATGGGAGGCAGGTTGACCTTTACTCCCGGCAAATTGATGTGGCGTCTCGAGCCGAGCACGCCCTGGGTCAGCACCTCGCATTGCACGCGGTTTTCCTTCTTGGCCAGAACCTTCATGTGGATGTTCCCGTTGTCCACCATGACAACGTCCCCGTCGTGAATGTCGTCGATCAGGCCGTCATAGTTCACGTCCACCGAGTAGTGCTCCTCGCTTTTGGCTCCGCGGACCGTGAATTCCACCACGTCCCCCGGGTGAAGATCCAGATTGGTGGCCACGTCGCCGGTGCGGATGGCGGGGCCCTGGGTGTCCATCATGATGGCGATGTTGGCCGACGTCTGGCGGGCCACCTCGCGGATGCGCGGGACCACGGTTCGGACCCATTCGTGGGTGCCATGGCTCATGTTCAACCGGAAGACGTTGGCGCCGGCGGCGATGAGGCGGGCGAGCACCTCGGGCGAGTCGGTGGCCGGACCGAGGGTGCAGATAATTTTAGTTTTGCGCATGGGAAAGGAAAGACGGGCTGGCAGGGAGTGGCAAGAGGAACTTGCCGTACGGTGAATTCAAGCTTGCCGACTGACAGTGCCGGAGATTTCTTGGAAGGTCATGCACGATCCGTTTGCCGCACTGGAAAAGTTCACGCCCACGCCCGGGCGCGAGGGAGTCTTTTATTCGTTGCCCCGTCTCGAGTCAGCCGGACTGGGCCCGATCTCGAGGTTGCCGGTCAGCATCCGCATCGTTTTGGAGTCCGTGCTCCGCAACTGCGACGGGCGTAAAGTGCGTGAACAGGATGTGAGGATGCTGGCCGCCTGGCATGCGAAGAGGCCGGCGGCCGAGGAGATTCCCTTCGTGGTCGCCCGCATTGTGCTCCAGGATTTTACCGGCGTGCCGCTGCTGGTCGACTTGGCCGCCATGCGCAATGCGGTCGCTGCGGCGGGGAAGGATCCCGCCATGATCGAGCCGCTGGTTCCGGTCGACCTGGTCGTCGATCACTCCGTGCAGGTGGACTTTTTCGGCAGCGCCGACGCCCTGCGCCTCAATCTCGATATGGAATTCAAGCGCAACCGCGAGCGCTATCAATTTCTCAAGTGGGGGCAGCAGGCTTTCAAGACTTTCGGCGTGATTCCGCCGGGCATCGGCATCGTCCACCAGGTGAATCTCGAGTACCTCGCCAAAGGGGTGCTCTCGCAGTCCGCGGACGGGCAGGAACTCTACTACCCGGACACTCTGGTCGGCACCGATTCGCACACCACCATGATCAACGGTCTCGGTGTGGTTGGCTGGGGGGTGGGCGGCATCGAGGCGGAGGCCGGCATGCTCGGCCAGCCCGTTTATTTCCTCACCCCGGAAGTGGTCGGAGTGAATCTCACTGGGCGTCTGCGCGAGGGCGTCACCGCCACGGACCTCGCCCTGCATGTCACCGAATTGCTCCGCAAGACCAAAGTGGTCGGCAAATTCGTTGAGTTCTACGGGGAAGGCGCCGCTTCGCTTCCGCTGCCCGACCGCGCGACGATTGCCAACATGGCGCCGGAATACGGTGCGACCATGGGCTATTTCCCGGTTGACTCCGAGTCGGTGAACTATCTTCGCGGCACCGGACGGACCGACGCGCAATGCGACGCGTTCGAGGCGTACTTCCGGGCGCAGCAGATGTTCGGCATGCCGAGGGCGGGCGACATTGACTACAGCACGGATCTCGAACTCGATCTGGCTTCCGTGCAGCCGGGCGTGGCCGGGCCGAAGCGCCCACAGGACCGCATCGATTTGCCCGACCTCAAGACGGTTTTCGGCTCCCTCCTCGAGAAGCCGGTGGCTGAGGGCGGATACAACAAGCCGTCCGCCTCGCGCGGCAAACCGGCGGAAATCAAAGTCGTCTCCCCGCGTTTTGAAATTCCGGCCGACGAAAAAAAGCAGGTTGAGGAAATGGAAGACGACCGGCCCACGCCGGACAATGTCCCGGGCCGCGCCGGCCACGAGTCCGCCGCCCTCGACCACGGCAGTGTGGTCATCGCCGCGATCACCAGCTGCACGAACACAAGCAACCCAAGTGTCATGCTTGGCGCCGGGCTTTTGGCCAAGAAGGCCGTCGAGCGCGGGCTCCATGTTTCTCCCGCGGTGAAGACCTCGCTGGCTCCCGGTTCCCGAGTCGTGCAAGACTACCTGCATTCCACCGGACTCCAGCCCTATTTGGACCAGCTCGGGTTCCAGATCGTCGGCTACGGCTGCACGACATGCATCGGCAATTCCGGCCCGCTTCCGCAGGCTGTGGAGGAGGCCATCACGAGCCACGATTTGGTGGCGGCCTCTGTGCTTTCCGGCAACCGCAACTTTGAGGCCCGCGTGCACCAAAATGTGAAGGCCAACTTCCTCATGTCGCCTCCGCTGGTCGTGGCTTTTGCCCTCGCCGGCCGGGTGGACATCGACCTGACCACCGAACCACTTGGGCAGGACAAGGACGGCCGCGACGTCTACCTGCGCGACCTCTGGCCGTCGTTGGAGGAAATCCGTGCCGCCATGCAGTCAGCGCTCAAGCCTGAAATCTTCCGCAGGCTTTACCGCGACTTCGCCGAGCAGAATCCCAAGTGGAACGAAGTCCCCGGGTCCTCCGGACAGCTTTACGCTTGGGACGACGAAAGCACCTACATCCAAAATCCGCCATTTTTTGCCGATTTTTCGATGCAGCCGGGCACGATTGCCGACATCAAAGGGGCTCGTCCGCTCGGTATTTTCGGCGATTCGGTGACGACCGACCACATTTCGCCGGCTGGCGCGATCAAGGCCGCTTCCCCGGCCGGCCGGTACCTGGTCGGGCACGGGGTCGAACCGCAGGATTTCAATAGTTACGGGTCGCGTCGCGGCAATGACCGCATCATGACGCGCGGCACGTTCGCCAACGTGCGGATCAAAAATTTGATGGTGCCCGGGGTGGAGGGTGGCGTGACCAAGTACTTCGCCAAGGGCGCGCCGGAGGGCGAGGTCCTGGCCATCTACGATGCCGCGGCAAAATACAAAACCGACGGCACGCCGCTTGTGGTGCTGGCCGGCCAGGAATACGGCACCGGATCCAGCCGCGACTGGGCCGCCAAGGGGACGATGTTGCTCGGGGTGAAAGCGGTCGTGGCCCAAAGCTACGAACGCATCCACCGCTCGAACCTGGTCGGAATGGGCGTGCTTCCGTTGCAGTTTGAAGAGGGGACGAGTGCGCAAACGCTTGGCCTGGACGGATCCGAGACCTTCGATGTGCTCGGGCTCTCCGAGGAGGTCAAGCCGCGCCAGAAACTTACCCTGCGCATCACCAAAGCTGACGGCGCCGCCCGAGATGTCCCGGTGATCCTCCGCATCGATACTCCGATCGAGGTCGAATACTACCGCCACGGCGGCATTTTGCCTTTCGTCTTGCGCGAGTTGATCGCAGCGGCGCGCTGAGGAGGCCACCGTTTACGCCGGGCCGGAGCGGCGGTCGGTTGCCGCTTTCCCCTCGCGCCTCGGGGTCTGATCAGCCAGACTTCAACACTTCGATGAAAGCCTCCTGGGGGATATTGACCCGTCCGATGCTTTTCATCCGTTTTTTGCCTTCCTTCTGCTTCTCGAGAAGCTTGCGCTTGCGGGTGATGTCGCCGCCGTAGCATTTGGCCGTGACGTTCTTGCGCATGGCGCTGACGCTCTCGCGGGCGACAATCTTGCCGCCGATGGCGGCCTGGATGGCGACCTGGTAAAGCTGGGTCGGGATGACTTCCTTGAGCTTGGCCGCGAGTTGGCGCCCGCGCGCTTCGGCCTTGTCGCGGTGGACAATGGAGGAGAAAGCATCCACCGGTTCCCCGTTGACCAGGAGATCGAGCTTGACCAGTTTGTCGGCCCGCGTGCCGGCGTGCTCGTAATCCATCGAGCCGTAGCCGCGGGTGATGCTCTTGATCTTGTCGTTGAAATCCACCAGTATTTCGTTAAGCGGCAGCACGCAGGTGAGCATGACGCGGCGCGTGTCGAGCGACTCGGTGTGCTCGAGTTGTCCCCGCTTCTCCATGATGAGCTGCATGAGCGGCGAGATGTATTCGTTCGGCACCATGATGAAGCATTTGACGATCGGCTCGCGGATTTCCTCGATGACGCTGAAGTCGGGAAGATACTCCGGGTTGTCCACGTGGAGGATGTCCCCGTTGGTTTTCACCACCTCGTAAATGACCGAAGGATACGTCGCGATGATATCCATGTCATATTCCCGGCGCAGCCGCTCCAGAATGATTTCCATGTGGAGCAGCCCGAGGAACCCGCAGCGGAAGCCAAAGCCGAGGGCGACGCTGCTTTCGGCCTGAAAGACGAATGACGAGTCGTTGATCTGCAGTTTCGCCATGGCGGACTTGAGATGTTCGAAATCCGCGGTGTTGATCGGATAGACGCCGCTGAAAACCATCGGCTGGATTTCCTGGAATCCGGGGAGCGCTTCGGTCGCGGGGAAGCGGGTGCCGGTGAGCGTGTCCCCGATCTTGATTTCGCTTGATGTCTTGATGTTGGCGATCACGTAGCCCGTATCGCCCGGGGAGAGGCTTTCCCTCGCCTCCATCTTCGGGGTGAAGACGCCGACCTCTTTGACCTCGTAAGGCCGGTTGTTGCTCAACATTTTGACGCCGTCGCCCGCTTTGAGCGAGCCGCTCATCATGCGGACGTAAGTGACGACCCCGCGGTAGGAATCGAAGGTCGAATCAAAGACCAGCCCGCGCACTTTGTCATCCGGCCACTTGGCCGGGGGCGGAATACGGTGGACGACGGCCTCAAGGATATCCTCGATCCCGATGCCCGCTTTCGCGCTGGCCAGGATGGCTTCGCTCGCCGGGATGGCGAGGATGTCTTCGAGTTGTTTTTTGACCGTGGGGATGTCCGCGTTCGGCAGGTCGATCTTGTTGATTACCGGGACAATGGTGAGCCCTTGTTTGTTGGCCAGGTGCACGGTTGCCACGGTCTGCGCCTCCACCCCTTGGGCTGCATCGACGATGACCAGCGCTCCTTCGCAGGCGGCGAGAGAGCGGGAGACCTCGTAGGCGAAATCCACGTGCCCCGGCGTGTCGAGCAGGTTGAGTTTGTACTCTATTCCGTCTTTCGCTTGGTAGCGCATCGCCACGGGATGCATTTTGATCGTGATGCCGCGCTCGCGCTCCAGATCCATGGAGTCGAGCAGTTGGTCCTGCCTTTCCCGTTCGGAAATGGTGCGCGTGGTTTCGAGCAGGCGGTCGGACAAAGTTGTCTTGCCGTGGTCGATGTGGGCGATGATGCAAAAATTGCGTATGTTCCGCATGGCGTGGAACCGCACAGTATCCTTGACCCGTGCTCCGGGGTCAAATGCCGCGTGGTCTTACGGGGTTTGCCCGCCGTGGCAGATTGGTTCATCATGGCACCATGGACAAAGCCCGGATCCGGAAAATCATCATCATCGCGGCCGTGGTTTCCGGCGCCCTCCTCCTGCCGCTCGGGCTGGTTATCTCCGGGGCCCGTGGCATGTGGAAGGAGCGTGGGGAGCGGCAAGCGGCGGAAGCCCAATTCAGCGAAGCACTCCGTCAGTCGCTGGAGAAGACGGCCGACGTCATCCTGCCTGTTCCGACCCTGGGCGACGGGGCGATGGTCGTGGTGTTGCCGATGGACAAACTGGAGGAAGAACTGCAGCGCGTGGTGCGTTTGGCGGCGGGTCTCGGGGGGACGGCCTCCTCGTGGAATGATGGCGGGACGGTGCGGGTGGTGGCCAATGTCCCGTCCAGTGCTGAGGTCCTTTTCCGTGAATCGGTGGAGCGCGGGGTTTACGACCTCAATGCTGCCGGGGAGACCGGTGCGATGGTCATGGTCGAGGTGCTGATCAAGCCGGCCGTCCCGAAAAAAAAGTCGAAGAAGTAAAAGTCGCCGCCGGCCGTTTCAAGGCTTCCGTTTTCCGGTCACCCCGAAGATCTGCGCGCTGTAAGGCGCCAGGCTGACCGGCCTTGTCTTGCCGGTGGCGCCTCTCGGGTCGGCCGCTAGATTGGTGAAACCCTCCCCGTATTGCGGATCGTCAGTGTTGACCAGCAGTTCCCAATCCGCGTCGCGCGGAAAGACGAGGGGCATGTCCTTCACAGGGTTTGGCGAGCAATTGACCACCACAACGAGATCTTCCTCCGGTCGCCCCGGGAGGTAACGGCGGTAGACCAGCAGTTGTTTTGCCGTGTCTTCCTCGAGGATGCGGATGCGGATGTCCTGCAAGGCGCCGCTTTGCCCGTTCAGGTTGCGCCTCAAATGAATGAGGTCCCGGAAGAGCTTGGACGATCTCGCCGCGACATCCCCGCGGTCCCAATCCAGCGGATTCGAGTCGTGGAATTCCGCCTTCTCGAGCAGTTCCTGTCCCATGAAAATGAGGGGCACACCCGGTGCGGTGAGGGTGAGAACGGCGGCCAAGGCACTTTTTCGCCGCGCGACTAGACCCAGCGGGGCATCTTGGTCGGCATTGGTGATCAGACGTCTTTTTTGATTGAGGCGTCCGGTTTCATCGTGGTTTTCCGTGTAGACCACGCGGCTCAGCCCGAGATCCGACTGCAGTCGTGAGGCGATATCGGCGACGTCGGTCTCACCCGGTGGCCGCAGCAACTGGGGCACCACGCCCGACTCTCCGTTGTTCCCCGCGTGGTGGAAGTCGTATTGCCAGGACCCGTCGAAGCGGTCGTCGCCGACTGCATCCTCGGCAATGCTGATCTTGCCCGGGTATTCGGTGCGGAGCATCTTGGCCATCTCGTCGATCAGCTTTTCGCCGTCCGGATTTTCCGCGGCGCCCGAGTTGTAGCGCACAATATTGGCCACCGAATCCCACCGCAGGCCATCGACCCGGTATTCGTCGAAAAGCATGCGGATGCTGTCGGCAATGAAGGCCCGCACTTCCTTGCGGCCGAAGTCGGGACGCGGTCCCCATGCTGTCGTGCCGCGCTCTTTGTCCTCGTAAAAATAAATCCCATGCCCGTTGTCGCCGCCGCTGTGGCCGTCGAATTGTTTCAGATCAAGCCCGTCCGGCCCGTAGTGGTTGTGCACCACGTCGATGTGCACGGCGATCCCGCGGCGGTGCGCCTCCCTGATGAATTCGCGCAAGGCATCGGGTCCTCCGTAGGCCCGTTCGATACTGTAAAGATCGGTGGGATTGTAACCCCAGCTGTGGTTGCCGTGGAATTCGTTCACCGGCATGAGGAGGACGCAATTCACCCCGAGTTCCTGGAGGTGGTCCAAACGGCCGGCGGCATCGCGCAAGGTGGCCATTTTGCCATCCTCGGGCGAGGGGTCGTGGAAGGTGCCCGCGTGCAACTGGTAAATTACCAAGTCGCCCGGCTGGCAGGTCGGCGGCACGGTGTCTTCCCAGTCGAAGGCGGCCGGATCATGAATCACCGACTTGCCGGAATCGGACAACTCGCGTCCGCGCGGGTCGCGCCGCTCGAGCTCGCCGTTGATCAGAAACATGTATTCGCCGCCCGGTTTTGCCCTGGTTAATCCGGAACTCCACACGCCGGTCGCCTGATCCAAGGTCATTTCATCCGCAGTCGGCCGCCAATGGTTGAATTCCCCGATGACCGCGACCGTCTTGGCATGGGGTGCCCAGACGCGGAACGTGGCGCCGAGAATTTTTCCCGTCCGGTCGCGATGGAGGGACGCACCGAGTTGGTCGCCGCGCAACTTGGCCATGACTGCCACGGGTGTTGCGCTGGGCGCCTCCGCACTGACCGGTGGCGGGGTGGGCGCCGGCCTGGTCATTTCCTCGGCCGCGACTTCACGCAGATTTGTTGCCTCGTGGGGAAGTCTCAGCGTGCCCTCCCGGTAGCGGACCAGCACGGTCCCGGCCTCGAGTCCGGCAAGTGCCACTTGCCTTCCCCGGTCGACCTTGACGCTGCCGGCCGCGCGTCCTTCGTAAATGACCGGAAAGACGGCGTCTTCGCGCAAAGTAAGGTTTGCCGGTTGACGGTGCGGATTTTCGATCAGCCAGGCCACGGGGTCCGGTGGCGGGGACACCGGCTCGGATGTCGGCTCGGGTTTTGGCTCCGGGGTCGGTGACGGGGCGGGCGCCGCCGGGGAAGAAGGCGGTTTGATCAAATTGCTCAACCATTGGAGTGAGCCATTCGCCAGATCGCGGATTGCTTCGACCGCAGCGCGCTCGCCTCGCCATTGGTGGAATCCCCATGCCGCGCCGCCAACCAGTCCGAGGAGGGCCAGGGCAAAGAAAAACCGGCGAATCCGTCGCCGACGGTTCCATGCCTTCAGCTTGACGTTGGTCTTTGCTTTGGGTGGTGGCGGGGGAAGATGCGGCGCGATTGGATCGGAAGCCGGTGCTGCGCCCTCGGTTGGAAGCGGTGGCACGACAAAATCACCCCCGCACAACGGGCACGCCATCTCGAGTTCCGCCCACGCGGCGTCCGCTTCGAGTTCTTGGTGGCAGTGGGGGCAGTCGATACGCACGGTGCGGATGTGATCAGCAGGATTTAAGTTGGCCCGAGGGCTCAGTGCAACCTCCCCGCAACGCGGACTTTTTGACGTGCCGTAGCACCCTCTGACCGTTAAATCTGTCAGGCTGATGAGTTCCCCGGCGCCCCGCGATTTGCGTATTTACGACCGCGCAGCGAATATTGCCGACCTCTACCGCTTGGCTGCCGCGGTTTATGGGGACTTCCCGGCGCAAGCTCACCGGGGAAAGTCCGCCGATTTTTCAACCCGCAGCTACCGTGAGCTTTATGACACGGCGTGCGCGTTGGGTACGGCCTTTATCTGGCTCGGACTGCAGGCCCGCCAACATGTGGCCATTGTCTCCGACAACCGTCCGGAATGGATGCTCTGCGACGCGGCGGTTCTGCTTTGCGGCGCGGCCGACGTGCCGCGTGCGGCGGACACCACCGAACAGGAGATTTCCTTCATCGTGGCCCACAGCGACGCGGTGCTCCTGATTGCCGAGAACAAGACCGTGCTGCAGCGGGTGCTCGCGGTCCGCGGCGCCCTGCCAAAAGTGAAGCATATTGTTCTCCTCGAGGGTGAGCCGCCCGAGGGCAGCGCAGTGCATAAGTTGACTGATTTGCTCGAGCGCGGACGCCACCTGCGCGCGACCGGTGATCGGGTCATCGAGGAGCGTCTGGCTGGTATCAAGGGCGAAGACCTTTTCACCATCATCTACACCTCCGGAACGACCGGCGAACCGAAGGGGGTGATGCTTAGTCACGACAACATGCTTTCCCAAGCGCGCCTTCTCCCGTTTGACCTGACCCCGGGCGACCGCATCCTCTCCATCCTACCCGTCTGGCACAGTTACGAGCGCGTCTTTGAAATGGTCACGGTCAGCCATGGCAGTTGCACCTACTACACCAGCCTGCGTGCCGTCGGGGAGGATCTGCGCAAAGTCCGTCCGACCTGGATGGCCTCCGCCCCCCGACTCTGGGAGGGCCTCTACAGCCGGATCCTGCAGAATGTATCCCAGGCTCCGCCCTTGCGACGTCTCCTCTTCCGTTTGGCCTATCATTGCTCGCGCGAATACCAGTCGGCCTGGTTTTTTCTCACCGGGCGTCGCCTCGACTTGCACGGTCGCTCGCTGCCGCAGTCTCTCCGCCTGGCCGTCCTGAGCATCGGCCAACTGCTTCTTTACGCGCTACCCCACAAAATCCTTGATGCCCTCGTGCTGAAAAAGCTGCGCGGGGTGGTTGGGGGAAAATTCCGCGGCACGGTTTCCGGCGGAGGCGCCCTGCCGCCGCACATCGACGAATTTTTCAATTACATCGGCATCCCCGTGCTGGAGGGCTACGGCATGACCGAGACCTCGCCCGTGCTCGCGGTGCGCACCTGGCGCAAGCTGGTCATCGGCACGGTCGGTCCGTTTTGGCCGCGCACTGAAATCCGCATCGTGGATCCTGCGGACGGCAAGGTGATCTATCCTTCGGGCCTCGGCGGTCGGGGCGGCCGGGGTTGCAAAGGCGAGATCCAAGCCAAAGGCCCTCAGGTCATGAAGGGCTACTACAAGAATCCCACGGCCACTGCCAAGGTCCTCCGGGACGGCTGGATGAACACGGGGGACATCGGCATGGTCACCTTCAATGACTGTCTGAAAATCCTCGGCCGCTCGAAGGAAACCATCGTTCTCCTCAGCGGCGAGAACGTCGAACCGGTCCCCATCGAGGCCCAACTGCTCGAGTCGCGCTTCATCGAGCAATGCATGGTCGTTGGCCAAGACGAAAAGAATCTCGGTGCGCTCATTGTTCCGTCGGTCGAGGCACTTCAGGCCCAGGGCTTCCCGGTTGCCGACCTTCCCTCGGCCGAAAGCAACCCGCGCATCACCGAGGTGATCAACGCCGAAATCCGCCGTCTGGTCAGCCGCGAGCAGGGATTCAAGCCTTTCGAATTCGTCCTTGCCTGGCGCTTCGTCCCCCAGGCCTTTGAAGTCGGAGACGAACTGACCGCTACCTTCAAACCGAAGCGCCACGTCATTACCGAAAAATACTCCCGTTTGATCGACGAGATGTACCAACACACCCGCACCGCACGGCAAATTTAGCGGACGCGGGCCGCTACTTCGCGGGCAAATGCTCCGTGCAGTATTCCTCGCCGTCCGCGGAAACCCTGAAGTCGAGTTCCGGATGGGATGCTTCGGTCCGCCCGCAAGTACCGCACCGGTGCATGGTGACCTCCTCCGTGCTGCGGAACTTGGCCAGACGCAGACCATCCGTGCGCCGGGTACGCCAGCCTTTGATCAAGCCGGGGAGGAAAAAGACCAGGTAGTTGGCCAGCGATGCCGCCATGGCCATCTTGGCCGGGGCTGGCAAAACGACAAATTGCAGGGCAAAAAGCCCGGCCAGCACCCAGGCGATGTATTTGACCCGCACGCGCAGGATGAAAAAGAGGAAGATTTCGTAGTTCGGCGAGATGGTGGCGAAGGCGAAGAAGAGGGAAAGATTGAGGAAGGTGTTCGACGAAGCGCCGCCGAAGAAAAAGGCCGCCACGGTGCAGCCGATCATCCCCGCGAGGTAAAAAACATTGAGTTTGAGCGCGCCCCAACTCTCCTCCAGCGCCGAGGCCAGAAACCACATGAACATGAGAAGGAAGAAGAGCCAGAACCAGCTGTCGGTATGCGGGATGAAAATGTAAGTGACCAACCTCCACACTTCGCCCTGCATGATCTTGGCCGGATCGAGCATCAGCATGCCGGCATACGACGGCTCCACCTGCACCAGCATGAAGGTCAGCGCATTGAACAAGACCACCGCCTTGAGGATCCCCGGCGTGCCCAACCACGAAACGCGGACCTCGAGAAATCGCCAGAATTTTTCCACGCCCGGCCCCGTCATTTTGAGGACGGTTTTTGCTGCCAGGGCCAGCGCCCGTTGATTTCCAGCTCGAGCGAAAAGCTGAGAAAGGTGCGGATGATGACGATGGCGCCGAGCACCGCCATATTTTGCAAGGTGGGGGATACCGCCACGGTCTTGATGATGTCTCCGGCCACCAGCAATTCGAGGCCGAGCAAAATGGCCCGCCCCAAGTTCTGGCGGTAGGCCATGTAGCGGTCCAGTCCCGGCGGCGGAGCACTGAGCAAGGCGCGGCCGGTCGCGCCGATGATGCCCAGGACGATGACCGCAACCCCCGCAGCATCAACGAACATGCCGACTTGCTCCATGGTGATCTGGAAAGTGTTCATCACCGGCCAGACTGGCCTGTGCGCGCCCCCCGGACAAGTTCGCATCCGCGCCCGGACTGGCCAGCGGCCCCGCCAGCATCCACACTGCGTCTTCCATGGGGGTGGAAATCGAACGCAAGTTTCTCGTCGCTGATGACAGTTGGCGCGGCTTGGCCGCCGCCAGCCACCCGCTGCGCCAAGGTTACCTCGCCGTCGACGGTGGCATCACGGTGCGCGTCCGCACCGACGGCCAGCGCGCTTGGCTCACGGTCAAAGGCCGGGGCGAGGGGATCAGGCGCCCCGAGTTCGAATATGAAATCCCGGCCAATGAGGCGGACGACATGCTGGCCCTCTGCCGAGGCCGCCTTGTCGAAAAGACCCGCCATTTGGTCGAGTGGCACGGCCACAGGTGGGAGGTCGACGAATTCCGCGGGGCCAACGCCGGGCTCACCGTGGCCGAGCTCGAATTGGACGATGATACCGAGGTCTTCTCCAAGCCGGCTTGGCTCGGTGAAGAAGTGACCACCGACCCCCGTTACCTCAACGCCAGTCTGGCCGTGCATCCCTTCGGCTCTTGGGAGCGTTAAAATGTGCGGAAAGCAACACAGCCTGCTTGCCTTCTGGTAAGATTCTGTCAGCTTTTCAGCTCCGTTATGACCCTATCGTCCAGCGGTTAGGACACCGCCCTTTCACGGCGGTGACACGGGTTCGAATCCCGTTAGGGTCGCGTTCTCGGTCAACGACTTACGCTAGGTCGTTTGACAGGGGGGACAAAATGGTGACAAACCATGTGTCCAAACAAGGCTCGGGGCGCGGAAAATCGGATGAAAAGGTTTCGGTTGTTCGTGCCGGTTCGGTAACCCTCAAGATCTACACCCTGCGGCACGGAAACCGTGTCCGTTATACGGTTTCCTGGCACGTGGGGCCCAAGCGCCACCGCAAGCACTTTAGCTGCCTGCAGCGGGCCCGGGCCTTTGCCAAGGAGCGGGCCGAGGCCTTAGCCGCCGGTCAGGTCCATGGCCCGCAGTTGACCACCGCGCAGGCGCAGGACACGAAGGAGGCGCTGCGTCGGCTTGGTGCCGTCGAGATGCCCCTGCACGTGGTGGCCGGTGAATACGCCGACCTCAAGCGGACGATTGGCGAGCGTGGGACGTTGCGCCAAGCCGTGGAATTCTACCTGCACAATTCGATCCGTCCGGACATGGAACGCACGGTCTCCCAGGTGGTCGAGGAGTTTACCGCCTCACGCCGGGCCAATGGCTGCTGCCAGCTCTACATCGACGACTGCCGCTTGCGGCTCGGGGCCTTTGGCCGCGCCTTCCAGATGCCGATCACGCACCTGCTGACCATGGACATGGAGAAGTGGCTTGGCCGCATCGCCGGGCTGACCTCCCGCAATGACGCGCGCCGGCTCATTATCACGATGTTTAACTGGGCACGGCGCCGAGGGTATCTGCCGCGAGACCGCGAGACGGAAGCCAAGTGGCTGGAAAAGCCGCGGATCAAGCCCAAGCCGATTGTCATCTTCACGCCTGGTGAAATGCGTGAACTGCTCGAGGCTTCCGAGGGCCAAGCGCGCCTCGGCCTCGCCTTGGGGGCCTTTACCGGAATCCGTTCCGCGGAGTTGCTGCGACTGCGTTGGGAGAACTTCAACTGGGAGGAGGTAGTCATCGACCTTGGGGTCGACCAAGACGCCGGGCCAAATGGATGTTCCTGGTCTCGAGCGGCAAAAGAAGTCGCTGCTTGGTGTAGTCGGGACGGTGCACGGTGGCGTGGAGCCACCAGGTGCCATTATTCCACCAGAGGTGGTGGTTTGGGTTGCGGGGGTGCGTGCGCAACGACAGCACGCATCCAACAACGGCACCTACTGGTGCCACTACACGATCCACGACTCCAGCAAAACCGCCCGCCGAGTGCGAGTGTCGGCAGTCGTCCCGCCACGGCCATCAAATCTGAGGCAACCAGATCAGCTTGCGAGGGACAAGCTACACCAAGGCGCAACTCTACACTCGACAAGTGTAGCGTCGCGTGGAAGTGTAGCGATTATGAGCAACCTCGAGAGCAGGCTGTTGGATTACTGGAACGATCTCACTGAAGAGCTGGGCAATCTCACTCCTCGTCAGGATTCCAAGCTTCCGCTGTATTTGCGCCAGCGATATGCCATTTATGCGGCCAGCTTTCTCGGAAGAGACCTTGTTTTGGCTGTTGAGAAAGCCCCACCGGAGACCTTTTCGGTCGGTGAATACGAGCGACATGCGGCGACGCTCCGGGAAAAGCTTGGGGAGGGCGTTGTTTTCGTCATTTCTTCGCTACCATCGTCTGCGCGGATGCCGATGATCCGCCGCCGAATTCCGTTCGTGGTTCCAAAAAGCCAAACCTTTCTGCCTTCTGTCTGGATCGACCTGAGGGAACGTCAGCCCGTCGAGAGGCGCTCGAAGCGGACCAGATTCACGCCGGCCGCCCAGTGCCTGCTTCTTTATCATCTCCAGCGGAAGCCGATGGACGCCACCCCTCTGCAAGAGGTTGCCAAAGCCATCGGTTACTCCCCGATCATGATGACCAAAGTGAAGGCTGAGTTCGAGGCCGCCGGGATCTGTGAGGCCGTGAAACAAGGAAAGTCTGTCGTGCTGCGATTCAAATACGCCCGCAAAGAACTTTGGGAGCAGGCACGTCCCTTTCTTTTTGCCCCCGATCGAAGCCAACACTGGATCCAGTGGGACCAACCTGGGCCGCCCGCTCTCTTGGCTGGAATGAGCGCCTTGGCGAAGAAGACCATGATCTCGTCCGACCGGATGCCGACCTTTGCCCTGGACCATCGAATGTATCTGCGACTGCTGCAAACGGGCACATTCCACGGATGCAGCGGGCGGGAGGATGCCTCTGTCCTGGTTGAAAGCTGGGCTTACGACCCCGGGTTGCTGTCTGATGGGGAGTGCGTCGATGAACTCTCCCTCTGTCTGAGTCTTGCTGACTCCCCCGACGAGCGTGTCCAGCAACAGCTGGAGAAGCTTCTGGAGGATTTCCCATGGTAACGGGGCTCGATCTGTTTCGCGAGCGCTTCAGGGAATTTGAAGGGGCCTTCGTGCTTATCGGCGGAGTCGCTTGCCACGAATGGTTTGCCGCGCAGCGAGAGGAGTTTCGACCGACCAAGGATCTCGACATCGTTCTCCTTGTTGAAGTGGTCGAACCAGCCTTCGTCGCGGCCCTCCGGGGCTTCATTGCCGAGGGCAAATACAAGATTCAGGAAAAGTCGGAGGGCCTGCCCGTGCTCTATCGTTTCGCCAAGCCGGAGAACCCGGAATTTCCGTTCATGCTCGAACTGTTTAGTCGCAAGCCGGACAAGATCGAGTTGGGGGACGGGCAGGTCATTGTTCCGATCCCCGCAGGTGCCGACCAGCATAGCCTCTCCGCCATTCTTCTTGATGAAGACTACTACACGCTGATTCGTAATCACAGTGTGACGCAGGAGGGCCTACCCTTTGCGACGGTGACGGCTCTCATCCCGCTCAAGGCCCGCGCTTGGTCGGACCTGAGTCAGCGAAAGGCCGCCGGGGAACACATTGATTCAAAAACCATAGCCAAGCACCGCAATGACGTCTTCCGCCTCGCGGCGACGCTGCCCGGAGAGCCGGGGCCGGAATCGCCCGACTCCATTGTCGCTGATCTAAACAAGTTTCTCGGCAAGTTCCCGGCAGATTCCCCCGAGTGGGCTGGCATTCAAGCTTCGCTGGAACATACGGTCGCCAGCGGTCTTAAGCCGGCGGCTCTTTGCCAGGCCATCCAGACCTATTTTCGTCTCCCCTTAACATGAATGCACCAAGCATCATTGGCAGGATTAGCACGATCGTCACCATCGTGATCTCTCGGCTGCGCGAGCACAGGCACTACTACATCGAGGGCGAGGGCGAAAAGAGTGCCCCCGGCGGCTCCCCGGACGACTTCCTGAAAATCAATCACCAAACCCGAGCAAATCCCCCTGTGCGATCCCGCCGTCGGCAGCGGGTACAGGCTCACCTACGCCTTCGACCTGCTCCCCCTTGAGCATGAGCAGACTACGTCATCGGCTTGCCTCATCCTTGGGGTGAGTCTACTTGCATCGACAAGTCGTTGGCTTGCAGCCTCTCAATTGGTCGCCGACGGCGACCTGTCTCCGTTTGCCCTTGGCAGACTCCGGCTTTCAACTGCAAACCCTCCGCGCCTTTTCTAGGTTTAGGCGATGTGATTCTGTCGGGCGAACTCCTCAACGGCCTCGATACCGCTAAATTCCAAAAGGTTTAAAAGGTCGTCCCGGTCGATGCCGCGGTCTTCGACCAATTCCTCAGCCAAGGAATCCAAGTGATCCGGGCCGAGGACTTCCTCATCCTGCTCCTCGCCGCGCCAGCGTATTGACCACAGACCGGCAACCTCCGGACGGATGGCGAGATGGATGGTCCACTCGCACACGGAGCCGGCGATTTCGCAGGCGCCCAAGTTTTTCCAGCGGTGGCTGATGGGCGAGGGGGGATGGGCAAAGAGTCCGTGGGGACTATGGCGATTGAACCGGTGGTTCATTGGGTGGTTTCTTGGTGGTGGGTCCGACTCTGTAAGTCCTTTTGTAGCGCCCCGGCTCGACGCAGACGAGTCGAACGGTTTGCCCGCGATAGTATTGGAGATAGCCGCGCTTGTTGGGTGGAACGACAAGCACGGTGTCATTGCCCAAGCCGGTGGGGCCGCCGCAATCGGCCGGATTGCCGTGGTAGTATCCGAATTCCGCCTTTTTCAGGGACTCCTCCAACTCCCGGACCAGTTGCCTTTTCTCGTTGGTCCAGGTTGGGATCTTGGCCAGACGGCGCTGGTAGTCGTCGATGAGGTCATCGATGGCGCGATGGTAGTCGTAGATGATGCTTTCGATGGAGCGGGACTTTTTCATGCTTTGGCGTGGGCGGCGATGATGGCGGCCTCTTGGGCCTGAAACTGCGGCGCGCCGATGATTTCCTCGGGGAAGTAGGTCTCGAGCATTTCGAGCATGCCCTCGAGGGCCGGGACGGTGAGGGCATCGTCCCCATTTTTCTCGCGGTCGACTGCCAACCAGGCCCCGAGTCGATGCTTTTGACTGGGGCCAAGTTGGCTGAGTCGGTCGGCTGGCCAAGCCACTTCGATGCGCTGAGAGAGAAGATGCGGGTTGTTCATGCGACTATTGCAGCCTTGCTGGCCGGTACGCGCAACCGGTTAATGTGTCATAAGAGTCGGCGCATCGCGTTTGGTGGTGCGCCCCAAGCTTAGCAAGGACTGACAGTGATTCAGTCCAAGCATAGCTCTTAGTGTCATAGATCGTGGTGTTGTTGGCAGGGGGACAAAAGGGGACACGCACCTTGCCGAGGTTTGCCATAGAGTGCCGAAACGGTTGACATGGCGGATAAAATGACTACATTACAAAGCTCTTATGCACAGCACGTTCTAAGACAACTTGGAATCGGCTGAGCAGCAGAAACCAGAAATTCGAATCCCGTTAGGGTCGCTCGCCGACGGCGAGTGATCGCCGCAGGCGAATTCGAACGCAGTTCGAGCCGAGCCAGAAGCGAGGCAGATCGACCAGCGGTCGACCCGCAGGGAGAGGCGAAGCCGAATCAATCCCGTTAGGGTCGCTCTTCCACACGACCCGCTAGTTTTCACGCCGCCACAGGCGCAAACTTGGAAAGGTGGCGCAGCCACCAATCCCGTTAGGCTTGGCGGGGGCATCTCTCCCCTTTTCCACGCCATATCTGCCGCCCTCGTGGCCAGTTCACCGCATTTTTATAATTTTTACTGCAGTGTGCCGGAGGGTATCCTAATTTGGGTTCTTCGTGAAATTCCGTGGGTTTAGCTGTTGCTGAAGCGAGGTCGCATATCGAGTCCGCCGCAGAAGAAGAGGATGCGGAGGCGGTAGGCGGCGAAGGAACGGAAGCCGCGGGCGGCGTGCTTGATGGCTTGGATTTTGCTGT
>CAMBUL010000014.1 GCA_945871065.1 Chthoniobacter flavus | reverse complement strand
GATCAAGGCGCTCTTGCGCAAGGCCGCAACTCGAACCCACGAGGATCTCCTGGCTGCTCTGGCCCAAGCACTGGAGGCCGTCACCGCCTCCGATGCCCGCGGTTGGTTTGCCGCATGCGGCTATAGCTTTATTTAAAATGCTCTAGCCGAGCGGAAGCCGCGGGTTCTTATCCCGGCAGCCCGATTTTTCCGTTTGCCTTGCAAACCGTTGGTCATACCTTGGGTAATACATGAAGACCGTGACAATCAAGATTCCCGATTCGATGAATCAAAAGTTGCGCAAACGCGCGGCGGCCCAGCAGGAGGGATTTTCCGAAACCGTCCGCCGGGCGCTGGCCAAGGAACTGGACAGCGGCACCGACTTCGCCAATTTGGCTGCACCCTACCGAGGAATGTTTCATGGGCCTGCTGACCTTTCCATGAGGGAGGGATATGCCCGTCCGAGCGCTCGTTGACGCGGGGTCGCTCATTGGCTGGCTGAACGCATCCGACCAATGGCATGCGTGGAGTTGCTCCGTGTTGTCGAAGGTTCGCGGACCTCTCCACACCAGCGAAATCATCCTGGGCGAAGCCTGTTGGAATCTAGGCGGCAATACGCGTCCGGCCCATGCCCTGCTCACGCTCGTGCGCTTGGGCGCCATCCGTCTGCTTCAGCCCTGGCCCGACCACCTTGAGCGCACCCAAACCTTGATGCTCAAATATGAAGCCATGGACGCAGCCGATGCGTCCCTCGTGGTTCTCTCGGAGGTGTATCCGGACGCCAAGGTTATCACCACCGACCGGGCCGATTTCACCGTCTACCGACGTTTCCGTGCGCAGAAGCTTCCCGTGGTTTGCCCCGGGTAAGCCGGCGGCCCGCTTGGCAAAGCTTGGGAAGACTTTTTCGCTTTGCGGCAGGAATCTCTGCCGCTCCTCAGCGCTCCCCGTCGCGCTCCGATTCCAGTTCGGCCTGCATGGCATGGAGCGAGGCGAAAATGTCGACCAGGAAGTAAGCCAGTCCGATGATCAGGCAAACCACGCTGACGATAAAAAGGAAGGCAACCGCCGGCGCGATGCCGGTTTCCAGCAACACCGAGGCAAAAAGCACCAGGACCAACAGTGCGGCGGCCAGAAGGGCGAGGCAGACAAAGACAATGGATTGACGGATCCACACTGCCCGCCGCGCAATGATGGCGATTTGCTCTGTTTTGCCGGGCGACCCGTCCCGGGCCAATTGCCGCGCCCGATCGATGGCGCGGCCCAAGCGGTTGGTCATACTGAGCAGGAGCAAACCGTAGGCCGAGATGAGGATCACCGGGCTGACCGCGAGCTGTAGCGCCTCGTAAAAATCGCGGGAATCCAAAGGGGGCATCAGCGCACGTAAGGCGCGGCGGCCGCACGGTAGACCATAAACTCGTCGTAGGTCAGGGAACCGCTGCGCTGGGTATCGGCTCCGTCGAAGGGCAGGGAAAACTGATCGCGGGCGCGCTGGTTGACTTTGACGTCAGCCAGCGTAACGCGTCCGGTGCCGCTGCGGTCAAGGTCGCGGAAGGATGCCTCCGTGCCACCCCCGGCGACAAACTCCTGCAGGGTGAAATATCCTTTGCCGGTCTTGTCATAAAGCGGATAGGCGTCCGTGATGAGGGCATCGGAAAATTCGGTGCGGGAAAGCTGACCGTTCCCGTCGGCGTCGGCCTGCTTGAAACGCTGCATCAGCGTGGCATCACCAGACTGCGGTGACGTGGCACAACCGGAAAACAACAAGGCGGCGGGAAGGAGCAAAAGGAAGTATTTCATGTCCTCCGCAGGTGATTCCAGTCGAGGTGCGCGGTCAAGCGCAAAGGTATCACCTTCCATTCAGCCCAGGTGGATCGCGATGTTTGCCTCCCTGCTAACTCAATGAGAGTTACTCTCTCGAAAGGGAATAAAGACAGGCCACGGATGGAAGAAGATGAAAGAGGATAAGCGGGACGCGCTGACACGCGCCCCACTCATGGCATCTCTCCGAGGACTGTGTTTGCGCCGTGTCAGCGGCGCGAACACCATCTTCTGGCATCCTCTTCCATCCGTGGCTTTCTGACCTCTGTCTGCCCAAGCTCGCAGTCGACGCCGGCCCCAGTTACTCCCAGCACACACCCACCAATGCGCGGGTTCAGGGACTAAGGGCCATCTGCGCTTCGCTCCGGTTCCATTGCGATTTTCCAAACGAACATCGCGCCCGGAGGGTGCGATCCACCTCTTGTGTCAGCACCTTTGGCGCTGGGAGGTTCCGGCGGTGACTGACCGCCGCTACAAGCGGAGAAATTACGCCGATCAAGCCTTGGCGGGTTCCGTGGCTGGAACATCGTAGGGGTTTCGCGACTGCTTTGCCGTGTTCTTGGCCATCAGCATGTAAAGGCAGGGAATGAGAAAGAGGGTGAAAATCGTCCCGATGGCCATGCCTCCGACGAGCACAAGGCCGATCGAATTGCGCGCGGCCGCCCCCGCGCCGCTGACCAGAACAAGCGGGAAGTGTCCGGCCACGGTAGCCATGGTGGTCATGAGAATCGGACGGAAACGCACCCGCGATGCTTCGCGCACGGCCTCGAGTTTGTTCACTCCGGCGCGCTGGCGCTGGTTGGCGAACTCGACGATGAGGATGCCGTGCTTGGCAATGAGGCCGACCAGAGTGACCAGTCCCACCTGCGAATAGATGTTCATCGTCGTCGTCCATCCGTCGGTCCAGAACGGGACGTTCGGTGCGGGCATTTTCAAAAAGGTGAAAACCAGGGCGCCGAAGAGGGCCAGAGGGACCGAACCAAGGAGGATGATGAATGGATCGCGGAAGCTGTTGAACTGGGCGGAGAGGACCAGAAAAATAAGCACGAGGGCCAAAGCAAAAGCGGGGAGAAACTTGTTGCCTTCCGTCCGCAACTGGCGCGATTCGCCGGTATAATCGATGGCGTAGCCCGGCGGCATGATTTTCGTCGCTTCGTCCTCGAGGAACCGCAGGGCCTGGTCGAGCGGACGGATGGCCACGCCGCTCAACTTCACCGCGTTGAGTTGCTGGAAACGGTTGAGCGAACGCGGTTGGGCCGATTGCTTGATCGTGGCCACCGCACCGAGCGGCATGAGTCGTCCGTCGGGGCCGGTCACGTAAATGCTCTCAAGCTGGTCGGGATTGAGCCGTCCCGCGCGCTGGATTTGCGGAATAACCTTGTAGCTCCGGCCGCCGATGTTGAAGCGGTTGACATAATTGCCGCCGACCATGGCGGAGATGTCCTCGCCGACTTGACGGAGGTTCAGCCCGAGGGAGGCCACCTTGTCGCGGTCGATGAGGAATTCGGCTTCCGGCTGGTCGATCTTGGTGTCGATGATCGGCGGGAAGGCGAACATGCCGCTGGCCGCCGCTTTTTGCTGCAGCGTGCGGGCGATCTCGAGGATCTGCTCGGGCTCGGCCGTCGAGGCGATGATGAATTCGACGGGGAAGTTGCCGCCGCCGGGCAAGGAGGGCGGAGTCACCGCGCGGACGCTGATGCCGGCAATCCGGTCCAGTTTGGCGGCGAGTCCGGGCAGGATCTCGTTCGGCGTGCGCTCGCGTTCGCTCCATGGTTTGAGGCGCATGCCGCTGAAGCCGGATGACGGCTGGGTCAGCTGGAAGGAAAAGTCGGTCTCGGGCTCGCTGAAGAAAATGTCGTTGGCCGCTTCGGCATAACGCGCGGTTTCTTCCACCGTGGCGTTGGCCGGCGCGTCGACGATGCCGAAAATAATTCCCTGGTCTTCGGAGGGGGCCAGTTCGGACGGCGACATGCGGAACATCGGGATGCAGAGCAGGGCGATGACCGCCCACACGAAATAAGCCGCCGGTCGTGCGGCCAGGACGGCGTCGAGCGCGCGGCCGTAGATGTCGCGCAGGCGGGCGAAGCCACGGTTGACCAGCCGGGCAAAGCCGTGGTCCTCCATACCGGGCTTGAGCATTTTGGCGCACATGACCGGCGAAACAGTCAGCGCGACAATGCCCGAGACAAGGACCGCACCGGCCAGGGTGAAGGCGAACTCGCGGAAGAGGGCGCCGGTCAGACCGCCTTGGAAGCCGATCGGCGCATAGACCACGGCCAAGGTGATGGTCATGGAAATGACCGGACCGACCAACTCGCGCGCACCCTTGATCGCGGCATCGAAGGGTTTCATACCTTCGGACAAATGCCGTTCGATGTTTTCGACCATCACGATGGCATCATCGACCACGATGCCGACGCACAGAACAATGGCGAGGAGGGTCAGCAGATTGACCGTGAACCCGGCCATCTGCATTAGGAAAAATGCGCCGATGATAGACAGGGGAATGGCGGCGACCGGCACAACCACGGCCCGCAGCGAGCCCATGAAGAGGAAGATAACCGCCACCACGATAAGCAGTGTCTCGGCCAGAGTCTTGAGCACTTCATCGATCGAGTCGCGGATGTAGACCGTGGAATCGTAACCGATGCCGCCCTCCAGGCCGGCCGGCAGGTCGCGGTTGATTTCCTCCAATTCGGTCCGCACCCCGGTGAGCACATCCAAGGCATTGGCATTGGGCAGCACCCAGATCCCCATGAAGACGGCTTTCTCGCCCGAGAAACGCACTTCGGAATCGTAGTCCTCCGCGCCGAGCACCACGTCGGCCACGTCCTTGAGCCGCACGATCGCTCCGTCACTCTCGCGGATGACCAGTTGCTCGAACTCTTCTGCCGAGTTGAGGTCGGTGTTGGCGGTCAGATTGACCGTGACCAGCGAGCCTTTGGTCTGGCCGACGGCCGAGAGATAGTTGTTGCCGGCCAGGGCCTGGCGGATTTGCGCAGGACTGACATTGAGCGCGGCCATCCGGTCGGGCTTGAGCCAGATGCGCATGGCAAAGACGCGCCCGCCGAGGATTTCGGCGCGCTGTACCCCGGGGATGGCGGAGAACCGCGGCTGGATGACACGGGCGAGGTAGTCGGTGATTTCGTTGGGCTCGAGAATGTCGGAGGTGAAACGGAGATAGGCCGCGGCGCGCTCCGAGTCGGCGTTGACGATATTGATGACCGGCACCTCGGCCTCGGGCGGCAGGTCGTTGCGCACCTGGTCCACTTTCGAGCTGATCTCGGCCAAGGCTTTGGTCGAATCGTAATTGAGTTTGAGCCGCGCGGTGATGACCGAGCGACCGGGCGAACTTTGCGACTCGACGTAGTCGATGCCGTCCGACCCCGAGATAACGCGCTCCAGCGGCGTGGTGATGAACCCCCGCACCAGATCGGCGCTCGCGCCGATGTAGACTGTGGTCACGGTGACCGAGGCGTTGTCGCTGCGCGGGTATTGGCGCACATTGAGGCTGAGCAAAGCCTGCAGTCCGAGCACAATGATGAGCAAAGCGACCACGGCGGCCACCACGGGCCGTTCAATGAACATATCGGTGAACGAACCCGATCCGCCACCCCCGCCGCGCCGTCCCAAGTGCCGCAGGCTCATGAATCCTCCGGACGCGGCTGCCGCTCCGGACGCGGCGCCATGTCATTGTTCACCTCAACGACGGAACCATTGCGCAATTTAAAAGCACCGGCCGAGACCACCGTCTCCCCAGGTTGCAACCCCTCGGTCACCGCAATGAAATCCCCTTCGGCGCGACCCGTGCGGATGAACCGCTGGGTGGCGACGGTCTTCGTCACGCCGTCCTCACCGGTTTTTTCCTCGATCACGAAAACCGAATCCCCATAGGTCGCGGCCACCACGGCGGTGAGCGGGATGGATGTCACTTCGGAAGCTTCGCCCAGGGAAAGCAGAATGCGTCCGAACATGCCGGGGCGGAGGAGGCCACCCGGATTGCTCAGCGTGCCCTGGAGGCGGATGTTGCGCGTCACCGGGTCGATTTCTGTGTTCACCGCGGTAAGTTCGCCGTCGAAAAATTTGTCGGGATAGACATCGGTGATGACCCGCAGCGGGCGTCCCGGGGTGAGTTGGGAGAGCAATTGCTGAGGGAGGAGGAAGTCGACGAAGATCGGGTCGAGGGATTGCAGGGAAACGATTTTGTCCCCTTGGTCGACGAACTGCCCGAGGTTGGCTTCGCGGATACCGAGACGTCCGGTGAAAGGGGCGCGCAGTTGCTTCTCCCGGATGGTCGAGCGCAGTTGCTCGACCAGGGCGGTCATCTTGCGCAAATTCGACTCGGCCGCGTCCATCTCCGATTGCGGCACGGTGCTGTTGATCCGCAGTTGTTTTGTGCGGTCGTAAACCGTGCGGGCCAGATCGGCTTCCGCTTCGGCCGATCGCAGGTTCGCCTGCTCGGTTTGCGTGTCGAGCTCCAGCAGCAAGTCACCTTCCTTCACTTCCTGCCCGTTTTTGAAAAAGATTTTCGTCACCATCCCGGACTCTTCCGTGCTCAAGTCGGCACCCTGCACGGCACGCAGCGAACCCACCGACTCGACCGAGCGCTCCCTGCGTTCCTTGGTCACGGGCGCGGTGCTGACCGTCTCGACCGGCGGACCCCCACCCTCCTCGCCGGAGGAAATCAACCTCCCGATCTGGAGCGCCTTCACTCCGGCCACAACACCGACCGTGACAAGGAGGAAGGCGAGCGCGAAGAGGAACGATTTCAGTTTCATGCGGAAGCGGGCCAAGGATAAAACGCCTGTATCAAATTACACGGATACCTTTCCGTGTCACGGAATCCCACCGGCAGACCGTCCAAGGCGGGAAGCTTTTGTTCATAGCCAATATTCACGGCTACCCGGTTAACCCCGGGGCAAGCCGGCACCACACCAAAGGAGAGTTTCGCGGCGCGACGGGCACCGCCGCGTCCTACCCGGAACCCAGATCCGGACGGCGGTCGCGCGTGCGTACACGCGCCTGCTCGCGGCGCCACGCTTCGATCGCCGCATGATTTCCGGAGAGCAAAATGTCCGGCACCTTCCAACCGCGGAATTCGGCCGGTCGCGTGTAGTGCGGATATTCGAGGAGTCCGTGGGAGAACGATTCGTCGGCCGCCGATTGCTCGTCGCCGAGCACGCCGGGCAGCAGTCGCACCACGGCATCCGTGACGACCAGCGCGGCCAGCGTGCCATTGGTCAGAATGTAATCGCCGAGCGAAATTTCCTCGTCGACCAAATGCTCGGCCACCCGCTGGTCGATCCCCTCGTAGTGCCCGGAGATCATGATGAGATGCTTTTCCCCGGCCAAACGCTTGGCCGCGGCCTGGTCGAAGCGCCGGCCCTGCGCGGAAAGGAGAATGACCCGCGAGGCCGGTTGACGGAGTTCCTCCAACGCCATGGCGATTGGCTCGACCTTGAGCACCATGCCGGCGCCGCCACCGTAGGGCGGTTCGTCGGTCACCCGGTGTTTGCCCGGCGCCCAATCGCGGAGATTGCGTAGGCGGATGTCGGCCGCGCCATTTTCCCGGGCGATGCGCAGCATGCTTTCGCCGAGCAAACCCTCGCCCATGGCCGGAAAAAGGGTAAGGATGTCGATCTGCACGGATTTCTTGCTATCACGCCGCCCGTCAGGCAACCAGATAAGGAATGAACGAACCCTTTCGCCTCTCGGTCCACTTTCCCATGCGCAAAATTCTCTTCTTGTTCGTCACCGCCGTCGCCCTCACCGCGCCGGCACAATCCGCCATGGTCGAGGAATTGTCCGCAGCCGACCGCGACAAACTCGAGTCCGGTCAAGCCGTTCTCATCACGGTGGAAAAACCCGGGGCCACCTGGCCCGAAGTTCGCATTTACCGGAAAGTGAAAGCCACTCCGGAGGGAGTGACCGCCCTCTTCCTCGACTACGAAAACGCCGACAGCTTCATCGACAACCTGAAGTCCGCCGTGGTGGAAAATGAACCGGACGCCAATACCAAGGACGTGCGTTACACCGTAAAGCTGCCGGTCCTCTTCACCATCAGCTACCTGGTGCGCAACCGCTACGAAAAGACGCCCGAGGGCTACACCGTGCACTGGAATCTCCTCGAATCCCTCTTCGCCAAATCCGCGGTCGGCAAATTGCGGGTCGAACCGCACGGCGACAGTGCGGTCATCTGCTACGCCAACCACGTCGAACCGGCCACCTCCCTGGTCGCCGGCCTGCGCGGCCACGCCATCAAGGAAGCCTCCAACACCGTCGACGCCATCGTCGCAGAAGCCGAGCGGCGCCACACCAAACCCGCCGGCCAACCATAATGCGGCCGCCCCGGAACACCGGGCCCGCTGGTAAGTCAAACCCAACCAAGCTCCACCCTCGCCAGGGGCCCGTTGCCTGATATTATCCTGATCTATCGCTCGGGTGGCGGAACTGGCAGACGCGCCAGACTTAGGAGACAGATTTTAGGGTAAGATCGACGTGAATCGACGTGAGAAGAAAAGCTCGCGAACCCGCATGAATACTGGCTTCACGGGCGAAAGTGCCTCGCGG
The DNA here is from genome assembly GCA_945871065.1 of Chthoniobacter flavus. Classification (GTDB taxonomy): domain Bacteria; phylum Verrucomicrobiota; class Verrucomicrobiia; order Chthoniobacterales; family JACTMZ01; genus JACTMZ01. The sequence goes on along the minus strand of CAMBUL010000014.1, from coordinate 36,505 downwards.
GAAATGACGTAGGAGTTTCGGCCAAGTGAAGCACACTCGTAGCACACTCGCCTTTTCTCGGATTCGCTTGAGGCCCACGACCGGTTGCCCGGAGGCTCCCTCGCGCTACGCTTTCGGCCCGCTCGTCTATGCCGGCTGCTCTTGCCCTTCCGCTATCTGCCTTTCGCGTGGCAGTTGCGGATCTTTAAGCGTGGCCACCGCCGGCGGATTGCTACTTCTTTAAGTGTGGCTACTGCTAATGCTTTAAGTGCCACAAATCGTTGAATAACAGAGGGATGCAGATCAAAAAGCGTGTGGTTAAATGCTGTTATATCTACGCCATTTGCCACGGGTTACTTGTGGCCGTTGCACGCACCTGCCCGCAACCCACACAGCACCAGAGAGTTGCGAACTATAGGTGATAATACTTATGCGCATTTACTTGCGTTGGAGGCGGTCCGGTCGAAGTGTGAGGGTCATGCGCTGGTTCCTCGTGCTAATCCTCACAGCGTCTGCGACCCTCGCTCAACCGGCTACTATTCTCGATCAATTCATTGGTTGCGCGCTGTACTCCGACGAGGAACCGCCACAGTTCCTCGGAGTTATTTCGCGGAGCACAGTTGGCGACTCGATTAGGAACAGATTTGGCAGTTACGGCAGCGCCTCCTCCTCCACAAGCATCCGCAACAGCTATTCTACTTACGGTAGTACTTATTCCACGCTCAGCGCGTACAGTTCCTACGCCTCGCGACCGCCGCTGATCGTTAACAACTCGCTCATTATCGTCGGGTTTCTGACTAAAAACCGAACTGTCAACGGCGGCTTGGACCCCGACTTCCTTCTAGTCGGGTTAGACGTCCTCGATAACTGGAGCTACCACAGCCAATTTTTTAGCACGCCCACGTTTCAAACCTTGATTGAGGCCAACGATGGCACCCGACTTGGGTTCACTTACCCGGACACGGCCAACTCGCTTTCGATAATTAACGAGGCTGGCCAGCATGGCTCGGCGACCAGCTCCACAAGTATATACAATTCGTTGAGCAGCTATGGGTCCGCCTTTGGCTCTCAGAGTGCCTACAACCCGAGTGCGTCTACTCCTCCGATAATTTACCGCAAGAGCATCGCCACTGGTTTGGTTTCGGCCGTGGCTTACGTCACCAAAAATTCCGCGAAGACGCCAAGCGAAGACCCAGACGAGCTGAAAGTAGCGCTTCTACTTGCCGCACTCCCCGCGTCAACTCCTCAGCCTACACCCACACCGACGCCTGCGCCCACGCCAACGCCTACACCTACGCCCACGCCGACACCTACGCCTACACCGACACCTACGCCAACGCCGACGCCGACGCCGACGCCCACGCCTACGTCGACGCCCGACTTGCGCATTACGAGGGCGCCCGGCAGTACTACCATTTCTTGGGATGCGGTATACACTGGCGTGAGCATTCTTGAGTACACTTCGGATTTGTCTTTGGGCTGGCTAGCTGTCTCCACAAACAATGGGTCGGGCTTATTTGAACACGCCACAGGTAATGCAAGATCTGGGTTCTATCGGCTGAAATGGAGCCCACAGCTGGTCCCGCCGATGGTCTTGGTCCCAGGCGGCGTGCTGCCGAACTCGTCTGCGCTATCCGGCGAGAAAGTTGCGCCGTTCCTAATATCCGTAACCGAGATCACTCAGGATGTATGGCAATTGGTGTCGGCTTGGGCGTCCAGCAATGGGTACTCTTTCCAAAGCTCACCGATCTTTGATGGTATGGCCAATCCAGTGCGTGGTGTGAGCTGGAACGACGCAATCAAATGGTGCAATGCCAAGAGCGAGAGGGAGGGCTTGGAGCCTGCATTTCAACTGGACGGACAGACGTTCCGAGAAGGGAACCCGGCGCGGGAAGATTTCGCGCGAGTTAGCATGAATGCGAATGCGTCTGGCTACCGCCTGCCGACTGAAATTGAGTGGGAATGGGCGGCGCGGGGAGGATCACAAAGCCTAGGCTATGTTTACAGTGGGTCGAATGACGCAGATTTCATTGCTTGGTATAGGGATAACTCTGGGGGAAAGACGCAGCCAGTCGGCACAAAAAACCCTAACGAGCTGGGAGTGTACGATATGAGTGGCAATGTGGACGAATGGCTCTGGGATTTTGGTTATGATTCTTGGAGAGCTTTTCGTGGCGGATCTTTTCGTTCGGGGGCGGCGAGCTGCTCAGTAGCAGACCGTGGAGCCTACGATTCGCCTACACAAACAATTGTGCCGAGTGTTGGCATGCGCCTCGTCCGCATAGCGGGTGCGCCAATTAGCATCGACTCAGCGCTTAATTACGGGCCAGTCGAGATCGGCGACATGAAGACTCTATTTCTCACCATTAAAAACAACAGTCCCGAAAGCCTCACCATCACACGCATTGCTGTGCCTGCGAATTACTCAGGTTCTTGGACCGGAACTTTAAGCGCGGGCGAGACTCAACAGATCCCAATCACGTTTGAGCCGCTTGAAACCGGCGTTTACCCTGGGCTGCTAAGCATCCAATGGACAGCCAGTGGAGGCGGTGCGTCTGTTGTCCTTAGCGGAACCGGAACAGGTGCTCCTAGCGGAATGGTTTACGTGGCCGGCGGAACGCTAACACCGAGCTCGCCGATAGCTGGTCGCACGGTGTCGAACGCCTTTGTTGGTAAGTATGAGGTCACTGTTGCCGACTGGCAGCGAGTGCACGCTTGGGCAATCTCTAACGGGTACACATTCGACGGCTTAGTAAGTCACTTACAGAAAATCACAAACTCCACCTCTACCAATTTACCGGCTTATGGGGTCATGCAAAACAACGCTGTGAGCTGGTGCAACGCCAAAAGCGAAATGGAGAATTTACAGCCCGTATATGCGGATGTTGGGGGACCGTTTCGTGGTCGAGGTTACGGCAGCGGAGTTACCAATAACACTAACGCTAACGGTTACCGCTTACCTACAGAAGCTGAATGGGAATGGGCGGCCATCGGTGGCGTAAGGGACGAGCCAAGCTTGTACAGTGGGGTCGGCGGGATAAATGAATTGGGTTGGTATTATTCTAACACCACTTTTGGAGGGTCGTTTAAAGCAGTAGGCACGAAAAAATCTAATGAACTTGGTTTACACGACATGAGTGGAAATATTGCGGAGATTACGTTTTCTCGATTTGATGGTCTCTCGTTCTATTACGTCGTGCGTGGCGGTGCTTATATAAGTGGCGCGGCTCAGTGTCGCATTACAAACAGGGTTTCATCGGATACGGTGTACTACACCCATCAGGGGTTTCGACTCTGGAGAAACGCCGCGCAATAGTCCTTAATGGATTTCACTTGGCGGACCCCCAAGTCTTACCAACGCCGCCCTCAACTTCCACTGGACAGTCCTTGGCGATCTCCGCCATGCCTTCGATCATCGTGGTCTTGGTCATGGCGAGCACGTCCGGCGCTTGTGCCTCCTCACACTCGACCACGATCTCGTCGTGGATCGTTGCCACCACCTGTGCGCCCACGGGTAGTGCCTGAGCGAGGCGAACCAGCGCCTTCTTGATGCCGTCCGCCGCCGTACCCTGCACCGGCGTGTTGACCAGACGGGTGAAGCGCGGCCACCAGTCGCCGTCGAGGAGTTGCTGTCGCCGGCCAAGCAGGGTTCGCGCCTCTGCGCTTACGAATCCTCGGGCATCCTGTGTTGCCACCTTGTGCCAGCGTGCGAGGCCGGCGTACGCCCGGAAGAACCTGTCGCGGATCTCGTGCGCCCGTTTTTCGGACAGCTCAACGCCGTACAAGGATTTTGCGTAGCGCACCAGACCTCGGGCGGACTGCCCATAGATGAGGCCAAAGTTGACCGCCTTGGCGAGTTGTCGGTCCTGCTTGGTCACGTCAGCCGGCGCCTTGTCCAACACGATGGCCGCCGTGGCAGCGTGCAGATCGATGCCGTCACGGAAGGCGGTCAGCATTCTCTCGTCCTTGGCTATGTACGCCGCCAGCCTCAACTCGACTTGTGAGTAGTCGCAGACCACAAGCAGCTTGCCGGGGGATGCGATGAAGCAGTCTCGCAGTTCGCCCCGTGAAACATTCTGCAGATTCGGCCGCTTGCAGGAGAAGCGCCCCGTGGCCGTGCCGGTTGGATCGTAGTCCGCATGGATGCGCCCGTTGTGGGTGGCGTCGAGCAGACTTTGCGCCTGTTGTGCCAGCTTCTCGGACTCGCGGTAGGCTATGATGCCGGCGGCCAGCTCCTTGTCCTTAATGCCCTGCAGCGCCTCGTTGTCCGTGCTCTCCACGCCATGACCGGCGCCCTTGAGTGCCTTCATCAGCTGCTTGGGAGAGGCCATGTTGATCGGGCCGAGCTTTCCCTGCAGGGTTTTGGCTGCCGTGCCCGCCTCTGCGCTGGCCCTGGTGTTGATTGCGCCGAGCCTCCCCACGTCCACGGCGAACCCGGTAGCGGTCATGTTGCGGACCACCTGCAGGACATGGATTTCCAGACTCATCACGTCCATCATGCCGGCGGCCTTGATCTCGGACGCCAGCTTGCCGCCGAGGTCATGGAGATGCGCCACGTCCCGTGCGGCGTACTCAAGTTGATCCTCAAACAGCATCATACCACCCCAGTCGGACCGGCCGAGGTGTTTGGGTGCATCAACACCGAGGTGGCGCTTGAGCACTGCACCGAGGTCATTACCGTCATTCGTGCCGGCCGTGAGCAGACGGGAGAGGGACAACGTATCGACGCCAATGGGCCGGATCTGCAGCTTCTCGGCCAGCCAGCCCAAGTCAAAGCGTGCGTTGTGGATGATTAGGGGACGCTTGAGCAGCTCCTGTTTGACCGGACCGAGGTCGTAGCCGATGGCCTTGAGGTCGATGATCCACGGGGTTCCGCCCCGGCGAGCCACGGTAAGCGTGCGGATCTCACCTTTGCGCGGATTAAGCGGGTCTTGCCCGTAGGTTTCCAGATCCAAGGCCAGCATTTTGTCGGCCTTGGTGAGGTCTTGGGCGATCTCGGCCAGCACATCCTGGGACGTGACGTAGACGTAGCGAACGGGTGCAGGTGGGGTTTGAGTGCTTAACTTCACGTTATTCGTGTTGTCCGGTGCATGATCAGCATGATGAACATGATCCTGCGGCTTATGGGGGTTTTGTGTGTTTTCATTATTGGCGATACCATCATGTTGATCATGTCGATCATGTACGCCGGTGGCGGGCTTCATCGTGAAGAACCGTGAGTGTCCCTTACCCTGGACAAGGAAGTGTAGCGCGGGAGGTCCGGCCACCGTGGTTCGGGCATGGTAGCCCTTGAGAACCCGCCCGAGCGCCGTCTTGGCCGCCTTGTCGAGATCCTCACCGTCCCGCCGCTCCGTGACCCGCTCAAACAACCCATGCTCGACGCACAGCTCGGCCAGATCGGAGAACTCAAAGCGTTTCCCCACCGGCATCATGGAGCAGAGGGTCTGAATGTCTGCGGCGTCCGTGTCGCCCATGTCATCGATCACGGGGAGTTGGCAGGGGTTTGCGTAGCCGGCCGCCTCCATGATGCCGCCGATGGCCTCGGCCCATCTCGGGAAGCTGGCGTGCTTGTTGCGCCCCGGAGGCCGCCCCTTGCTGTCCCAGTGGCGCACGAGAGCGTGGAGCGCGGCCAGCGCGTCCGGCCTCAATTTGGTCAGTGCTGGCTCATCGAGGATGCGGGTGAACCTTCGCCGCTCGGCGGAAAGCTCATGGCAGAATAGCTCCACAAAAAGGGAGCGCCGGCGGAGATCCGGCGAGACGGTCAGACGGTTGCCGGTGATGCAGACAATAGCGCCGGCCTCGCCCTCAAACTCCTTACTGACCCCAAGGATGCGCCCGGAGTAGCTACTGCTCGTCAGATACCGCTCAAGGTGCTGGCTGGCGAGGTGGCCGCGCACATTGTCAAAGATCACGATGCGCCGGCCGCCGATCACGATGGACAGGAGCAGCTTGTCCCACTCCTCGTCCTTCGATGGGCCGCCCGTTACCGGGACATTGCCGTAGGGTAGCGCCGCGATGCGTGCGAGCAGGGTCTTACCGCTGCCCTCCATGTTGCCGAGGTAGATGAAGCACGGGCGGGTGGCGCCGGCGGTGATCAGACCGTTGCCGTAGACGGCCAGCATGGCGGAGATCGCCACGGCCCTGCTCCTCCCGCCGTCCTCCGCAAACGGAAACTCCTTGAGGAGATCGTCGAGCACTTGCTTGGCTCGGGGGAAGTCCATGTGCTCGTCAAAATCGATGGCGTCCGTGGCCGTGTAGACTTGGGACTCTTGGTCGTAGCCCCGAGGCCGTAGCACAATGTCGCCGCTTGCCCGTAGGACTGGCGTCCGCACCATTGCAACGTGCGACAGGGGTTTGAGGTGCTTGGAGAATTGCTGTGAGGCGATCACGGCCCGTGCCGTGTCGATGCTCATGGTCTTGCAGACCTTGAACTCGTTGCGCCCGTGTCCCCGTGTTGTGAAGCACGCCACGGAGTTCTCCGCCCATGTTCGCAGAAAGTCCGCCGTGACCGGCTCGCACTGGTGCGTGGTCGCGTTGACCGTAAAGGGTATGCCGCTGCGCTCGTAGACGCCGGACGCCGAGAGGATGCGCCCAAGTTGGTCTGAGAATTGTCCTATCGTCCAATCGTCGCACGGGAGCATGAGCGCCGGCTTGCCGTCTATCGTGGTGATCGGTGGCGTGTGCGCCGGCCTGTCCTGTTGCTTGGCACAGTGCGCGTCGATCACTCCGTGCTTCTGCTCCTCAGCCCACCTCATCACGTCACTGATCGTCTTGGTCTGGCAGTGCGCGTGCTGACAATCAAAGGCCGGCGGAGCACCATCTTTTGGCTCAAAGAGCACCGTGCCGGACTCACGTGCCGTCCCCTTGAGCGTGTGCAATTCATGCCACGGGCATTGTATCGTGTGGCGAACTCGCCCCAAGTTGTCCACGCCCGGAATCCGCCGGCCATAGATGCCGAGATCCCTCGCAAATGCCTCCACGTCGAGCGTAGTCACGTCTCCGCGACCTTTCGACCGTGCCTGCACCGGCGCCTTGAATGTCTCCACCAGGAACTGCCAGCGCACCTCGGGGAAGTCCTCGCGGAAGACCTCCCATGCGTAACGCTGGCCGCTCGGGTGGACGCTCGGACTGATCACCATGTTGCTCGGACCCGTAAAGATCTCCGCCGTGACGAACTCGTTGAGCTGCTCCACTTGCTTGCCACCGTCGAGCTTGGGCGCGTCCCTGCAGATGAAGTGTAGGTGCGCCCCGCCGGCCGTGCGCTCCCGTGGCACTTCCGCCAGCTCGGGCCGCTCGGCCAGCCATGCGCGGACGCTCTCGCCGGCGTCCCTCTTGCTGTCGAGATCGATCACCACATGGGGCGGACGCACCACGATGCCGAGGTTGCTGCCCTTGCCGTTACCGAATGCGGCCACCAGTGCGGCGTCCGTGTCCAATCCTTGGTAGTCCGGCTTGTTGTAGCCGGCCAACTTGGGCTTCTTGCCTCTCTCCCTCTCGCTGCCCTCGGCCGGCCCATGCAGGGGATGTACGGCCCATCCGTGGCGCTCACGGTAGAACCTTGCAGCGTCGAGGAGGTTGTCCGGTGGCCCATCCACGGTGGCGTGCATTATCGTGCCTCCCTTACGAGATCCGCCGAGGCGCACTCCGCATTGTCGTTGTCCTCGCCGGCAATGTCCGCCAGCTGCTGCTCCCGTTGTGGGCGCTTGATGCACTTGGCGAACTCGCCGGACATGACCCTGCGCTTGAAACGTAACACCTCCTCCGTTGTGACGTAGAGTCGGCCGTAGATGTTGCAGGTCTCAAGCAGCCCCTGCCGGCGCCACTTAACGAGCGTCTCGCGGGTAACGCCGATGCCTTCGATGAATTTGTCCAAGGCCATCAGACCGGGGACAATGCCTGTATCTTCGCCCGACTCCGTGACGCCAAACAGCGTGGAAGGAGTGAACGGTGCGTGTGGTACTTCGTGTGTTTGCATGGAATATGTGTCCATGCACCCAATCTGCTTTAGTCCCGCCCTAATTGAAACCGCAACACATTGTTGATCAACAACTTGCGGTAAATGTCCCGAAAAATTACCGCAGTGCTACTCGGGCAAGTTGAGCTTATATTTTCTCGTGTGCTTGCGTGCCCGAGCCTCGACGCGCTCATCCCACAGTTCATTGAATATGCGGCTCGTCTGCGTCTGACGACTACGCCAGGGAGTCTTGAAGTCGCCGGCCTCATGCCTCCGCTTCATGATGCGCGTAAGCAGGCGAACCCATTGGCTCCTAAGCACATCAGCGGCTTTGCCATTGCCGATAGCAAACGGATGTTTTGGTAAAACCTCAGCTTCAAATACCTCGTTGCTTCGGCTGAAGTGATCCATAGCCGCGTCTAAAACATCCTCGCAGAAATTACGGTAGTCCTTGTCGTAGTGGGCGCTAGATTTTGCGAGCGTCCTGCGAGCTTCCCGCTTGCGCAACATTTCTAACTCACGTTGTGTGTGCGCGTGGACGGTGTGCAGGCCTTCAGCCGCATGCTTTGCAGCAGCGGATTCCGACACCGGCGAATTGCTCCGGGTCCCTGCAATCTCGCACAGGGCTTTGACCATTTGCTCTGTCGCCTGAAACAGTTGATCGGCCGCGAATGCCGCTAACGGGTCGCCTGCCAGCGCCTTATTACGTAACTCCTCCGCATAGGAAGTTAGACCGGCGGACTGATAACGGATAAGTTTAATCGCCTCAGACTCGTCGCTTACTTGGCGGTTCACCAACTCCCAAACTTCATGCTGAATTCGGTCGTGCTCCTCCTGTGCAAGGCGCATTCGCTTCGCCATAGCCGCCACCTGCTTGGCCCATTTGGTTTTACTTTGGCCCTTCCTCGGCTTGCGATTCCGGGCGGCGACCTCAAAGTTAATCGACTCGTATGTCCAAGTAGTTGCTGCCGGCTCTGGCTCCGATGGCAGCGACAACTTCTTGGGGGGTCGCTTCTTTTTCATAAAAAGTCCTTTTGAAAATTTTTCTGAGACCAGGGATCGTTCCGGGGGATTGATTGATCAAGTATTGTCAGATCCCCGCCCCGCCATGTTTTTGGTGCTCGCCTCAGCCCAGATCCATGGCCGCCGCCAATACTCTAGCACTCGCCGTCCCCCTATCTTCGCTGATGTGGTAGCGCGCCTGTTCCTCAGGAGTCATTTTGGCCAATGCCACGGACTCCCGATATTCGCGGGCTTCAGCAGTCATGGTAAATGTCGCCTCAAGCTGTCGCATCGCAACGAACTCTCGGACCGTCTGCAGCGGCACACGGAAGAACTCCTTACGGTAGTTCACTTTGTTAAGCCGGTGGTCTTCAAATGCGGCGTGCATCTCGCGCTCCAGTGTCGGGGCATCATCACTGCGAATCATGGCGTGAACATCAAACTCAAACGGCACGGAAGCATCGCCAAGCTCTTTGATCCGGTCGAAAGGCTCAAGGCGTCGGGTCATGCCGATTTTCAGCACGTCATCCCCGAACGACCCCGCGTTTGAGATGATGTAAACGTTGCCGGCGCGGGTCTGTTGAGCCATCGACAGCGCCCGCTGGCTCTTCGCCTCTGCCTCGGTCAGCTTCTGCTGCAACTCGGCAAGTTGTGCCTCAATCTTTCGGCGCTCCTCCTCGGTTGCTTGCGAGACCTGTTCTTGTGCCTTCTCCATTGCTCTGCGAATCAGCTCCTCCTCGCGGGCGGCCTCTTGTTGGGCACGCTCAAAGTCCCGCCGCGCCTTTTCCTCCTCCCTGATCTGATCCTGAATCTGGCGCTGCTCTTCGCGTTCCTTGCGCTTTAATTCTTGAGCAGCGACTGCCCAATGAAGCTCGGTCAGCCGTGCATCCAAATAAAGCTGTTGAATCCGCGCGTTTCTAAAGGCGACCCCGTTCAGGTTGACCAGCGCAAAGGCGTCCCTAATTTCCTGCTCCAACGTTCCATGGTTGTCGTGCTTTGCGCGGCTCAATACGCCCTCTACGCGCCCGTTAAAGGCATCTATCACGAACCGTACGGCTGTTGTTCTCCGCTCACTTTCGGCGTAGTCGCAGGCAGCGGCCTCGCCCCTAAGCACCATTTGGCGGGAGTTTTCCCGTGCTATGCGCAGCGACTCACCAGCAGCGAGGTGGCCAAAGTCGGCCGCTAGGTCGTCGATTGCACTGTGTGTGGGCACGACGTAGCGGTCGCCGTAGCCATCAATAACATTGCTGATCGCCCGGACCGCTTGGTCGAGAGCAACCTTGCTCTGGAGAGCCTCGTAGGCCTCTCCACCGACTTCATGGGCGCGCGCTTCAGCGGCAGCCAGTAGTTTGCCCGCATCGCTGTTGGCTTGTACCATCAAAGCTTCTGCTTGGCTGTAAATCTCACGCGCCCGCTCCTGCGCCTCGCGCTTCTCCAAATTGGCAATTTGGCTTGCAGCTTCGACCGAAGCCGTTGCCTCCGCATACAGGGCTTCGGCGTCTGCGATTGCTTGCGTTAGTCGGGCAGCGACCTCGGCCTCAGCATCGCGCAGGTCCGCATATTTACTGAGACTTGCTAGCTCAACTTGCGCTTTTGTTAGTGCTTCTTGTGAAGCTTCCTGTGCCTGCCGCGCCGCCTCCTCGTAGTGCACTCGGATTTTTCCTGCTTCTTCTTCCAAGGCAGCAAGTCTCTGTGCGTAGTCTTGCTGAATGCGTTGTGCGTCCTCGGCGTAGCGCGCGTTTACGGCGTCAAGCTCGGCCTTGCAACTATTCTGAGCAGCACGGAGTTTCTTGTCCGCTCTGTTTTTCAGCAAGTAAAGGACGATTACAGCTGCGATTAGCGCAACGATGAAAATGGCGATTGTGAGTTGCATTATTCTTGAGAGGTTTAAGGGGCAGTAGCAATGGTCCGATTGCTTTTGATTTGAAATTTGTTGAAGGCCGCTCGCAGTGCCTTGATTTGGGCGGTGAGTGACTGAACCTCTACTGCTGGCGACTCGCTTTGGCTTACACTTTCAAATGCTAACGGTCGGATCGGAGTAAAGTCTTCGCCCCTTCGCGAGGCACGCATGTCGCCAGCATGCCGGAAGCTCTGCAGCGCGTCTGACGGGTCTAGGTTGTCGAAGTTCAAGGCACCAAATTTCTTTTTGGTAAAGTGAACTGATGCAATGGACACGTCGGTCTCATTCCCGCTAATCGCGCTCAAGCTGGGGACGTACGCAGTGACAATTATTTCGGCCAGCGGAAGAGTGCCGAATAAGCGGCGAGCGACTGCAAGGCAGCTACTGCATACGTAATCTTCGTAGATTTCGCGTGCACGGTTTTTGGCCATCGTTTTTACCGCTACTTTACCGGATTGGGTGAGTGTTTTGACTTCTCCCGGCGTTATATCACGTCCCGCTACACGCAGCGCAACATAGAGCCGCCGAGCATCGCACGGCTGCAGGACTAGCCCTTCCGTGCCGGCATGCGAGAAGCCTTGAGCCTCCAACTCAGCATGAGCATTAACCACTGCGTTCGCGTCTCCCGCATGCAGTTCTTGGGCTAGAGTTTTTAGCCGTGCCCATCGTCCGTATCGCAACTCGTAAGCGCTGTAGCTTTCGTAATACCACTGCTCGTCCTTGCTCCATGCCACGCTCAACCGCCCTTCCAATCCTTCGTATTCTTGCGTTAAAAGCGCGGTTTCCACCGCTTCGCGCAAGTGGTTCTTTGTGTGAAATACCGGCGGGTGGGGTGGCAGCGAAAAGTGTTGGGCGGACCAATTGTAGAACTGAGGCATGACCCTGTGTGCGCCCGTCAACTCGCCGAGATGACTCTCAAAAGCCTCGACTTCAGCTTGGGCCGCCCTCCTCTCTGCCTCTGCTGCCTGGCGGGCCAGCTCCTTCTGCTCCTCTTTGAGTCGCCGCGCTTCTTCCTTTATGGCACGCGCTTGAGCTCGTTCCATCTCGCGGGCAGCTTTAGTTGGAGCATCGGTGGCCATCTGAGTTAGGACTATCGAGCCCTTTGATGGCACGTTCGGAGCCCCTATGGAAGGCCAACCGCGCCTTATGACGCATTAAGTTGCGGCGTCTGCTCGGTCTTTCGGACTTTCGCCATGGCGGTATTTCATGCCGGGGCGTGGTGGGCGGCAATGTTAACGCGCGTCATAGCTGTCATCACCTTGGCTGCCAGCCAATTACTCCTCCGAGACGTTGATGCAAAAGGCTACCTCGACATTGAACTCGTTTACCGACTCAGACAGAAAGAGTCTTTGGGCTCAGTAAAGCAGAAGATTGTCAGAAAGATTCAGCAGAATGAGTCTGTTCTTTGCTTTGAGGAGTTGGTGAGGGAGGCTTTGGAGATAGTCTCCTTGAAAGCTGCGTGAAAAGCGGTAGTAATCAAAATGATCGCTGACCGTAGCATCTGCTAATCTTACAACTGCCTCTCACTTACAGGTAATATGCGACCAGTCGTAAAACCCAATATTAACGAACTGTCGTATACTATACGTTCGCAAAAAACAAATCCACCTTATGAAGTCACCAAACTATAGAAGGAGTCAATCCGGGGCCATCCCGATAATTGTCATTTGGACAATCTGCATCATTGCGATACTTGGTGCAGGATACTTTTTACCTCCCGATTGGATAAAGGAACCTATTCCATGGCTGATCTTTGGCATTGTGATCGGTCTTTTTGTTTTGCCGAATCTTGTGTCACTTGTTCGATGGATAAAGAATGTTTACAAAGAACTTAAAAAGTAGCTTATCCTCAATCCCCGTTTTAGTTTTCACCCTTCTTGCTTCCTGCACGAAGAAAGACAATACTGAGGAAGTAAAGGGCATTGCGCTATATGCTTTCTTAGCATTCTGCTTTTTGATTCTGATATCGTTAATTGTTCCAACCCTACAGAAGACTCAACTGTTTTGCAGAATTCGGGAGATATGCCGCGGACCAGCAATCATTCTTGGTTGGCTAATTCAGCTTGCGGGAGTCATTGTTGTTTTCCTCTATTTCTGGCAAAGCTCTACTGAGCACATTTACACCTATGTAGGTGCAGTTCTCGTTGTTGCGGGGTTTTTCTTGATTCAGTGGGCAAGGCGACCATCAGACGGCCCTTCCGTCGAGCTCAAGATTGTTGCGCTGTCCATATCATTTATTGTCGCCTTCATTTGGATTGCTAGATATGCCGCATCCACTCTCTTCAAATAAATGCGAACAGAGCGATGCACCAAACAGCCGTCCCTTCGGGACTTCTGTCACGATTCTTGCTTACGCAAGAAGTCGCGCCAGAAGCAAGCGGCTGTTGGTGGTCGCGGACGTTAGACGGCATCACATCGCCACGAACCATGTCACCACTCCAATGAAATCACTACTCTTGCTTCTCGCTGCTATCACAGGCACGCAGGCCCAGATCGCCCTGATTGATGATTTTTCTCAAGGCACACGCCACTTCAATGTCGCAGCGCCAAATCAAAGCATCACCGACACTGCAAGCGGCTTATCTGGTGTTTACGGTGGGCAGCGGAAGGTGACATTCCAAGCACAGTCGGGTATCGGGTCAGTGACCCTCGACATCGGTAGCGGGATGGCTTCTCTCCGAAATTTGCCAAACACCCAAGCGTTTGTTTCCTTTGAGTACGACATCACCGGTCTGAGCTTAGGGCCTGGCTCATCTATTCGCATCAGTGGCACAGACGCACCATCAGATTTTGACTCTTGGTTTACGGTTGCTCACTTTGGCTCTTCATGGTCCATCTTCGATCAAGGCGGTCTTTTTGAGAAAGGTGGCAACCAGAATACTTGGGTGTCATTAGCCGATGCTTGGTTTAGTCCGAACGCGCCCGAGCCAGACTGGAGCGAGATTCGCACTCTCAGAGTTTATCAGGGCGGCCCATCTGGAACTTCGTGGGACATTACGCGCATCGAGGTCATGGCAGTTCCAGAGCCTTCAGCCTATGCGCTACTGTTTTCAGGTTGCTTGCTGGTTTTCATAGCCACAAGGAGACGGAGATTGAAAAATGCCGTCTAACCAGAGCGCTGCAGCGAACCGCCGCCCCGCTGGGCAGTTGGTCGGTTCAGGTAATTTGGCAGCGATTGTTGCAGCCGACCGGGCGTTTCCGGCGGCGGTCGCTGAGCTTGGTCGTTAGGCGACTCTGAAACAATCACCCACATCCACAATAACCAAACCAAAGCAAACAAACCTATGAAAATCACACACGCAGCAGCAAAAGTCGCGGTCATCGCGGCTGTTTTTCTCGGCCTTAGGGAAGGCAGCGCATCAGCACCAAATCCGATCCCCGGCATTGACATCATCGTCCAGAAAAAGCCCGACGGGCGGGCAATGCACGCGGCGACTGACAAGGCTGGCAGGTTCGCCTTCGATAACCTGGAGGCGGGCACCTACCAATTGCAGGCCACAGTGCCGCAGACGAAGGCGCCCATCATCACGACTAGGTCGAACATTAAGAGACCGACGCTTCGCATGGAGGGTGCAGTCGAGGTGTTCAATGTGTCGGTCATGGCCGGAACGGGGCGGCCTGCGCCGGTTGAGATCGCGATCACCAAACCCGGCGGCAAGATCGTCGGAACGGTTGAGCGCGCCGAGAGCGGAACCACCGAAAAAGCAGCGGGCGGGGTGAGGTGAGTCCAAAAGTCGCCTAACCATGCGCTGCAGCGAACCTCGGGCTTTGGCGTTCAGTTACCACGCGCGGCTCTCATCCGACCGGCTCAGTCACGCGCTGTGCGGCCCGCCATGAAGCCCGGCACAGCCCGCGCCTTCGCCATGCGCCGGCGTGCTCAGAGCCGCGCCCCCAACCCGGAGTCGCTGAGCTTGGGGTTCGCTGAAAAAATGATTTCATGCGCCAACGCAATCCTCGCGCTCACGGCGATCCTGCTTGTGGGATGCGACGAATCAGTGCGGTTGTCATACTCTACTAGAGCAGAGGCTGAGGCCGACACGCCCTTTGCCAGGGGCTGGCTTCCCGAGATCATTCCCGCCTCAAGCCGGGAGATCGCTATGGAGAACGATCTGGACTCAAACTGTTCGGAAGGAAAGTTCGCTTTTGACTCGGCCGACCACGACAAGTTCGTCAGCCACTTGGTGCGAGTTCCCGACCACGATGACGCCCAGTCGAAGTTTTACGAATACGGTGAATGGGGCTTCTGGATCGATGACTCTCAAGACCGATGCCGATTCAGATTTATGATGGCCAAATGAGGCGCCCCGTCACGAACTCCCCGCGAACTGCGAAACCTCCGAAACCCCGCATCCTCGCGAACCTCCTCAGACCGAAGAAGATTTCCCAAAGTGCGGAAAATCGGGCTGCCGGGATTTGAACCCGGGACCTCTACTCGCGGCTATCCCCGCACCACCATCGCCTCCGCCCTCGGATAAAACGCATCATCCAGCGCCAGCTTCACAAGCGCCGCCACACCCGGCTCCTTCGACCCTCGGCTGCCCGCCACGTTGAGTACCTTAATGTCATTCTCGCGGACGAAGACTGCCAGTCGCTCACCGGCGCTCTCGTAGCTGCCGCGCTCACTGAGGTGCAGCCACGGCTTGCCGTGTTTCTCCGCGAAGTCAGCCGTGCGCTTGCTCCCGCCGGCCAGCTCAGCGGCAACCGTGAAGATGACCGTGCCGTCCGAATCGCGGACGTTCCATTCGGTTCGCCGCAGGTAGGATGCTGACGGCGTTTCGGTGAGTTGGTATTGCGGCGGGATCGGCCCTTGGAAGGGAATAGCTTGCCGCAGAGACGGTCGGCATTTCGAAGTGAATCGGCCTCACACAGCGTGGGGATTGGCGATGGAGCTTATTCCTCGGCGAGCTTCACGATTTGTATCCCGTTGATAGGGGCGCGGTTAAAACCCTCTCCGATTTCCCCTTTTGCCAGCAGCGCAAATTCGCGGGCCTTCATGTTTCGGAAAACTATCGCATTCCCCTGAATGCCATCGGCTGCCGTTGTTGGCGCCGTTGCCGTGTCCGCCTCGACGAACTTGCCGTCGAAGGATTTGCCGGCGCCGTCCTTCACGAATTTCGTCACCGGTTCGCGCCCCGACACGACGACCTCATAGAGTCCCACGCGGCTCCGCGAACCGTTGGAGCCATCGACATAGACAATCAGGTCGTAGCCGTCGGCGACGAAGCTTTCGGGAATATTTTCGACACGGACTTCGGTGGTGGAGGTGTTGGCCGTGTCCAGATAGCCGAACATCATGGTGAAGTTTCCGTCGTCGTCACCGATTCTCACGTCCTGCACTTGGTAAAGGTTGTTGGCAGACCAACTGATCACCGCCGCCGTCGGTTTGCCCTGGCTCGTGACCGGGTTGGACATCGTTCCGGATGCTCCGGATGCGGTGTTCCACTTGGATGAACGAAATAACCCGGCCAACTCGCGCTTACGAAGTTGGCGCTGGGCGCCTCCGACTCCAAAATCGATGTTTATCGCTTCGGAGTAGGCTGTGAATCCTCGTCTTGGGGCCAATGCAGGCGCCGGTGTAGGTGTCGGTGTAGGCGTAGGCGTGGGTGTAGGTGTTGGCTCTGGTGTTGGCGTCGGTGTGGGCGTAGGTGTTGGCGTTGGCTCTGGCGTTGGAGTCGGAGTTGGAGTCGGAGTTGGCGATGGAGTCGGTGTGACTGTCGGTGTGGCAATGGGTGTGGGCGTAGGTGTAAATGCGGGAGTCGGCAACGGTGTTGACTCGCTGGCCGGCGCCCTTGTTTTGGATGATCTGCCTTGAGTTTCTAGCGCGATAACAACAAGGGCGATCAAAGCGGCCGCCAAAGCCACAATGAGCATAACGGCGCTCGGCGAAAGTTTGTCTGCCTTTGGCCAAAATTGGCCCGCGAAAGGAGATTTGCGTGCATGACCTTTCTGCCGATTCTTTGCCGAGGAAATGCCAGCGTCTCGGTATGGTTGGCGGCTTGCTCCTGCTGACTGGCTAGCCGTCTGTTGGTCTATCCACTCGTCGTGCGCTTTTCGCTGGACCGGATCGATGAGCACCTCAAAAGCTTGGTTGAGGGCCTGCATCGCTTTTACGGCCTCCTCCAAGTCGGGATTGCTGTCAGGGTGGTATTTCCTAGCAAGTGCGCGATAGGCGCTCTTGATGACTTCGGTCGGCGCGTCCTGCGCGACTTTCAACGTGTCGTAGTGGGTGGGGATACGCTGCATCGGATCAACAACAAGATTCTAAGCATATGGCGTCCAACCCCGGATGATCCAGCACCACCAGCCTCAGATCCGGGTCTAGCTCACACGCCATCTTCACAACCCGTTTGGCGTCTTGGATTTGCCCCGCTTTCACCAATTCCACCGCCAGCGACACCCGCAGCGGTGCAAAGTCGGGAAACTGCACGATAGCGAACTCATAGACTGCCGCCGAAGCGGCCGGCCCCTCGCGGTGACCCACGGCTTCGGCCAGAGCGACGACGTGCATGACGTTGCCGGGTTCACGCCGGATGAGCGTGCGGGCGATCTCCTCGGCTTGCTCCCAATCCTTGAGGGCGCGGCAGACGGCGAGGCGCACGGTGAGCACTTCAGTCTTCGCCCGGTTGAGCGGCGCGATCATCTCCAGTTCGTTCCAGGCATCCATCGGCTCGCCGATCTGGAGGAAGCCGGCGGCGGTGTTTAGATGAAGCTGGTCGAGGGGTGAGAGGGGCATTGCGCGCTCCGTAAGGCGATGTTACGCGCCGCGATACCTAAATGCTCTTCTAAAGCCAAGACCCTCAGCATCTGCCACGCTTGCAGCGAACAATTCTCCACGATCTGGCTCAATGACCGTTGAATCGTATTGCTGGTCGAAAGGCAGGTGGTAGATCTTCTCTTGAGTTCGTTCGGAAATGTTGCACTTAATACAAGGATACCGCTCCAACGTCCGCTGCTCTGTAACGTGGATACCTAGGTATTCTGCGAACTTCTTGGCACGGTCAGACAGGGATGTTGACGTGACAAAGTGCCCGCTCACAGGTTCGTTGGGGTTATCGAGGCCGTAAGCCACCATTGTTCCGTAGAGCTGGAAGATGTGTTTTTCGTGGATGGTCTTTTCCTTGCTCCAATACTTGCACTGCACCACTTGGACAGCGCCATTCTTGGTCGCTAAAAGGTCTCTGCCAAGGTCGTCAAAGCCCTTAATAATTCCGTGGTAGCTGACGGCGTGGCCGTCTTTCTCGTATAGCCAGCCCACGTATCGCTCGTAGTCTCTACCCAGTTGCCATTTTGATTTTCTGCTCGTCCAATATCTGTCGAGTGCCCTTTGGAATTTTTCCGCTGAAGGCATCGCGGCGTATTCCTGCTCGGAAAGCCACCGTTTTGCGGGGTCTTCCTCGGCGCCCCCCTCTAGGTTTGCCGGGGCCGCTAGGCTGATAGCGGCGTCCTCAAGGTCTTCGCTCTTTAGGTCTACAAGCCACGGGAAAAGAGATTCGTAGTATTGAATTTGGTACTCTGCGACTCTTGCGCGGATCTCTGCATCGCGCCTCCTCCTCTTGGCCTCCTGAACCAATTCGGCGGATTTCCGCGCAGGCCTCTGCTTACGTTTCAAGGAGTCCGCGATGCGCTCGTCTTCGAGCGCAAAGAAATCCGCATATGCTTTAGCCAACCAAGGGAAGCCAACCGATTTCTCCGTAGCAATCCTCTGAACCGCTGCCACCTGCTCGTCTAAGGCTCGCTCCCTTGCATCGAGTTTGAGGCGGTCTGCGGCCAGTTCCGTCCTCATCGCCGAGCGCTCTTGCGCAACTTCGTTTCTAATTATGCGGGCGTATTCATCAATGTCGCTGACTTTTTTCCATAACTCATCGTGCTGCTTGCGAAGGTCAGTGTATCTGCCGGCTCTGTCTTTAAGCACTGTGATCCAGATCCACAGGGCGATCGCGCCGACGATTCCTATTAAGACAAGAATTTCCATTAGAGAATTTCACATCGGCGCCATGATTGCTGGGCAATCCGGCAGCCTCGCTCGTATTCAAGGCTTCTAAGCTAGGTTCAGCAACGCCAAAGCGAGCCCTGCGTGTGTCATAGTCTTTTGCCGAAAAAGCCATCCAAGGGATTCGGTCGGAGGGTATTGATGTTCAACGATTTGCGAACCCCCTCCGCCGCCCTCTTGACTAGATGGGTGTTCAGCCGGCGGCTTGTTGTGGAAGCTCGACCACGTTCTCGGGCTTCTTGAAGAGACTGAGCTTCTTCGCCATGTCCGCCTTGTGATCTTTGCAGAGGTGGCCGTAGACCTTGCCGATCAGCACGCCGCCGTCCTGGTGGCCTACCCACTCGGCAATCGTCATGTAGGGGACGCCGGCCATGACGCACTTGGAGATGAAGAGGTGCCGGAGGGTATGAAAGCCCACGTGTGCGAGCTGACTGTTCACCTCCTCGGTCTTGGGTCGCCGGCCTTTCCACGCCTTGGTGATGGGTCGCGGAGTGCCGCGCACGGCGTTGAGACAGGCGCGGAAGTTCTTCACGTGCTCGTCCTTCTTGCCCCGTTGCGGAGACGGGAAGAGCCACTGTGAATCCGGTTGCCGCCGAGCCTTCATCTCGGCGAGCAGCTCAATCAGCTCGTCGCTCATGTCGAGGTCGCGGGTCTCGCCGTTCTTGGTCTCCATGTTCGCCCCGATCACCACGCGCCGGCCCTCAAAATCAATGTCGCGCCACGCGATGGCCGTAGCCTCCTGCTCTCGGGTTCCAGTGAGTGCGAGGAATCGGAGGAAGTCCCGCATCTGAGGCGCGTTCTTGTTCACCTCGGGCCGGCAATTATCCAAGAGCTGCTCAAACAGATGGTCCGGGAAGTAGCTCTGACGGCGCGGCTTGGGTGCCTCCAGACGCTCGATCTTGGGGACACGCTTGAGCTGGCCCCGTTCATGGCAGAAGCGGAGCACCTGCATAAGTCCGCCCACGTAGAGGTTGATCGTCCTCGGGTGCTTGCCCTCGGTGAAGAGCTTGTCGCGGACGCCGTAGATCATGGCCGGTTGGATGTTGTCCGCCTTCTGGTTGCCCAACTCGACGGTCCACCGGTTCAGGTAACCTCTGTCACTTACTCTGGTCGCCTCCCGCTTGAGCTTCCAGTTGGTGCTCTCCTTGTATTGCTTGATGGCGTCGATTAGCTTGGGGGAATGCTGGATGATCACCAATTCGCCCTCGCGGTTCTTCTGCCGCTCCTCGGCCAGCCTCTCCACGGCTTGGGGTACGGTGTTGGCGTCCCTCAGCGCGATTCTGGTGGGCCGCTTTATCCCGTTCTTGAGGACTCGGAGCTGGCCGTAGAAGCGGGAACCGCGCTGCCAAAGGCCTTCAATGCGGTGGCCGTTCTTGTGGAAGACCGGAACGAACTTGGTCTCGGGGGTGACTTTCCGGGTGGTTTTGCGAGGAGTGCT
This sequence comes from Chthoniobacter flavus, assembly GCA_945871065.1. Classification (GTDB taxonomy): domain Bacteria; phylum Verrucomicrobiota; class Verrucomicrobiia; order Chthoniobacterales; family JACTMZ01; genus JACTMZ01. Next base: position 16,242 of record CAMBUL010000014.1, on the reverse strand, counting down.
CATGGGCCAAGTGAAGCACACTCCGTAGCACAATGGCAAAATAAATTTGCGGGAGTATGCTCATATTATTCTGTAAGTCGCTTTCTATCAGATGAATAAGAATTTATCGCTCGGGTGGCGGAACTGGCAGACGCGCCAGACTTAGGATCTGGTTCCGTAAGGAGTAAGGGTTCGACTCCCTTCCCGAGCACACTTCTCAGCGCAGGTGCTCGAAAATCGGCGCCAACGAGGACGCGGGGTTGAAGACCGTGTCGGCCAACTCGCGCGCACCGGAGCTTTGCGCGTCCAAGTTTTTCTCCGCTTCCGCGATGCGCATTGCCGCCCCGTTCACATCTTCGAAAGGCAACAGCCCCGGACGCGAAGGCACCACTTCGGGCCAACCGGTGTCCTGCAAAACGACGGGGCGCCCAAGCGCGAGGTAGATCACGCTGCGATCACTGATCCATCCGCCGCGCGAAACCACATAGCCGCCCTTGGCCACCCCGATTTCGCCGCGCGATCCGGCGATGAAGCGCAAGTAAGCGGGGACATCGCGACAGACCTCCGCGGAGGAAACCAACTTCCATCCGCCGTTGAGAAAAGGATCGTAGTCCTCCCATCCCGGTTGCAAATCGCTGGCGATACAAAAGGGCGCTCCGCTCAGGCGCGGGAGGTCGGCCAAGGCATGCAAACTGTCACGTTTACCGCCGTAAGTTTTCCCCTCCCAAATGAGATCGTTGTAGCCGTACCAGTGCGAGACGGTGGTCCAGGCAGCGCGGTCACTCGCACCGCCGGCCGCAGCGAGACGTTCGCGCCAGTAGTGGCCCGGCACGGGAGGGACCAACGGGATCCAATCTTGCCCGGTGCGGGGCAGACAAAGATGGGGAGAATGAAAATTCGAGCCGACGGTGAGGAACAAATCGTGCCCCGCGAAATTCATATCCGTGCCGCACGTCTCGACCCACAGCTGGGTGAAACCGGGATCGACATCGAGGTAACACTTGGTCATGCGCTCGCCGAGCAGATCGAGGCGTTTGAATTGACCCGAGTAATTCAAAAACAAATCCGCGCCCGCGCAAAATTCGCGGAAGGCGTCAAGGTCGGGACTCTTTCCGTCAATGATCAGGCACTGGCGAGCGGCCAAACCGAATTCTGCCGCCGTCTCGTGCCAGAACTCTTCCTGCGGGCTGCCTTCGTGCCCCGGTTCGGGACCCTCGAGTTCGTCGGACGTGAGATGCTCGGTGATCCACACTTCCCAACCGAGCGATTCGAGGCCTTTGACCCAATTCATGACCGCGCAGGTGTGGCCGGCCGAAGCCCGCGGACAACGTGCCAGAACCGCGCCGATGACAGCTTTCATGGTGGCGGATGGCGGATAATCGGGCGGTGGAGGAAAAGGACAGCGGGCAGAGGGAATCGAACCCTCATAGCCAGCTTGGAAGGCTGGAGTTTTACCACTAAACTATGCCCGCGAACCAACCTTAGTGATCGTCGGCCAGTGCTTGCCCGTCAAGGCGGTTTTGCGGCACAAAAGCGGTTGCATGACCAATCCCAGCCACCACTCCTCGGACCGCCGCACCCTCTGGGCCTACGTCCTGCCCTTCGCCGTCTTCATGGGGGGACTGGCCCTCATTTCCCTGGCGCAGTCTTTCGCCCCGGCGGAAAACGCCCCGCTTTGGCTGGCCGAGCCCAAATACTGGGTCTACCCGCTGCAGACCATCTTGTGCGGTGGCCTCGTTCTTTGGTTCTGGAGAACTTACGATTGGGACGCCTCGTGGCACATCCTCATGGCGGTCCTGACCGGACTGGTGGTGCTGGCCCTGTGGGTCTCACCGCAGTGGCTCCTCGGAGCCGAACCGCGCGCGGAAGGATTCAACCCGGATATCTTCGCCGGATCGGCCGCGCTTTACTGGGGAACACTCGTCTTGCGGTTTGTGCGCCTTGTCGTGGTTGTCCCGCTGCTCGAGGAAATTTTCTGGCGCGGATTCCTCCTGCGTTACCTGGTCAAAGAAGATTTCACCAAAGTGCCTTTCGGCACCTTCTCTTGGTTTTCCTTCGGCGTGGTCACCGTGATGTTCGGCCTCGCGCACTTCGGGCCCGATTTCCTTCCCGCCCTCCTCACCGGCGCGATTTACAACCTGCTTGCCGTTAAGACCCGCAGCCTGGCCTGCTGCGTTATTGCCCACGCGGTGACCAACCTCGGCCTCGGCCTCTACATCATGCAAACCGGGCAATGGGGGTTCTGGTGACCCGCCGCGGAGCGGCGGGAGTGTTCCGTGTTCAGTTTACAGTTTTCCGTAGGGGCTGTTGAATCCTCTCAACTCTCATCTCTTCAACCTCAACTCCCTTGAACGCCGGTATTGCCCAAATCAACACGACGGTCGGGGATTTTGCCGGTAATACGGACAAAATCCTCCGTGCCTACCGCGAGTTGGTCCAAGCCGGGGCTGATTTTGTCATCACCCCGGAGCTCGCGGTCTGCGGCTACCCGCCGATGGACCTCGTCTTCCGTTCGGGCTTCATTGCAGCGGCCGAGCGCCAGGTGGAAGCGCTGGCGGGCGAAACCGGTTCCGTCCCGCTCATCGTCGGCACGGTCGAACCGAACCCCGCGCCGCACGGTCGCCCCTGTCACAACAGTGCTGTGGTCTTGCAAAACGGACGCCGCCTGGCCACCGCGCACAAATCACTCCTGCCGACTTACGACGTCTTCGACGAGGGCCGCTACTTCGAACCCGCCTCCCAGGTGACCGTCGCCGACATTGCAGGACGGCGGACCGGTATCACGATTTGCGAAGACCTCTGGACGGCGGAGTATTTGCCCCGTGATTTTTACGGACGCAGTCCGCTCGACGAATTGGCTGCGTCCGGCATCGACCTCCTGCTCAACTTGAGCGCTTCCCCTTTTGAGGCTGGCAAGCCGGTCAAACGGCGCATCATGCTCGCCGCCATCGCGCGCCGACTCAAGGTGCCTCTCGTTTACGCCAATCTGGTCGGCGGCAATGACCAACTCGTCTTCGACGGGCACTCGCTTGCCTTCAGTGCCGACGGCCACCTTGCGGCCGCACTGCCCGGCTTCCGCGAAGTCAACGCGCTAGTCACCATTCCGGCCGCGGTTGCTTGTCCTCCAGCCGAACACTCCGATGTGGCCGATATCCACGATGCCCTTGTCCTCGGGCTCCGCGACTACCTCGGCAAATGCGGTTTCAAACAGGTCGTCATCGGCCTGAGCGGCGGCATTGATTCGGCGGTCACCGCCGCCTTGGCTGTCGCGGCCCTCGGCCAGGATAATGTGCTTGGCGTGACCATGCCCGGACCCTTCTCGTCCCAAGGCAGCATCGACGACTCGATCGGGCTGGCCAGGCATCTCGGTATCGGATGCCACAACGTCCCGATCGGCGGCGGGTTCGAGGCGATGGAAAAGCAACTCGCGCCGGTTTTCACCGGTTACCCGCCTGACGTCACGGAGGAAAACCTGCAGTCGCGCCTGCGCGGCATGACCCTCATGGCGCTGTCCAACAAGTTCAACCGCATGGTCATTTCCACCGGCAACAAAAGCGAACTGGCCGTCGGTTACTGCACGATTTACGGCGATATGGCCGGCGGCATGGCCCTCATTTCCGATGTGCCCAAAATGATGGTCTACCAGCTGGCCCGCTACATCAACCGCCACGGTGAGATCATCCCGCGTGGCACGATCGAGAAGCCGCCCAGCGCCGAATTGCGGGCGGACCAAAAGGACCAAGACACGCTCCCACCCTACGAGGTGCTCGATGAAATCCTGCGGCTTTATGTCGAAGAGCAACTGACCGCCGGCGAAGTCGCGGCCCGGGGATTCGATGCGGACACCGTCCGCTGGGTCGCCGGCAAGGTGGAGGCGAACGAATACAAACGCCAGCAAGCCGCTCCGGGGATCAAAGTGACGACAAAAGCCTTCGGCATCGGCCGCCGCGTGCCCATCGCGCAGAAATTCCGGCCCTGACCCATGAGCAGCGCCATCCTTATCCTGCTGGCTTTTCTGCTCGGATCGATCCCCACCGGCTACCTCGTGGCCAGGGCGAAGGGCATCGACATCCGCCAGTGCGGCAGCGGCAATATCGGGGCGACCAATGTCTTCCGCACCCTGGGCAAACCGCTCGGCATTTTTGTCTTCGTCATCGACGCACTGAAAGGATTTGCCGCGGTCGGGATCGTGGCACATTTCGGCGGACCTTCCGCCTGGCCCGGCATCCTCGCGGCGGTCGCCGTCATCGCGGGTCACAACTATACACCGTGGCTCGGGTTCAAAGGCGGGAAAGGAATCGCCACCTCGGCCGGCGTCCTTGTCGCTTTGATGCCTTGGGCTGTGCTCATCATCGCTGTTGTCTGGTTTCTCGTTTTCCCTTTCTCCCGCTACGTATCCCTCGCCTCGATCTGCGCGGCAGCGGCCCTGCCCCCAGCGGTCGGCGCCCTTTGGTTCGCCGGCGCCGGCGGCAATGCGCCGCTCCTCGGTTTTTCCGTGGCCATTTCCGCGCTGGCCATCTGGCGCCATCGATCCAACATAGGACGGTTGCGGAACGGCACCGAGCCCCGCTTCGAACGCAAAACCCCAGGGTGAAAAAACCAGAACGTATTTCCGTCATCGGCGCCGGCGGCTGGGGCAGCGCGTTGGCCCAGTTGCTCTCCGGCCACAGCCTGCCGGTCACCGTCTGGGCGCATGACCCCGCTCAGGTGGAAGAAATCAACACCGCCCACTCCAACCGAAAATTCCTTCCCGGAGTTACCCTTGCGAAGAACATCAAGGCCACGCCGGACCTCGCCGTTGCCGCCCAGGGCGACGTCATCATCGTCGTGCCGCCCTCCCAATTTCTCAAGGGCATCTCCCGCGATCTTGCCGCAACGGGGGTGCGCGCGGGCGTCCCCCTTGTCTGCTGCACGAAAGGACTGGAACACCATACCGGACGTCTCATGACGCAGGTGCTCGGTGAGTTTTTCCCCGACAATCCCGTGACCGCCCTTTCCGGGCCGAACCATGCCGAGGAAGTGGCGCGCGGCACGCCGGCTGCCGCAGTGCTTGCCGCGGACAACCATGATCTCGCCGCCGGGCTGCGCGAATTCATCGGGACCGCCAATTTCCGTGTTTACTCGAGTGACGACGTCGCCGGGGTCGAGTTGGGAGGGGCGCTGAAAAACATTTATGCCATCGCCGCGGGCATCTCCGACGGGCTCGGACTCGGCGACAACGCGAAGTCGGCCCTGGTCACACGTTCGCTCGCGGAGTTGGTCCGGCTCGGTACGAAGCTCGGCGGAAAGCAGGAAACTTTCTACGGCCTGAGCGGTCTCGGCGATCTCATTGTCACCTGCTTCAGCGTGCACAGCCGCAATCGCGGACTAGGGGAGCGTTTGGGACGGGGCGAATCGCTGGCCGACATCCAAAAGTCGATGGTCATGGTGGCAGAAGGCGTTCCCACCGCACGCAGCGCCCACGAAGAAGCGCGCAAAACCGGGGTCGACACACCCCTGCTCGATACAGTGCATGCCGTTCTTTTCGACGGACTCTCCCCGCGCGGCGGCCTACTCCACCTCCTTTCCCGCGACACCAAACGCGAACACGAGCCGGCGCCATGGCCCACAGTCCTTTGATTAAAGCCCGTCAAGATTGGCGCAAATGGGTCAATACCGACCACGGTCTCGCCGCGCTACTCCTCGTCCTTGTCGCCTACGGGTTCATCATCTATCCGCTTGCCTGCGCGAAGGACACGACCAACCCGCTTGCTGCATCTGCGTTCTCCGCTGTCCTGGTTCTCGGCGTGCTTGCCACCACCCGGCACAAGGCGGTGCGCATGGGCATGGTGACGCTCGCCGTCTTCGCTTTCACTTCGCGCTGGCTGCATCTTTTAATCCAGGCACACAGCGTTCATGTCATCGCCGCATCTGCCTCGATCCTTTTTTTTAGCGTTCTCTCTTTTCTCATCATTCAGCGCGTCTTCAGCGGGGGTGGCATCACCATTTTCCGCATCTGCGGCGCCATGGCGGTTTATATCATTCTCGGGATCGTGTGGGGCGAGCTCTTCGTTCTTGTTTACCTTTTCGACCCATCTTCCTTTTACTTCCAACCATCATCCCAATTTGGGGAGCCGCCAGTTTCCGATCTTCTCTATTTCAGCTTCACTACGCTCACCACCTTGGGGGTTGGCGACATCCTGCCGATCCATCCCATAGCCCGCTCGCTGACCACCCTCGAGGCGCTGGTAGGGCAGCTTTATCCCGCGGTCCTACTGGCGCGCCTGGTCACCCTCTACCACAAATAATGATCACGATCGGAACACCGGGGTCCAAGACGGCCACGAAAGTGATGCTGCTAGGCGCAGGGGAACTCGGCAAAGAAGTTGTTATCGCCCTGCAACGTCTGGGCGTCGAAGTCACCGCCGTAGACCGTTACAAGAATGCCCCGGGGCAGCAGGTGGCGCACCGCGCGCGGGTCATCGACATGACCGACGCCTCCGCCCTGCGCGAATTGATCACCTCCGAGAGGCCGGATTTCGTTGTCCCGGAGATCGAAGCGATTGCCACGACGACGCTCCTCGAACTCGAGAACGAGGGTGTCACGAAGGTGATCCCGACAGCCCGGGCCGCGGGATTGACTATGAACCGCGAGGGCATCCGCCGCCTGGCCGCCGAAGAACTGGGGCTGCCGACCTCACCATACCGCTTTGCCGGAAGCCTCGCCGAATTGGAGGCCGCGATCGAAGACAGCGACGAACCGAAGATCGGATACCCGTGCTTGGTCAAGCCGGTGATGTCATCGTCCGGCAAGGGCCAATCAAGGCTGGATGGCCCCGCTGATGTCGCCAAAGCGTGGAACCACGCGATTTCCGGCGGCCGGGTCGAAGCCAACCGGGTTATCGTGGAGGGTCTGGTGAATTTCGACTACGAGATCACACTGCTGACGGTGCGCGCACGCGGGAGCGATGGAACGGTCGGAACTCATTTTTGCGAGCCAATCGGCCATGTGCAGGTATCGGGTGATTATGTCGAAAGCTGGCAGCCGCACCCGATGAGCACCACGGCCTTGGAGGAATCGCGCCGGATTGCAGGCAAAGTCACCGACGCTCTCGGTGGCACCGGAATTTTCGGTGTGGAACTTTTCGTTGCCGGCGACCGGGTCTGGTTTTCGGAAGTAAGCCCGCGCCCGCACGATACAGGACTCGTCACACTAACCAGCCAGCACCAATCGGAATTCGACCTGCACGCCCGCGCCATCCTTGGTCTTCCGGTCGATGTGACCTTGCGTTCACCTGCGGCCAGCGCGGTCATCTACGGCGGGATGGAGGCGGAGGGGATCGTCTTCACGGGGATTGACGAGGCTTTGCAAGTGCCCGGCAGCGATTTGCGCCTTTTCGGCAAACCGGAGTCCTTCAGGCGCAGGCGCATGGGCGTCGCGCTGGCTCGCGCCGCCGATATCGGAACCGCCCGGGAAAACGCCAAGCTGGCCGCCTCAAGGGTGAAGCCGCGCAAGAGCTGAGGATCTCTGCGGACACGGGGCGGAGACAGCCCGGGTGCATTCGCCATTGCAAGCCTGGGCGAGCCACCTTAGTTTCCGAAGTATGAATATCCCGCTCGCCTTCACCGCCCCCGGATGGCCGGAGATCCTGTTCATCCTCCTCATCATTCTGGTTCTCTTCGGGGCCAAGCGCCTGCCGGAGTTGGCCAAGGGCCTCGGGCAGAGCATCAACGAATTCCGCAAGGCCCGCGAGGAACTTGACCGCGAAGTCAAAAAAACCGCCGCCACCCTCGAAGCCAAAGAAGCTCCGGACAAAGAGCCGCACAAGCCGGCCTGATTTCCCGTGCTCCCGCCGCGCGCGATCATCGCGGCCGCGCTGCTGGCCCTGCTCCCCTCCGCTGCCCATTGCGGCAAGGCTTCCTCGGAGCATATCGTTTTCGCAGCGTGGAATGTCCGCAATTACCTCCTCACCCCGTCGCGCGATGGTACGGCGCTCACCCCGCCGAAACCGGCGGAGTCCGTTGCTGCGGTCGTATCGACCCTGCGCACCATCGCGCCCGATATCCTCGGACTGTGCGAGATCGGTACGAGGAAGGACCTCGCCGACTTGCAGCGGCGTCTGGAAAAAGCCGGGCTTTGTCTGCCCCACAGCACTTGGGTCGACGGACCCGACAAGCAAAGGCATCTTGCCTTGCTCAGCCGGTTCCCTCTGGTCGACGTGCGGCACGAGACAGGCAGGCCATTCCGCTTGGGTGGAGTGACTCGCCGGGTGCAGCGCGGTATTCTCGATTGCACGGTCCAAGTCGGGCCCGGCTTCGCGTTGCGGATTCTCGGCGTCCATCTCAAATCACCGCGTGTGGTCCCCGACTTTGACCAAGCCGAATTCCGCCGCGCCGAGTCGCTCATCCTTCGGCGCCACGTGGAAGATATCCTCGAATCCGCACCGCAAACGCGGCTTCTTGTCTACGGTGACTTCAACGACAGCAAAAATTCTCCGGTCGTCACCGGAGTGCTCGGCCGGGCCGGAGCCGGCACGTCTTTGACTGTGCTACCTCTGGCCGACCGGCAGGGCGACCAGTGGACTTACCGGTGGGAGGAAGGCGATGAATACACGCGCGTCGATTACGTCATGGTCAGCGGAAATTTACGATCTCTGGTCCAACGATCCGGCACCCGTCTGCACCGCAGCAAGGACTGGTTCGAAGCGAGTGACCACCGCCCTCTCATCGTCAACCTCAACCTCCCCTGCCCCGAAACACCATGAAAACTTTTCTCCTGCTTGCTTTGCTCTTCCCCGCCACCCTCCGAGCGGCCCCGGAAGCGGACGCCGCGTGGGCGACCATAACGAAACTGCGGCAAGGTCCGGGCCAACCGGATTCCGAGTCGCCAGAAAAAATCGTGCAAGCCGCGCGGTCGCACCTTGCCGCACAGGAAAAGGTACTCGCCGCCTTTCTGCAGCAGTTTCCCGACGATCCACGCCGCTTCGAGGCCGAACTCGAATACACCTCGGTCGTCTCGACCCTCGGCGCATCACTCTCCGACCGCAAGCGCATTGAAAAATCCCTCCAACGCTTGGCCGCTTTGGAACGATCGAAGTCGGCTCCTTTGCGCTACCGCGCGGATGCCGCATTCCAGCGCATCACCATCACGATGCAAACCGTGAATATCGCCGCCTCGGCGCGCCCGGGGGAAACCGCCATGGCGCGCAACACCATCCTCGAATCGGCGCAAAACTTCGCCGGAAATTTCCCGGATGACCGCCGCGCGGCCCGCTTGCTTGCCGAGGCGGCCACCCTGCTCGACGCCCAACCGGCCCGCAAACGCAAGGTGCTGGATCAAGCGGCGAAACTGGCCCGCGACGACGGCACCCGCCGCAGGATTGAGGACGACTTGAAACGCGTGGATTTGCTTGGAAAGGAAGCAGACGTCTCGTTCCCCACGGTGCAAGGACGTGACTTCTCGCTTGCCGCCCAAAAAGGACGCGTGGTGGCCTTGGTTTTTTGGGCCGGGTGGTCGCCTCCGTCCGTGGCCTGGCTCGCGGAGTTTGCCAAATTTTCCCGCAGTCTGCCGCAAGGAGTGCTTAGCGTAGCCACCGTAAGTTTGGACACCAAGGAGGCGAATTGCACCAAGACACTGGAAGCCCTCGCGTTGTCTTCCTGGCCGACGGCCTACAGCGGATCGGGCTGGGATGACCCCCTCGCCCGCCGACTCGGCATCAACGCGCTGCCCACCGTCTTCGTGTTTGATAAAGCAGGACGCCTCCGCTCGCTCAATGCCCGACGGGACTACGAGCCCCTGATCCGGCAATTGTTGGCCGAAGAAACCAGCTCCCGCTGACCCGTCCAGCCCGGTCCCGGCTGGCTGAAAGGGCGCCGTCCTCAGCTCAAGCGCTGATCTCCCAGAAACGCCGCGCCGCATTCGGCCAACTCCGATCCTCCACCTTGCGCCGCGCCGCCGCGCCCAATTGGGAGCGTAGCTCTTGGTCGGCACACAAATGGCGCGCCGCCTCGCAAAGCTCAGCAAGGTCGCCGCCGCGGGTGACAAAGCCGTCCTCGCCGTGGGCCACCAATTCGCGCGGTCCCCCTTGGTCGGAGACCACACAGGGCAGGCCAGATGCTTGCGCTTCAAGAATGACATTTCCGAAAGTGTCGGTCGTGCTGGGGAAGACAAAAAGATCGGCCGAAGCATAAGCGGCAGCCAACTCCTCGCCCGCGAGGTAGCCGGTAAAAATCCCCTCGGGAAAGGCTTTTTCGAATTCGGCGGAATACGGTCCGTGTCCGACCACGAGACCGCGCACCAGGAGTCCGTCCGAGCGGAGTCTCCTCACCACGGCGGCAAAGAGATCGAGTTTCTTTTCCTTCGAAACACGCCCGGCGTAGAGCAAGCCGATCTCGCCGTCTTGCAGGCCGCGCTGCTTCCAAAAGTTTTCGTCACGGCGCGATGGCGTGAAAAGTTCGGTGTCCAATCCGCGCGGCAGGATATGGATCCGGTCCCCCTTGATCCCGCGCGCCTCCAGCGCCTGCCGGTAGTCGCCGGAATTGACGTAAACGATGTCCATCTGCTCGTAGAACCACTGCATGTAGTTCCAAGTGAGCGTCTCCATCCAAGAGTCATCGGTCAGAATACGCACGTACTGCGGGAAGTCGGTGTGGTAAATGCCGCTCGTTTTCAATCCGAGAATTTTCGCCGCAAGCAGAGCACAGAGTCCGATCGGTCCAGGCGTACTGATGATGACCTCGGTAAATCCCCCGTGCTGCACGTAGTCGACAATTTCCAGCACGGGCGGAAAGCTGAGTTTTTGCAGTTCGTATTCGGGCAGCTCGAATTCGCCGACCGGCGGAAAATTCATGATCGGAATATCGCTCGGGGCGACCTCGCCGCGCGAGGTGGCCACGGTCAGGTCGAATCCCTCGACACGGGCTGCCGCGGTCATTCTTCGGATGGTGGTCGAGACACCGTTCACGTCTTCCAGCGTGTCGGTAAACCAGATGCGCCTCTTGTTGCGCAGGCTCTCGGGGGCCTCCCCGCAGGTGCCTTCGCAGAGCGGACGCAGCTCCCCGCGCCCCGGCGAACGGAACGCGTAAAAATACGGGGCAAGCCCGAGCGCGAGGGGCACGAGCGAGCCGACAAATTGCAGGCTTTCGACCAGCCGGCCGGCCTGCAGCTGCGCGATGAACTGGGAAAAAAAGCGGAAAGCGAGCTGGTTGACCAGCAGGTTGGCGGTGAGAAAGGCACGCCGTTCCGGTGCTATCACGCCCTCGGTCGCTTTCTCGATGGCCGAGCGCATGCCCGGCTTGCCCACCGCATCGGCCAGTTCTTTCCACAAGGACGCATTGCCCGGGAGCGCCACCTCCCAAATCTTTCCGGTGGCAATCCCCTGCGCGAGAAACCCCAACTTCTCCGTGAGGGTGAACCGCGTCGGATCTTTGCCTTCCATGAAGCGCCCAGCCATTTTCTCGAGCAGGTCCGCCGCGGGCTTCTGGGCATTCTGCGAGAGACGCTGCCCGGCAAACTCGAATATGACACTGTAGAGACTGTGGGCCATGACGAGCGGGCCGCCCCCTTGCCCGCCGGGAAGGCACCGGCCCTGGCGCACTGCGGCAAGGAAAGCGCCGGGAGAATCACCTGCCGCCTCGGTCCAAGCGCGGCCCTCATACATACCCCCTTTGTCATCGGAGCCCCCAGTGAACACCTTGCGCCACGGCTCGTCCCAGATGGGTGCCAGTTTGAGCCGCTCCGCAAACCGTGTGGTGTCCTGCGGGGTCAGTCGGGATAACGCAAATTCGGCCGCCTCGCCAAGCAACGGGTCGCGCAATCCGTTGATCGTCTCGAAGTGCCGGAAGAGAAGAATCAGGCGCTGCCAGTGGTCGAGGGAGAGCCGCTCGTCGACCGGCCAGAATGGATGCGCCACGGCGTGCGCGATATCCTTCGCCTTAAGCCACGCGGCCAGCGCATAGATATCCCGCCGCAGGGACTGTATCTCCCGGTGCTGCGCCTCGGTGATCCCCCAGGCAAGGAGGTGCACTTTGACATCATCCTCGGGAAAAAATGCAGTGATTTCTTCACTAATGAAGGCCCCGGGCTGCCCCGCGATTTCGAGACAACCGTCAATCGTGTCGTGGTCCGTGAACGTGACAAAATCAAAACCCTTTTCACGCAGGACGCGGTAAAGCTCCCCGGGGGCGGAGCAGCTGGCCGGGAAATCCACCTTGCGCAGGAGCCAGTCGGTAGCCCGCGCGCTGTGTCGGGTATGGAGGTGGAGATCAGCGCGAGCCATGAAACGCCATCAGCTTAGACCGACTCGGCCGGTTTTTCACTCCCCGATTCTACCCGTGGTCGCACGCGCCAGACCCAGCAGCCCACCGCGAACAAGGCGGCCAGTCCCGCATACAAACCAAAACGCTCGGGATAGGCCGGGAAAGGAACAAAGGTGCCGTAGAGGGCGAGGAGGGGGACAACCGTGGCCAGGGGGAAAACAATCCATCGCCACCAAGGTTGTTTCTGCCCGCTGCGCCACATCATGCGCAATGCGCCCAAGGCCAGCGCGGTATAAACCAGGACCAGTAAGAGCGCCTGCGCCGTGGCGGCCACGAAAAGGGTCTGGAACCGCTGGGCAGCAGGCACCAGCAAGCCGCAGGCCACGACCGACACGGCGCAGCCCAAGACCAATGCCGCAGCGTGATGCGGGGCGCCACGCCGGTTGGTCGCGGCGAGCCACGACGGCAACCGGCCCTCGCGAGCCAGAGCATAAATGCCGCGCAAAGCTGCCACGGTGAAGCCAATGCAGGTCGCGGTGAAATCAACGAGCACGGCCACGCGGATCCAAAGCGCCGCCCACGGCCCGAGCAACTCCCCGCCCATCACGGCGAACCCGTCGATCGCCTCGCCCCAGGTCTTGGCCGCGCGGTCCGGTCCGTAATAAACCGTCCCCGCATAGGAGCAGAAAAGTAGAAGCAGGGCGGCGGCCACCACGGTGCCGACCAGCGCCCGCGGGATATTGCGGCGCGGATTGCCGGTTTCCTCGGCGAGAGATCCCGCCGTTTCGAATCCGCCGAAGAGCAGGATGCAAAAAAGCAAGGCACCGAAAAGATCACCGGCGTGGGGATTGCTCCATGAGAAGACCGACCAGGTGTTGGCCGGACCAGCATGGATGATCGCCGCGGCGGCGGTGAGCAGGAACGGGATGACCGAAACGCCGACGATGAGCAATTGGACCTGGGTGGCCGCGGCCGCCCCACGGACATTGAACCACCACGCGGCTCCACACACCAGCAGGGCACCGGCCCACCACGGGAACTCGACCCCGAAATAAAGCTCCACGAAACGCGAGGCGAGGTCCCCAACCACGATGGTGAATCCCGCGGCTCCGGCGAAGAGCAAAGAAATCACGTAGACCCCGAGGGCGGCAAGGCCGGCGGTCCGGCCCCAAGCACGCGCAATGTAATCGCCCATCGCCCCGGCCCCGCCCGTCTCCGACGCGTAAAATGCCACAACGAGGGAAAAAGCGATCATGCCCAAAGAGGCGAGTAGGACGGCGAGCGGGCCGACCGCGCCGGCCAGGGCGGCCACGATGCCGAGGAAAAGCGCAATATCGATGAGCGGGCCGATGCAAAAGCATTGCCCGACCAACTGCATCAGCCCAAGGTGCGCGTCGTGCAGCTTGCCCGGTGGCGGATTCACAGAAGATCGAGGGCGGAGAGAATGATGAAAAGGTTGACCACGCCGAGGACAAAAGCCGGCGCCATCGCATACCACGGGTCGCGCACCCGCCAACGCGCCCACAAACCGCAAATCATGAGAAGGACAAGCCCGGCCGCTGCCGCGACCTTCAGCAAGGGGAAGAATTGTCCGGCGAGCAGGCCCAGCGCCCCGGCAATCTCCAGCCAGCCGACCAGCACGCGCCAACGCGCCAATTGGTAGCGGGTAAACTCAACCTCCAATTTCGGGGAGCGCAAACAGGCGATCCCGTAGAAGAGGAAAGCGGCCACGGAGATGGCTTCGAGAAAAACAGTAAGGGTGGGCACGCAGATTTCTCCTGACCCCGAGGCTAGGGTGTGCGTAGGCTCACGTCCAACCACCAGTTCTCCATGGAAACCCTCGTCCAAATCTGCCAAATCGTCGTCGGCTGTGGCCTGCTCAACGTCTGGCTGCTGCGCTTCAACAAGGCCACCGCCTACCGCGGAGGCTCGGCCTCCAGCATGCTGGAGGAATTCGCCTCCTACGGCCTGCCCGCGTGGTCATGCTACCTCGTCGGATTCCTCAAAGTGGCATCGGCCTTCGCCTTGCTCGCCGGGTTCTTTTATCCCGTCCTCATCCTGCCCGCCGCATCCGTCGTCGCCGCGCTCATGGCCGGTGCCATCGCCATGCACATCAAAGTCGCCGACCCCTTCAAAAAATCGCTGCCGGCACTTGTCATGCTCACCCTCTCCCTGCTCATGGTGGCCGGGCGTTGGGGCGCGTGAAGACCCGGAACGCACCTCAGACAATCATCCCGGCCGCCACCGTCTCATGGGTGCCGGGATCGACCAGGATGAAGGATCCCGTCAATCGGTTACGACGGTAACTGTCAGAGAAGAGGGGCGTCGCGGTGCGCAGGGAAACGCGGCCGATATCGTTCATGGCAAGCGTGGGCACACCCTCCTTTTTGTGCAATGTCTCGATGTCCACTAGGTAACGCAAATCCTGCACGACGGCTTTCGTTTCCTTGGTCGTGTGGCGCAGGATATACTTGCCGCGCACTTCCATCGGTTTTTGGGAAAACCAGCAAACCATGGCCTCGACGTCCTGTCCGACATTCGGCGGATTGTTCGCCTTGACCAGCATGTCGCCGCGCGAGATATCGATCTCGTCCTTGAGGGTCAGAACAACTGACTGCGGGGCGAAGGCCTCGGCAATTTCCTTGCCGCCGGGCAGATAGATTTTCTCCACCGTGGTGGAAAACCCGGAGGGCAGGACGGAGACCGTATCGCCCGGCTTGAACACGCCCCCGGCCACCCTTCCGGCGTACCCGCGGAAATCGTGATGCTCATGGGATTGCGGCCGGATGATCCACTGCACGGGGAAGCGCGCATCGACATGGTTTTCCGTCCCGCCGGTGTAAACCGTCTCCAGGTGGTAAAGCAGCGAGGGACCCTTGAACCACGGCATTTTAGCCGACTTGTCGACCACGTTGTCACCGTTGAGCGCGGAGAGAGGGATGGCGGTGATTTCGGCGACGTCGTCGAGGCGCGAAGCGAACGCGTGGAATTCCTGCACGATGCGGTGGAAAACCCCTTCGTCGTAGTCGACGAGATCCATCTTGTTCACCGCGACCGCGAGGTGGCGAATTTTGAGGAGGTTGGCCACAAACGAATGGCGTTTGGTTTGTTCGATAACCCCTTTGCGCGCGTCGATGAGGATGTTGGCGAGGTCGGCGGTGGAAGCACCCGTGACCATGTTGCGCGTGTACTGAATGTGACCCGGGGTGTCGGCAATGATGAACTTACGGCGCGGGGTGGCAAAGTAACGGTAAGCCACGTCGATCGTGATGCCCTGTTCGCGCTCGGCGCGGAGCCCATCGGTGAGCAGCGCGAGGTTGACCACGGCATCGCCGCGGCGGCGGGAACTTTCCTCCACCGCGCTCAACTGGTCCTCGAAAATGCTCTTCGAGTCGTAAAGCAGGCGGCCGATAAGCGTCGACTTGCCGTCATCGACAGAACCAGCAGTGGCAAAACGGAGAAGGTCCATCAGAAATAACCCTCCTTCTTGCGATCTTCCATCGCTGTTTCGGAGCGCTTGTCGTCCGCACGGGTGCCGCGCTCGGTCTGACGCGCGGCGGCGACCTCCGCGATGACGTCGTCCAGGGTGGCGGCGTTCGATTCGACCGCGCCGGTGCAGGTCACATCACCGATGGTACGGAAACGGACCGTTTTCCTCTCCGGTTTCTCGGTCTCGAGCAGGGTGATGTGCTCGGTGACGGCCAGGAGTGAGCCATGACGCGCAACCACCTCGCGCTGGTGGGCAAAGTAGAGCGGGGGCAAGGCGACCGCTTCACGCCGCAGATACATCCAGATGTCCATTTCGGTAAAATTGGACAACGGAAAAATGCGGAAGTGCTCGCCCGGGTGGTGCCGACCGTTGAAGAGGTTCCACAACTCCGGACGCTGGTTCTTCGGGTCCCACTGGCCGAAATCGTCACGGTGGGAAAAAAAACGCTCCTTGGCACGTGCCTTCTCTTCGTCGCGCCGGCCACCGCCGAGGCACGCGGTGAATTTGTGCTCCTCGATCGTGTCGAGCAAGGTCAC
>CAMBUL010000013.1 GCA_945871065.1 Chthoniobacter flavus | reverse complement strand
AGACCGGTCAAATCGGTCGGCCACCGCTCGCGCACGAATTGGACGAGCGCAAAAGCGACGAGCGCGAGGACGGTGGCTATTTCCCATGTCATGGACGGGCAGAAAATGACCCGCGGCGCGCCTCGTGGCCAGCGCGAAAACCTGCGGTTTCGTCTTGCCGGACTGCAAATCATGGCGGAGGTTCCGCCCCGTGAAATGGTCATTCCACCTCGCGCGCATTGCCGGCATCGACGTCCGCGTCCACGCGACCTTTTTCCTCCTTCTCGCCTGGTTCGGGTCTGTCTACTACGCAGAGGGTGGACTGGCGGCGGTCTTCACCGGGCTTTCCTTCATCATTCTTCTCTTTGTCTGTGTCATCCTCCACGAATTCGGCCATGCCCTGGCCGCCCGCGCCTACGGGATCAACACCCCGGATATCACGCTCCTTCCGATCGGCGGCATTGCCAGGTTGGAGCGTATGCCGGACAAACCATGGCAGGAACTGGTTGTTGCGTTGGCCGGACCGGCGGTCAACGTGGTCATCGCCTTCGCGCTTTATATCGTGGTCGGGCGCCTCTTTGCTCCCGGGGAATTTCAAGCCGTCGCCGGGGGCGACGGCAGTTTACTGAGCAAGCTTCTTGCGATTAACGTGATGCTGGTGGCCTTCAATTTGTTGCCCGCTTTTCCAATGGATGGTGGACGCGTGCTGCGCTCTGTCCTGGCCATGCGGCTCAAGCATGCCCAAGCCACACGGATTGCCGCGGCGGTGGGACAGATTGTGGCGGTGCTCTTCGGGTTGTTGGGACTGTTCGGGGGTAATCCTTTTCTCCTTTTCATTGCGGTTTTTGTTTTCTTTGGTGCGAGGGCGGAGGCGTCATCCGCTTCTTTCAAAGAAAATGCCGACGAAACCCACGTCGCGGCCATCATGCAACCCATGGGGCCGGTGCTGGCGCCGGGCATGACGGTGGCCGAAGCGGCCGGTTTGGTCATGGCTGGACGGAACACCGTGGTGGCGGTGACTGATCCGTCGCTGCGGCTCCTCGGGGTGGTCCCGGTCGCCTCATTGGCCGATTCCTTGCGTTGGGATCCATCCGCTCCGATCGACCCACTAGTCCGTCGCGATTTTGCCGTCGTAGCGTCCGGTGCGTCACTCGCCGAAACCGTGACCACCCTGCGCGACTCGGCTCAGGAACTCTTTCCGGTGGTCAATGCGGCGGGTCAATTTGTCGGGTGGTTGGCCCGCGAGGAACTAGCCAAAGCGCTCGGCTTCCGCAACGGGACATGATCCAGATTCCGGCGGGAAACGGGGCGTGCACCACTTCGTTGGGTTGGCGCTAGATCGGTGTGGCCTGGTCCCCCGCAGCCGGGAAAAAGTTTCTCCGGCCTTTTGTTTGCCTCGTTCGTCGGATGCGGGTTAGTCTGTCGTGTTTTTGTTATGGCAGATACTCAACAAGCGGAACTCAAGTTACCCGACGGGCAGGCCGTTATCTTACCTGTGGTTGTCGGGACGGAGCAGGAACTGGCGGTGGACGTGCGTGCGCTCCGCGACCAGACCGGTTTCATCACTTATGACGATGGCTATGCCAACACGGGGTCGTGCAGCAGCAGCATCACTTTCATCGACGGGGAGAAGGGGATCCTGAGGCATCGCGGCTACCGCATCGAGGATCTGGCGTCCGAATCGATCTTTTTGGAGACCGCATTCTTGATCATTTACGGCGAACTGCCGGACCCGAGCGAGCTCTCCAAATTTCGCGCCCGCGTTTCCTCCAGTGCCTCGGTCCACGAAGGTATGCGCGTCTTCTTCGAGGGATTCCCGGACTCGTCGCATCCCATGGCCATTCTCTCCGCCATGCTCAACTCGCTCGGCTGCTATTACCCCGAGATGACTTCCCACAAAAAGCAACTCGATCAGGGGCATTTCGACTGGGCTGCCGCTTTGCTCATTTCCAAAGTTCGCACCCTCGCGGCCATGTCCTACCGGACCAAGCGCGGCCTGCCTTTTGTCTACCCGCGCTGGGACCTCCGCTACGCGGCCAATTTCCTGCACATGATGTTCTCCGAGCCTTATCGGGACTACAATCCGAAGCCGGAAGTCATCGATGCGCTCGATCTCATTCTTCTGCTCCACGCCGATCACGAGCAGAACTGCAGTACTTCCACCGTGCGCATGGTCGCGTCGAGCGGGGCCAACCTCTTTGCCAGTGTTTCGGCCGGGGTCGGTGCGCTCTGGGGCCCGCTTCACGGCGGAGCCAATGCAGCGGTCATCGAAATGCTCGAGGACATCCAAGCCTCCGGGGATGACGGACACAAAGCGATCGAAGCCGCCAAGAAAGGCGAGCGCCGCCTCATGGGCTTCGGCCACCGCGTTTACAAAAACTACGACCCGCGGGCGCGCATCCTGGGCGAGGCGGCCAAGCGCGTCCTTACTTCGATGGGGATCCAAGATCCGCTGCTCGACATCGCCCAGCAACTCGAGCAAGCCGCGCTGACGGACGAGTATTTCATCTCCCGCAAACTCTACCCCAATGTCGATTTCTACAGCGGGATCATTCTCCGCGCGATCGGCATCCCGGTGGACATGTTCCCTGTGATGTTCGCCATCGGCCGGATGCCGGGATGGATCGCGAATTGGCGCGAGGTGGCTTCGAATCCCAAAATGAAAATCCACCGTCCCCGCCAAGTCTACAATGGCTCAACCGAGCGGGATTACGTGGCACTTGAGGCGCGCGGGCAGTGAAGATGCGCCAGCGAACCTGCCTCTGAGGGGGTAGCGGGGACCCACTCGTCAAGACCGCAAGAGGCAAAGTCTGCTGCTAACCGGGGCGCTTGATCAGCCACGCTGGCTGCTCGACAACCAGCTGCCATTTGCCGCGATGGAGACCGAGTTGGCCGATGAATTCGACTTCCGTGTCCACGGGAAACTGCTGCATTTCGCGACGGAAGTCGAAGTCGTAGGACCACAGTAGGAAGCTGCCGCCGGCCGCCTCGACGGTGAGCGGCTTTTGCACGGAAATACGCCCTTTCACCCGGAAGATCTCGCCGATATGGCTGGAGGGGTTTTGGGCGACACTGCCAGTGAAAGCGGTAAGGTCATCGGGCTTGAGCGTCTCGTAACCGACGCGCAGGGGCTCGGACGAACCATCCTCCCGCCCCGGGTTGGCGAGTTCCTTGCGGCGAACCTTGTCATCCTCGGCCACCACACGGAAGCGGGCCGCCACCGGAAAATGGTCGCTCGTGCCGCTGCCCTCCCCGGCATTTGACCAGCGGCGCGGCAGCCGTAGCGGTGTGTGGGCATTGGTGCCATCGATCACCACGACTTCGAACGAGTTGTCGACATATTGGATGCCGTTGTAGTCGTAGAGTCCGGGGGTGATCATGTTCTGCATGAGCGTGCCCCACGATCCTTGGTGGTGGTCGGATTTGCGTTCTGTGAGCGGCAGTTCACACCAGAGATTGTAGAGTGCGAACTCGGTGGCTGCGGCAGTCGCTGCCTCGCGGCCCTGCGAACCGAGGATGTCATTGACGCCAGTGGGCGCCATGTTCGGATACCTCTGTGAGTGATTGTAGTGACTGTTGAAATCACCCGCCAGAAGGATGTCGGCCGAGGGGTTCTCGACAAAAATCTGGTCGAGTCGTTCCCGCAGGGTCTGGGCGTTGACCCGCCGCGTTTGCTCAGACTCCATGCTCGAAGCACCGGACTTCCAGTGATTGACGAAAATATAAAACGGCTGTCCGTCGACGGACAGTTCGACTTCGAGAATATCGCGGGCATCTTCCGTGGGATGACTGCGTTCGGATGCGATGGGGAATTTGCTGAACAGCACATTCTTCTGCGCTTTCTGGCGGCTGGTGCTTTTGCCGTTCAGGGCCTGCAGGTCGGGCTCGTCTTGTGCGATGGCGACCACGTAACCCGTTATGCCTTCGTCCGCGAGGTGCTTGAGGAGAAGAGCCTCTGCGGGAAGACCGCGAATCTCGTCGTTGAGCTCGCTGGTCAGCATTTTCTCGACGGTCGTATCTTGGTACTTCTCGAGGAAGGCTGGGTAGTCCGTGACCTTGGAGTCCGGACTGAAGTCGATTTCGATTTCGCTCAAAGCGATCACCTCCGGACCTTGGCCGTCGTTGAATGTCTTCAGGACGGCGGAAATGCCACGGAGTTTGTTGAGCATGTGCCGCGACGAGTAGGTATGCTCCGCATCGCTCTCAACGTAGTCGTCGAAGATGGCCAGTCCGTCGGCATCGAACAGGTTTTCCACATTGTAGGTCACGACGGTGAATTCCTTCGGCCTGTCGGAGGTTTCCTCCAGCACGGCGGCTTCATCGCCGGCCTGACCGCAGCCCGCAAGCGGAAGCATGGAAGCAAGGAGAGTAAAGGTGAGAATGCGAACGGTGCGGGGGTCCTTCATGAATTCATCAAGATGAGACTTGGCGCCCCGGCTGCAAATGAAAATCCCGCCCCGCGCAGGGCACGGGACGGGACGACGGGAGGGAAATCCCCGGTTGTTTAATTAAAGGGCAGCCTGCGCCGCGGCCAGACGTGCGACCGGCACGCGGAAGGGAGAGCAGCTGACGTAATCGAGACCGATCTCGTGGCAGAACCCCACACTGTCCGGATCGCCGCCGTGCTCACCGCAAATGCCGAGCTTGATCTTCTTGCGCGTCTTGCGACCCAGTTCGACCGCGATGCGCATCAGTTTGCCCACGCCTTGCGTGTCGACGCTGGCGAAGGGGTTTTGCTTGACGATCTCCAGCTCCTGGTAAACCGGCAGGAAGCTGCCGGAATCGTCGCGGCTCATGGCCAGCGTGGTCTGCGTGAGATCGTTCGTGCCAAAGCTGAAGAACTCGGCATCCTCGGCAATCTCGTCCGCGATCAGTGCGGCGCGCGGGACTTCGATCATCGTGCCGACCAGATAGTCAAATTTAACCTTCTTCTCCTTGGCCACTTCGGCGGCTACCCGGTGGACGAGTTCGGCCTGAAGCTTGAGTTCTTTGGTGAAACCGGCGAGCGGAATCATCACTTCAGGCCGCACTTTGACGCCCTTTTTCTGCACCTCGGCGGCCGCTTCGAAAATGGCGCGGACCTGCATCTCCGAAATCTCCGGATAGCTGATGCCGAGGCGGCAGCCGCGGTGGCCGAGCATCGGATTGAATTCGTGCAAGTCATGCACGCGTTTGGCGATCTTGTCGGCACTGATGCCCAATTTGTCGGCCAGTGCGTTTTGCTGCGCGTGGTCGTGGGGCAGGAATTCGTGGAGTGGCGGATCGAGCAGGCGGATGGTGGCCGGGAGACCCTTGAGCGCCTTGAAAATGCCGATGAAGTCTTCGCGCTGATACGGGAGGAGCTTGGCGAGGGCCGCCTGACGGTCCTCCTTTTTCTCCGCGAGGATCATTTCGCGCACCGCATCGATGCGGTCGCCTTCGAAAAACATGTGTTCCGTACGGCAGAGTCCGATACCGTTCGCCCCGAAAGCAACCGCATTGGCCGTCTGCTCGGGCGTGTCGGCATTAGTCCGGACCACCATTCTGGTCGCCTTGCTGCACCAGGACATGAGTTGCGCGAAGTCCTTGTAAATCCCGCTCTTCGCCGGGCTGAGGGTCTTCTCGACGAGCACTTGGACGATTTCCGAGGGCGCGGTCTTGATCTGACCATTGTAGACTTCGCCGGCCGTGCCATCGATCGAGAGGTAATCCCCCTCGTGGTAGGTTTGGTCGCCGATTTTCAGGGTCTTGTGGTGGTAGTCGATGTGCAGGGCTCCGGCGCCGCAGACGCAGACCTTGCCCATTTGACGGGCGACCAGCGCGGCATGCGAACTTACTCCGCCCCGCGCGGTCAGGATGCCTTCCGCCGCGATCATGCCGCGCAGGTCCTCCGGTGAAGTTTCCACCCGGACGAGTAGAACTTCTTCGCCTTTCTCCGCTGCTTCGACGCAGCGTTCGGCGTTGAAGTAGATTTTGCCGGAGGCCGCGCCGGGACCGGCGGGCAGGCCCTTGGCGATGACTTTGGCTGCTTTGACCGCGTGGCGGTCGAAAATTGGAGCGAGGACTTGGTCGAGCTGCTCGGCCGGGACGCGGTGCACCGCGGTTTTCCAGTCGATCAGTTTTTCCTTCACCATGTCGCAAGCGATTTTGACCGCGGCGAGGCCGGTCCGTTTGCCGTTGCGGGTCTGCAACATGAAAAGCTTGCCGTCTTCGACCGTGAACTCGAAGTCCTGCATGTCCTTGAAGTGCTTCTCGAGGGTTTTTTGGACTTTGAGCAATTGACGGTAAGCCGGCGGGAATTTCTTCTCCATGCCGATGACCGCTTCCGGCGTGCGCACGCCGGCCACCACGTCTTCGCCCTGGGCGTTGACCAAAAATTCCCCGTAAAGGACCTTCGTGCCGCTGGCCGGATCGCGGGTGAAAGCCACGCCGGAACCGCTGGAGTCTCCCATGTTGCCGAAGACCATGCCCTGCACGTTGACGGCCGTGCCCCACTCGTGCGGGATGTTGTATTTGCGCCGGTAAACATTGGCCCGCTCGTTGTTCCACGAACCGAAGACGGCACCGACCGCGCCCATCAACTGCTGGCGGGGGTCGTTGGGGAAGGTCTTGCCGGTGCGCTCCTTGACCAAAGACTTGAAGCGTTTGACCAGTTCCTTGAGCGCTTTGGCATCGAGCGCGGTGTCGCTGATGTGGGGGTCTTGTGGGAAGAGCTCCGCTTTGAGTTCCTCGATGACTGCCTCGAACGGGTCGTCTTCCTCACCGGGGCGCTTCTGCACACCCATCACGACGTCGCCATACATCTGGATGAAACGGCGATAGCAGTCGTAGGCAAAACGGTCGTTGCCGGTCAGGCGGGCCAACCCTTCGACCGTGGCATCATTGAGACCGAGGTTGAGAATGGTGTCCATCATGCCCGGCATGGAATCGCGCGCGCCGGAACGGACGGCAACAAGCAACGGGTTCTCCACGCTGCCGAATTTTTTACCCATGGATTTCTCCATTTTGACCACCGCAGCATCGATCTGCCCGTCGAGCTGCTTCGGGTAAGTGCGCTTGTGGTCGTAGTAATAGGTGCAGACCTCGGTGCTGATGGTGAATCCGCAGGGCACCGGCAAACCGATGCGGGTCATTTCCCCGAGGTTGGCCCCTTTGCCGCCGAGGAGCGCCTTCATTGTGCCGTCGCCGTCCGCTTTTCCGTCACCGAAATAATAAACGTATTTGCCTTTGGTTCCCGCGGTCGTCTTTGCTTTTTTGCCGCCCTTTTTCTTCGAGGTTTTGCTCATGAGTTTTGGTTGAAATTAATCGGAAAGAACGCGTAGGAGTATCCGGAAGGCGAGAGGGTGTCAATTTTCCCCGCAGACCTCGCGGATGGCGGTCCGTAAGGCACCGACCGCATCGGCCAACTGACCGGAATCGAAGCACAATGGGGGCATCAGCACCAAGGTGTCGCGGATCGGTCGGGTCAGAAGCCCGTGTCGACGGGCAGCCAGACAGATACGCGCGCCGGTTTCTTCCTGCCACAGATAAGGCGAACCGTCGGCGCGGACGACATCGATGCCAGCCATGAAACCGCATTGTCGGACCGCGCCGACATGGGTTTCCCGGCCCAACTCGTCAAGGAGAACGCGCATCTGGCCTATTTTCGGTTGGAGGTTTTCCAAAGTTCTCTCCGCCTCAAAGACCTCAAGGCTGGCCAGCGCGGCCGCGCATCCCAGCGGGTTGCCACAGTAGCTATGGCCATAGAAAAGGGTCTTCATTTCGGCGTAATCACCGAGGAAGGCTTCAAAGACGTGCTCCGTGGTCAGAGTCGCGGCGAGCGGCATGGTGCCCCCTGACAGCCCCTTGGCCAGAGCCAGGAAATCCGGCATCACGTCCTCCTGTTGGCAAGCGAACATTTTTCCGGTGCGCCCGAAGCCGGTCATGACCTCATCAAGAATGAGAAACACGTGGTTGCGGTCGCACCAGGCCCGCAGGTCGCGCAGCAGGCCCCTCGGCCAGATTCGCATCCCGCCGGCACCTTGCATGAGCGGTTCGATCACGATGCCGGCCAAGGATTGGACCGTGTGCCCTTCGAGGGCTTCCAGTTCTGCGAGGTCGGCCACCCGGACGACGGGAAAGCTGAGCGAAGCAAAGCGGTCGTTGAACGCGGCAATACCCCCGAGGCTGGCCGCGCCTGAACTGTCGCCGTGGTAAGCGTGCTCAAAGGCGGCAAAGCGTGCACGCTTGGGTTGGCCAGTCATCTGATAGAATTGCACCGCCATCTTCAGCGCTACTTCGATCGCGGTGGAACCATCGTCGGAATAAAAAACACGCGTCAGCGTCCCCGGCGGAAAAAGCGCCACCAGCTTTTCTGCGAGCCGGATAGCCGGTTCGTTGGTCAGGCCGAGGAAAGAGCTGTGGGCAAGTTTTGCCGCTTGCCTTTGGATGGCTTGCACAATGTGGGGATGCGAATGACCGTGGATGTTGGTCCAGATCGAGCTGTTGCCGTCGAGGTATTCCCGGCCTGCCGTGTCGACCAGCCAGCTGCCACGTCCTTCCACCAAGACGAGGGGATCATGCCCGGCCGCGCACCAGTCCCGCATTTGGGTGAACGGATGCCAAAGGTGCGCCTTGTCGGCTTGCCGGAGTTCGTTCTCGGACATGGCTGCGCAGCATAAACGGGCTGCCGTGCGGCACAAGCTGTCGCAATCGGTCTTTGCATCGTCTCGCGCATTCTGCCATAGCCATAGCCGTGGTTGGCAGTGTCGGCAGTTTCACATTGGACAAGGTGAGGGGATTGGGCGATTTCGCCCTCTTCACCGGCCGGTCACTTGGCGCCGTCTTCGCCACGAGGAGGCTTTGGGCCCGGGTGGCCCGTGCGCTTTATGAGCAGGGCTTCCGTTGCCTGCCGGTCATCCTCATCGTGGGTACTTTTACCGGTCTCGTGCTCGGACTGCAGGGCTACTACGTGCTCAATCGTTTCGGCTCCGAGGCCTTGCTCGGCGTCTTGGTCTCCTTGAGTTTGGTGCGGGAAATGGCTCCCGTGCTCGCGGCCCTCATGCTCGTGGGGCAGGCCGGATCTGCCTTGGCGGCGGAGTTGGGTATCCAGCGCAACTCGGAGCAGATCGCAGCGCTCGACACCATGGGGATCAGCAGTTGCGGGTATCTTGTCACTCCCCGGCTTTTGGCCGCCCTTTTTGTTTTCCCTGCGCAAACCGCCCTTTTTGTCGCGGTCGGGCTGTGGGGAGGAAGCCTTTCCGGTTCCCTCCTACTGGGTGTTGATCCGGGCGTTTATTGGTCCTCGGTCCAGCGCGCAGTCGAGAGCGAGGACGTGCGCGAGTGCCTGCTTAAGGCGGTCACCTTCGGTCTGCTCACGATCAGTATCTGCGCCTATCAGGGGTTCCACGCCCATCGCATCCGCGGAGCCACGGGCGCGCGGGCGGTCAGCTCGGCCACAACAAAGGCAGTGGTTATTTCCAGCATCGCGGTGCTGGCCGCTGATTATGTCATTACCTCGTTTCTCATCTAACCCCATGACGCCACCCCTCCCGAGCCGCTCGAAGCCCGATAGTCGAACCGGGAACTTCCTGCTCGAAGTGAACGATTTGCACAAGGGCTTCGGCCTTCGCCCTGTTCTCCGTGGGGTCAGCCTTTCCGTGCCGCGCGGCAGCCTTTGTACCGTCTTGGGGCCCAGTGGAGCGGGCAAATCCGTGCTCCTCAAGTGTCTCGCCAATATCGAGAAACCCGATGCAGGA
Organism: Chthoniobacter flavus; assembly: GCA_945871065.1. Lineage (GTDB taxonomy): Bacteria > Verrucomicrobiota > Verrucomicrobiia > Chthoniobacterales > JACTMZ01 > JACTMZ01. Next base: position 35,626 of record CAMBUL010000013.1, on the reverse strand, counting down.
CGGATTTCCTTCGAAGGGCGGACCCTTGACTTTCGCGACCCTGTCTCAAGAGATTCCTTCCTTCGGCGATGCAGCTTTCTTTTCCAGGGCAATGCCCTTTTTGACTCGCTCACGGCGTTCCGCAATGTCGCGCTCCCGCTCGAGCAAACCACGTCGCTGGGCCGGGGGGAGATCCGGTCCCGCGCCATGGAGGCACTGGAACAATTGGAGCTGGGCGACTATGCCGGCCACTACCCGGGAATGCTCTCTGGCGGGATGCAAAAGCGGCTCGCCTTGGCGCGGGCCATTGTCACCCGGCCCGAGATGGTTTTTTTCGACGAGCCGACCGCCGGATTGGACCCGCTGCGCCGCAATGCGGTCTTTGCCATGATCGCGAAGTACCAGGCTTTGGTCGGTTTTACCGCTCTCATTGTGACGCACGACATTGTCGAGGCACTGGTCGCGAGCGACACAGTCGCGCTGCTCCACCAAGGCGAAATTTGTTTTGACGGGACGCCGGATGAGTTTGCCTCTTCGGCCCATCCGGTGGTTCAATCCTTTCGCGACAGCCCCGCTGCGTTGCGCTCGACCTTAAACGGCTTGCGCCGTGCTGAGGTTGCCCCGGAACAATCATGAACAGGGATAAAAAGCTCGAATTTGGCGTGGGGGTCTTCGTCCTGCTTGGTCTCGCCGCCTTGGTTTACCTCACGCTCAAGCTCGGAGCTGGGGAGTTGGTCGGAAGCGACACCTATCCCGTTGAAGCCCGGTTTTCCAATACGGGCGGACTGAGCACCGGGGCCACCGTGATGCTGGCCGGTGTTACGGTCGGGCGGGTTGACGCCATCCGCCTCGACCCGCAGGACTATAGCGCGATTGTGGGGATGCGTATCCGTGCGGGCCTTCCGCTGCCCGCCGACACCATGGCCTCGATCAAAACTTCCGGGCTGATCGGAGACAAATTCGTTGCCCTCGCGCCGGGTGCCGATGAAGAATTGCTCGCACCCTCCGCCCGTATCACCATGACCGAATCCGCCCTCGAATTGGAATCATTGATCAGCAAAATGGCTTTCGGCAGTGTCAAAGACGGCGAGAATGGAGGCCAAGATTCTTCTTCCACCCCACCGGAGCCATGAAGCTTGCTCTTCTCACCCTTGTCTTGGCCTCGGCGCTTGCCGTCGTCACGCGTGCCTCCAACGAGGACGCGGAGACGACTTTGCGTGCCGCAGTGGATCAAGTGTTGACCGTCGCCCAAAAAGCCAAAAGCGGCAGCTCGATGGCCGACCAAATCACGCCGGTCCTCCTCCGGTATGTCTGCTTCGAGTCAATGACTCGACGGGCGGTCGGGCCCGGTTGGCGGCAGTTCACCCCGGAGCAAAAAGCGGAAGCGACGAAACTCTTCACCAAGCTCATCATCCGCAGCTACAGCGAGAAGTTTACCCCCGGCGAACAACCCGATACGAAATTTCTCAAGTCCTCCAGCCCTGGGGCCGGAAAGGTCGAGATTCCAACCATTACGGTGTACAAAGGAAGCCGCTACAATGTGACCTACCGTATGGAGGACCGCGGCAAGTGGATGGTTACCGATATTCTGGCCGAAGGGGTTAGTCTCGTGGCTAATTACCGTGCGCAATTCGATGCCTTGGTCAAAAAGGGTGGCGCCGTCGCGGTAATTGCCTCGCTCAAGCAGTCGGTGGAGCGCACCTGATGAAGAAATTGCCGCTATTCGTGGTTGCCCTTTTAGCTTTGGCGGTCTCCGGCTGCGCTGTCCGCCGCGCCGCCGAACCCGCCGCTGCTGGGGGTAAGAGTGCGGCAGTTGCCCCGCAGGCGGATTCCTCCGCAGGAGAAACTGAGGACTGGGACAATGTGGCCGAGGTTCAAGCCCATGATCCGATCGAACCGGCCAACCGCGGCTTATTCTGGTTCAATCATCAAGTCTATACCTATGTTGCCAAGCCCTTCTCCGCGGCTTACGAGGCGGTTTTTCCAGAATTGGTCCGTCGCGGCATTCGCAACGCCTACGAAAATATTCGTTTCCCCGTCCGCTTTGTGAACCACACCCTTCAGGGTCGCCTCGACCGGACAGCCAAGGAAACCGGCCGTTTTCTGGTCAATACCACGGCGGGCATCGGTGGGGTCATGAAGCCAGCCGACAAAATACCGGCGTTGGCCGACATCCCTCAAGCAGACACCGGCCAGACCCTCGGCAAATGGGGTGTTCCGCACGGTCCTTATGTCGTTTTCCCGGTGCTTGGCCCGACCAGTTCCCGGGACCTCGTCGGCACGGTCGGTGACACGGCGCTCAATCCTGTGGCCTGGCTTGGTTTACTTTTCGGCGGCGCGGTTTGGACCACCGCTGTGTCGGCGCCCTCCGGTGCCCACGGTGTGCCAGACCAGATGGACCGCTACGACATGGCGACCAAAGATGCTTTGGACCCCTACATCTCGGCCCGGACCGGCTACATGCAAAACCGGGAGGCCGCAGTCGAGCGCTAACTGTCCCCGGGGTTGGCGAGCATTTTATCCGCCAGCAACACGTCTTCGTACGAAGCGCGCCGCCGCTGGTATTTCCGCCAGAGAATTTCGCGCAGCTCTTCCAAGTCAGAGCGCTCGGGCATCTGGTGGTAGGTCCACTCCGTTTCGTGTTTCAACTTCGACTGCAGGCGCCAGAGCCCTTGGTTCTTGACCGCGCGCACCTCGCGTTTCTCGCCGTCTGCGGTGCGGTGGGTCCAGACATGCAGATTGCGCATTCGAGGATTGAGGGTGCTGGCCGAATTTTTGGCAAGGTCATTGACGCTTCGTTCAGTGCCGCATAGAAACTAAATCCGTTCTTTTGCATGACCAGCATCCGGCCAAAACCGGATGAGACCGATGAGCAGACAAGGGAAGGCCGTGAGATCCGGCCACAGTTGCGCTGCGGTATCCGGTAACAATCCTTCATCCCGCGCAAGCGGGAACAAAGCCAGTCTGGCCTCGGCCGGGCGAAGGCGAGGGGAGAGGCGAATGCTTTGGCATTCACAAACCGGGAGTCCGAACATCTTCCTGCTCATCCTCGACGCGTGCACGGCCGGGTGGCGGTGCGCGGAAAAACTTCATCGCAAGAAATGAAGCGTGCGGGAGTTTTCTCTGCTCCAGTGGCCTCGTGCCATGGCATCAGGGGTCTCTCTTGCCCACAACAACAAGAAAGACAACTGATGAAAAAAATAAACACAGCGCTACTGGCGTTAATTCTGACCAGTCTGCAATTGCAGGCTTTGGTTGGCAGTTTGGACAACATTGAATACTGGGTAGGGGCAGGAGCCAATCGAGCTGCACTCGTTGTGCAGTGGAACGACGGCTTGACACCGGTCTCGGTCGCCTGGGGCTACCGCTGGGATGGCACCGCTACAGGATTGGACATGCTTCGCGCCATCGCAGGAAGCACCCGGGTAGAAGATCCGGCGGGAGAGCCTGTCGGAGCGGCTTCGGGCGCGGACGGTCGATTGAACCTCGGTTTGGTCGAGTACAGCTTTGGCTTGTCGGTGCTTTCTTTGGAATACTCGCCAAGCGCGGGAGCAACAAGGACGCAGAGTGACTGGTACAGCGGGTATTGGCAGTACCTCATCCGCGGAGGGAACTTCGAATACTACGATTGGGCGACGGAGGGCATGGCTCTTTACGATGAGGCGGGGTCAAACAGCTACGAGTCCGGCGCTTGGACTTCGTCCCCCATCGGGGCGGGCGACCGTCCGCTGATCGATGGAGCGTGGGATGCCTATGCCTTTGCTGCGGAATTTATCGCGGAGCCATTGGTCCAACCTCTCGCGGCAAAGCTTCCCGTTCCCCTTGTGGCTTTCCGCATGGATCAAGGTCAACCCAGCGTGGCAGTTCTCAGCCAGCCCGGCTTCATCTATCAACTTCAGTACAGCGATGATGTCGCGGGTCCGTGGAACCCAATGGGGGCTGGCGAGACGGGAACCGGTGGTGAGCTGATCTTCCAAGATGTAGGCACCGATCTTCCGGCAACGCGATTCTACCGGATTGCGGTGAGACAAGTGCCGTGAAAAAAAAGTCCGCCTTTACCTTGGTCGAACTCCTCGTTGTCATGGCGACGATCATCGTTCTTTGTGCCGTGGCCGCTCCTGCCGTGTGGGGCGCTTACCGGACATCCTCGTTGGCTGTCTCCGCCAGCAATATCCGCCAACTGGCTGCCGGTGGTGCAGCCTACCTCGGCGACCACGATTACCGATTCTGGCCCTATCGCCGCGATGGTGTTGTCGACGGAGCGAAAGGCGCCGTTTGGTGGTTTGGCTTCGAGTCGGGCAAAAGCTTGGGCCAGCCCGAAGGTCAACGGATGATCGACATGGACAACGGCCCGCTCGGTCCCTATGTGCCGCGTAACATTGCTCCCGACCCGAGCTTCGGTTTTGCCGGGACGCCTTTCAAACCAAAGTACAAGCACGGTTACATCGGCATCGGCTACAATGTCGTTCTTTCAGGCACCAACGGATGGACCCCGCGCGGGGGGGCGCCCCTGACTTACTGGGACCTCGAGAATCCCGCCAAAACGGTCGTTTTTGCCACCGCCGCGCAGGTCAACACTTTCCAGAAACCGGCCAGCGCGCGGAACCCCATGATCGAGGAGTTCTACGGGTTTGACGACGATCGGGGCAAAATCCCGTCTGTTCATTTCCGGCACAATGGCCATGCCATGGTGGCCTACGCCACCGGATCGGCGGGACTCATCCCCATGGACGCTTCAGCCAAAGACCGCCGCGCGCCCGAAGCCAATGTCGGCCGGCTTCCCCAGGAAGTGCTCCGCTAAACGCGCGTCATAGCCGCCTTTGCGGTTGACTTGATCGGTGGAGGGGAAACTATTCACCCCAATCAACACACTAAAAAGTCATGAGATTCGACACCATCTGCCTCCACGGAGGACAACAACCAGACCCGACCACTCTCTCGCGCGCGGTGCCCGTTTACCGTACCAGTTCCTTCGTCTTCAAAAGCACTGAACACGCCGCGAACCTCTTCGCCCTCAAAGAGCTGGGCAATATTTATACCCGCCTGATGAACCCCACAACCGACGTGCTGGAAAAACGCGTCGCCTTGCTCGAAGGAGCGCCCGAAATGGGCGGGTTGGGAGTCGCCTCGGGAACCGCCGGAGTCTTTTATTCGATCATCAACCTTGCTTCGGCCGGGGACAATATTGTCAGTGCCCGCAATCTCTACGGCGGCACCTACACGCAATTTAGCGACATTCTCCCGGCCCTCGGGATCAAGGTAAAATTCGTCGACTCGAACGACCCGCAAAACTTTGCCGACGCGATCGACGACAAAACGCGCGCCCTTTTTGTCGAAACGGTGTCCAACCCTTCACTTGAGGTCGTCGATTTGGAAAAGGTGGCGAAGGTCGCCCATGACCATGGCATTCCGCTCATTGTCGACGCCACCTTCTCCACGCCGTATCTGACCAGACCGCTCGATTTCGGGGCCGATATCGTGGTTCATTCGCTGACCAAGTGGATCGGCGGCCACGGCACCGGCATTGGCGGTCTGGTGGTGGACAGCGGCCGCTTCCCTTGGGGGGCAGGAAAGCACCCGCTCTATGATAATCCGGACAACAGCTACCACGGACTCCGCTGGGGCCACGACCTTCCGGCCCCGCTCGCTCCACTGGCCTTCATCCTGCGCATGCGCACCGTCCCGCTGCGCAATCTCGGCGCCTGCCTCGCGCCGGACAACGCGTGGCTCTTCCTCCAAGGCATCGAAACCCTGCCGCTGCGCATGGAGAAACACTGCGCCAACTCGCTGGCGGTCGCCGAGCACCTGCAAAAACACCCGGACGTAGCATGGGTCCGTTATCCCGGGCTGACCAACGATCCTTACCATGAACTCAACCAGAAGTATCTCCACGGCAAGGGGGGATCCATGGTCGTTTTCGGCATCAAGGGCGGTGCCGCAGCCGGCAAGAAGTTCATCGAGGCGCTGCAGCTTTTTTCCCATTTGGCCAACGTGGGTGATGCCAAGAGCCTGGCCATCCATCCGGCCACGACCACGCATTCCCAGCTCAACGAGGAACAACAGCGCGGGGCCGGGATCACGCCGGAACTCATCCGTCTTTCCGTCGGTCTGGAGGATCCGGCTGACCTGCTCGAAGATATCGACCAAGCTTTGGCCGCGGCGAAGTAACCACCCGTCTATGAGCAAAGGCATCGGCAAAGTAGAAACCCGGTTTCACACTTTCGGGAGCGCGGACGATCCTTTCGTTACCGCGGGAGGTGCTGCTTTGGCCGGAGTGACCATTGCTTACGAAACCTACGGAGAACTCAACGCCGACCGCTCCAATGCCGTGGTTCTTTTCCACGCTTTGAGCGGCAGCCAGCATGCCGCCGGTAGCAACAGTGATGTGCCCGGGCTGGACGGGCGTTGGACCGAGGAGCTGCACACCGGCTGGTGGGACGGCTTCATCGGACCGGGCCGCGCACTGGACACCAACAAGTATTTTATTATTTGCGCCAACTACCTCGGTGGCTGCTACGGATCGACCGGCCCATGTTCGCTCAATCCGGCCACCGGCAAGATCTATGCCGGCGACTTCCCGCGCGTCACCGTGCACGACATCGTCCGCTCGCAACTTCCCGTGTTGGAAAGCCTCGGCATCGAAAAGCTTCATGCTGTGGTGGGGACTTCACTCGGCGGCATGATGGCGCTCGACTTCGCTGTGCGCTGGCCGGATCGCGTGACCAACGTGATCACCATCGGCACCGGTATCCGCTCGCACGGCCTGCAGCAGATGCACAACCTTGAGCAGATCATCGCCATCACGCGCGATCCGGACTTCCGGGGCGGCGACTACTACGGCACTCCGGGACCGGTGCATGGACTGGCACTCGCCCGCATGATCAGCCACAAGACATTCCTCTATGCCGATGTCATCGAAGAACGTGCCCGTGTCGATATTGTCCGGCCAGAGACCGACCTTCCTTGGTATGACATTTCCAGTTCGCTCGAGAGCTACATGCTCTATCAGGGGCAGAAGTTTGTCAGGCGCTTCGACGCCAACTCCTACTTGCGCATCATCGACGCATGGCAGCAATTCGACCTATATAAGGATGCCAAAGTTGCCGGTTGGCAGCCGCTATTCGGCCGCTGCAAGGACCAGCAGTATCTGGTCTTCACCATCGACAGCGATTGTTGTTTTTATCCGGATTACCAGACGGAAATCTGTTCCGAGCTGAAGAAGGCCGGAGTCCCGTACTTGCGGCTCACTGTGCACTCGGAGAAAGGACACGATAGTTTTCTCCTCGAACCGAAACTGTACACACCACACCTGGCCTACGCGCTGAGCCACTGAGCGGGAGAGGAATTGGTCGGTGACAACCGGGCAGGGGGCCGCCGCCGCCGGGTTGCCCATGGCGTGGTCAAGCGGTGCGCGTCTTAGCCATGAACCGCAACACGAGAAAGACCGATGCAAAAGCGATGCCCCAAGCCAGGCCGGACCACATACCCGCCGCCCCATCACCGCGGGAGAAGGTCAGCCACCCGCCCAACGGCAGCGCGATGACCCAATAAGCGACGATGTTGATCCACATCGGGGCTTTGGTATCGCGCAATCCGCGGAGCAACCCCGAACCGACGACCTGCACACCGTCCACCAATTGGAAAACGCCGGCGATGATGAGAAGCTGCGCGGCGATGGCAATGACCGCCGGATCGCTCACGAAGGCGCGCGCGATGAGGTGACTGGAGGTGAAGAGGACAACCGTGAAGGCGGTCATGACAATGCTGCCGATCAGCCAGGCGCCCGCCCCGATCGGACGAAGCAGCTCTTTGCGCCCACTGCCCAGAGCCTGGCCGATTCGAACGGTGGCCGCCATGGAAATGCCGAGGGGAAACATGAAGGTCGTGGCCGCGCAGGTGATGGCTATCTGGTGCGCGGCCAGCGGCACCGCTCCGAGATGGCCGATGAGCAAGGCGGCGGCGGAGAAGGCCCCGACTTCACTGAGCAATTGCAAACCCGTCGGCACGCCCAACCGGAGCAAGGCCCATTGCTCACCCCACCACTCCAGATCCGCTTTCCAGCGCACGGATGGCGCGCTGCGCCCGGCGAGGACGAACCAAATCAGACCGACAATAACCAGCACGCGACTAATTAAGGTGGCCCATCCGGCGCCCTCCAGTCCCAGAGCCGGTGCCCCCAAGTTGCCATAAATCAGAATCCAATTGAGGATCACGTTGAGGCCGACGCCTCCGAACATGATCCAAAAGGACGGCCACGGACGCGATTGGCTGTCGAGGTAGTTCCGCGCGGCGGCGGTCAGCCAGGCAGGAATGAGCGACCACGCCACGATCAAAGTGTAAGCCCGCGCCCCCTCGACCACGCCGGGAGCCTGACCCAAATAGTGGAAAAGCGGATAGATCAGGTGCATGGCCGCCGCACAAATCACCCCACCGATGACTGAGAGTCCGATCCCGGCATGAAAAGCGCGGGCCATCGCATCGGCGGTTCCCGCGCCATGCGCATGGGAAACGCGCACCGAGACCGCAGTGAGGACGCCGAAGCCGGCAATGGCAAAGACCATCAGAATGTTATTGGCAAAAGAGCAGGCGGCCAAGGCCATGGTTCCGACGTGCCCGACCATGACGATATCCGCCACCCCAAGCAGCATTTGCCCGACCTGACCGGCCGCGATGGGCGCCGCCAGCCGCAGGGTCGGGCGTAACTCACGGAGGGTGGTGCGGGTGAAAGTCATGCCGGGCGGGAAAGTCTGCCCGAAGCACTTTTCGCCGTCGAGGTCTTGCCCCCGCTGTCCGCGGTTTGCATAGTGTCATGGTGGATAAAGCACCGCTCAAGTTCTTCGAAAAGCTCATCGTCACACCGTCGCCCTCCGGCTTCGAGGCGGGTGCACAGCGGGTGTGGGCGGATTACGTCAAACCGCACTGCGACGAATTCACCACCGATGCCTACGGCAATGCCTTCGCGCGGCTGGGCGAGCAAAGCAAAAGACCGCACGTCGTGCTGGCCGGGCACATCGACGAACTGGGCTTCATGGTCTCGCATCTCAATGAGGATGGTTTTCTTTTCGTCCAAGGAATCGGTGGCATCGACCGCGCGCTTTTCCGCGGGCAACGCGTCCACGTCCACGGTCCGCAGGGCACTATCTCCGGCGTGACCGGATCGCTGGCCATTCATTTGCAGGAGCCGGAGGATCGCAAAAAGGTGCCGGAACTTCATGAGATGTATATCGACATCGGTGCCGGATCGAAGGCGGAAGCGGAAAAGCTCGCGCGGGTGGGGGACTCCATCACTTATGCCGACGGGTTTGAGCGTCTGCAAAATAACCGCGTAGCAGCCCGCGGCTGCGACAACCGCATCGGGGTCTGGTCCGCCGGCGAGGCCCTGCGCCAGCTGGCAGCTAAACCGCCCAAGGTTTGCGTCACGGCCGTCTCCACGGTGCAGGAAGAAAACGGCCTCTATGGCGCGACCATGGCGGCTTACGCCCTTCAGCCCGATGTGGCGCTCGTGGTCGACGTGACCCACGGAACCGATATCCCGAATTGCTCGAAACCCAAGCACGGCGATGTCTGCCTAGGAAAGGGTCCGGTCATTTCTTTCGGAAGCTCCAACCATCCGCTCGTGGTCGCGCGCTTGCTCGAGGTCGCGGCCCGGGAAAAGATTCCCGTTCAACGCGAGGCCAACCCGCGCCGCACCGGCACCGATGCCGACGCCTTTTTCCTCCAACGCGGCGGCATTCCCACCGCTTCACTCGGACTGCCCAACCGCTACATGCACTCGCCGGTTGAAGTCATCGACCTCGACGACCTCGAGGCGATGGCCAGACTGCTGGCCGCCTTCTGCCGCTCGGTCAAACCGGGTGAATCTTTCCACGTCAAACTCTGATCCCATGATCCAACCCGTCTCCACCTTCATCCGCCACCATTACCGCCACTTCAACGCCGCTGCGCTGGTTGATGCGGCCGACGGCTACAGCAAGTTGATCGACAGCGGCGGCAAAATGCTCGTTTCCCTCGCCGGCGCCATGAGCACGGGCGAACTCGGTCTTTCCCTCGCCGAAATGATCCGGCAGGACAAGGTCGGCATCATTTCCTGCACGGGAGCGAATCTCGAAGAGGACATCTTCAATCTTGTCGCCCACGACTACTACGAGCGCGTCCCGCACTACCGCGACCTCACCCCGGCCGACGAGCAGGCCCTCCTCGACCGGCATATGAACCGCGTGACGGACACCTGCATCCCCGAAATGGAAGCCATGCGGCGCCTCGAAAAAGGCGTGCTCGAGGAGTGGATGAAAGCGGATGCGGCCGGGGAACGCTATTTCCCGCATGAATTCATGTGGCGGACGATCAAGTCCGGCAAGCTCGAGCAATACTACCAGATTGACCCGAAGGACTCCTGGGTCATCGCTGCGATGGAGAAAAACATTCCGGTCATCGTGCCCGGATGGGAAGACTCCACCATGGGCAATATGTATGCCTCGCACGTCATGACCGGCGAAATCAAAAACGTGCACACCGTCCGCACCGGGATCGAATACATGATCTATCTGGCCGACTGGTATCAGAAGACGGCCCCGACTCCGGTTGGGTTTTTCCAGATCGGCGGCGGTATTGCTGGTGACTTCCCGATCTGCGTGGTGCCCATGCTCCACCAGGACTTGCAGTTGGAAAATATCCCCGTGTGGGCCTACTTCTGCCAGATCAGCGATTCGACCACGAGCTTCGGGTCCTACTCCGGCGCCGTGCCGAACGAAAAAATCACCTGGGGCAAACTCGAGGCACACACCCCGAAATACATCATCGAGTCGGACGCCACCATCGTCGCCCCGCTGGTCTTCGCCCTGATCTTGGGCTGGTAAACTTATGTCTGTCCGCGATCTGGCCCAGAGCGAAGGAGAGGAAACCGCACGCAATGTGCTCGGCGGACCGCTCCAGCCCTGCAGTTTCGACCCGGCCACCGGTTTTTTCCGGGACGGCCACTGCCACACCTGCGCGCAGGATCAAGGCTCGCATACGGTTTGCGCGGTCATGACCGCCGAGTTCCTCGAGTTTTCCAAATCGCGCGGCAATGATCTTTCCACGCCCGTCCCGCAGTATAACTTTCCCGGCTTGAGGCCTGGTGATCACTGGTGCCTATGCGCCGGCCGCTGGCTCGAGGCTTACCAAGCCGGTAAAGCTCCGCAGGTGAGCCTTGAAGCCACCAACCACGCCGCACTGGCCACCGTTCCGCTCGAAGCACTCCGGCAGCACGCCCTTTGAACCGCCCGCCAATGGCGTTATGGCGGCGGCAGCTCGAGCAGGGGCTGCTTCGGAGCGCCCTTTATCCGGTAAAACATGCGCCGGTCGGTGGAATTCGCTGGGATCTCCGCGTCGAGCAGGCAGCTATCAGCGAAGGAAATAGGATCTCCCATCGGCGACCAACTGGCCAGGTCGGTCGACTGCTCCAAGATGTAGGTGATCCGCTGCAAGGCAGGCCAAGTGAGTCGGTAGCCGCTGTCCGTCTTGGCGAACTCCGCAGCAAGCACGGACCAGCGGTTGAACGGGTCCGTGTCCGCCTGCCATTCCTGCAAATTGCTTCTCCTGTCGCCGTCAGGGTCGGCGTGCTGCTCCATCTGGGACTCATGGGCTCCGGCGACAGCCCCCCGGTCTGCCATCCACGTTTGGAAGCCGGGGTAAAAGACGCCGTCCGGCCCGAGCGTGATGGTGCGATCGAGCACGGCGGTGTTGCCCGCCGGATCCGCGACCTCGAACTGCGCGCTGTAAGTGCCCGCGGTGAACCAGTCGACGTTGTTGGAGACCAGCCTGATCCGGTAACTCAAATCCCCGAATTGGGGGTCCACCGCCCGCAGTCCGGCGAAAAGATCCACCGTGGCCGGCGGCCTGTTGTGAACGACATCCTGCGGCCCCTCGAAGAAGGGTCTGGTGGTGTCAACTACCGAGACGGTGCGTATCAGACTGCTGCGATTGCCTGCTAAATCTTGGGACCAATATTGCAGATGGTAATCACCGGGGATCGAAGTATCCACGCTTCCGCGGACCACGAGGCCAGAGGTCAAGTCACCGTCAATGTCATCACTCGCCGTGGCACCGGGATCGGTAAAGCGGGAGCCATAGGGCACCGATAGGGCGGGGGCCCCGTTTAGGGTGATCACGGGACGCGTGGTGTCGGCGGAACCGAACAACACGTAGCTGGTAAATCCTTTGATCACGGGCTGCCCCCATTGACCGGCCGCGTTTTTGAACCGGACCCCGACCGCATGCGCGCCTCCGCGGTAGGCGGCGATCGGCAGAGGTGTCTCGGCGAAGTCGGCGGCATGGGCGTTGGCGGCCGTCAGGGTAATCGGGGTGCCGGTGCCCGGTGCCGGGGTCAGGCCGACAAAATATTCCGCGGCGACAATCTTCCGCCCTTCGGAACCAATGCTGCCGCGAGTCACGAGGTTGACGCGGAGACCGTCCGACGTTTGCACCCAGTCATCCGGTTGCCAGCCATTCTCGCGTGCTGTCAGCAGGATGGTTGCGCTGCCTGTCGCGGAGGCTTCGACCAGTGCGGTTGTTACGGGATCCGAGTTGATCGCTTGAACCATTCTGTAGAGAAAGTCGGCGGCCGTTTCAAAGGGCCGGGCGGGCATTTCCAGCGTCTCGCCACCGATGGAGACGGAGAAGGTCTGCCCACAGCGGAAAGCGCCAGCCAAATCGATGCGGTGGATCTGGGGCACGGCAGGTTCAGGCCGAACGGAGTTGTCGGAGGGCAGGCTGCTGACTGTATGGGCCACGGCAGCAGCAGGCTGGATCGTCGTGCGGCGCAGCAAGGGATTTCCCCAGCGCCCGGCACTGTCCCTGAAGCGGAGCCCGACGGTGAACGTGCCGGTGCCGGCCTCGGCAGCCAGCGGGTTGACTGCCTCAGCGGCGGCCGTCAATCCGTCCACGGTAAGCCCAAGAGTGGTGGCTCGACCCGCCCCCGGATCAGAGTCGATGAAATATTCTGCAGCGACCAAAGGATTTCTCGCGGTATTTTCAGCTCCGTTGGGCGAGGAAAAGGTGAAGTTCGAAGCATACACGGTTGCGCCGCGAAGAACGGGATTGCCCCAGTGGCCCGCCGCGTTTTTGAACCGCACCCCCCATTTGTGCGTCCCAGCCGGCATGCCCTCGACCGAGGCAGCGAGCGTTTCCCAAGCCGCGCTATTACTGTTTGTGCCGGAAAATTCGAGCGGAGTGCCTTCGCCAGAGGCCGGGGGTTCACCGAAGAAATACTCGGCGGCAACAATGCGGCGCCCCTCGGACCCGATGGTGCCTTCCCGGTCGATGCTCGTTCTTAGATTTGGCGATGCCTGGAGCCAAGAGAGAGGATAACGGCCCGATTCTCGTGTCGTCACGGTGAGACCGTTCGGATTGCTCTCCGCGATGATGGCGGAACTCAGGGGCGCGTGGCTGTTGATCCCCGCCGCCAGGCGTGCGAAGAAATTCGCCGCGGTTTCCTCCGCCATCGGCGCGAGTTCCAGACTTTGCTCGCCCACGCCGACTCGAACCGCCTCGCCCGACACGATCGCAGAAGGCGCAGTGACTAAGAAGGTCTGTGGAGCCGGGGGCTGGGGTAACGCGGCAGTGACCGAGGGCAAGCTGTTCACCGTGGCCTGGACCAGGTCGCGCGAAGTGACAGTGGTCCGCCGCACGAGTGGTGTGCTCCATCGGCCGGCGGCGTCCTGCACCCGGAGACCGATGCGGTAAATTCCCGGCGCCGCTCCTGCGGCTAGCGGCCTTGCTTCGTTCAAAAGCGCAGACACGCCGTCCGTCATGAGGCCCAGCGCCGTGCCTGCTCCGGCTCCGGGATCGGAATCGATGAAATACTCCGCGCGAACGATTGCCGGGGTCGTATTGCCGTCCACCGGCCGTGGTTCCGGGACCGAAAAAGCTGCGGAGTAAACCTCGATCCGACGGATGAGCGGCGTGCTCCAGCGCCCGGCCGAATCTTTGACTCGCACTGCCACGTCATGCGTGCCGGATGCGAGGCCCGGCAAAGGAATGCTTATAGACTCTAAGTCGGCGGAGGCGGCATCGGTAACGCTCCTCATGGGCAGAGGAGTGGCAAGTCCGGTCCCCGGATCAGACCCGACAAAATACTCCGCTTGGACGATCCCGGCGTGAGTATGGGCAGCGCTAAAGGCCCATGCGAGGGCTGCGGCCAACGATGCGAAGCGGAGGTTCATGGCCATCCGTAGGCGCAGCGTTACGGTTGGCTGACCGCTTGTCCGTTGGAGAGAATAATATCGGTGGCTTCACCTTCGAGAACTTGTTCCGGTCCCAAGTCGAAGGAAATCACCACAGGATTTTCCGTCGTGCGGGCATCCGGATCGTAGAGCGTGCCGCCCGAAGGCCCGATGGTGTTACGTGATCCATCGCGGTTGTTGTAGATTGGGTCTTCTACGCCGGCGTTGTGGCAGGGTGAGTCTGCCGCTAGTGACGGAGCTTGGTCGGCGATGAATTTTGGGTCTGCATATATTGTGCCCTGGGCAATGACCCCATTGGCCTCGCGGGCGTCCCATGGCGACGCCCAGTAAAGGTTGTTTTGCGCCAACACGCCGAAGGGAGCACTGACGCCGTGCCTTGCGCCGACTACAACGTTGTTTAAGATTCGAGCGTTGACAGAGTCTCGTATATAGATGCCATCGCCGCGGGGGTCGCGGTCACCGTTTCCGTAAAACTGTAGCTGGAAATAATTGTTTACGATGAGATAGGAATTATTGCTACCCCTGCCGTCGATACCATTTTCACTATCACCCTCATAGTTGTAGCCAACTCGGACTACGGAATTGTTGGCGACAGTGAAAGAGTTGCTCGAACCGGCAAGATAAATGCCATTCGCCTCTCTCCCTTGTCGATCGATTTTACATCCGACCACCACAACCTTGCCGTCTGTCTGGTCATGATAATTGAAGCTTCTTGTATCACAATATCCGAACCATGCTTTCTTCGAACGCCAGTTGTTGTCCCCATTGACCGTGGTGCGAAAGGCCACCGTCTTTTGGGCACTGGTTGAAGTCTCAAAGTTGCCGCTGATAGTACAGCCGATCGCAGTCAGGGACCCACCGGTCTGAGATACTCCGCCCGCCAAACAACTCTGCAAGCTCACTTCTGAAGCACCGGCAACAACGATCCCAGAACCGGGACGTGCGTCGACACCACGGAGCAAAAGGCCTGTGGAATCTGTAACCGTGATGCCGCGACCGGCGGAGCCCACCACAAAACCCTCAAACGCAGGAGGGTTAACGAGTCCGATAAAATGGACGCGGCCCGTAACGATTACGTCTTGGCCATTGACCTCGACGAGGCGCACTGACTTGCTAATGGTCAGGTCCTCCGCGTAAGTGCCACCAAAGATTGCGATAACATCGCCCGGTTGCGCTTGATCGATCTTCGCTTGGATTGAAGTACCCGGAAGCACGGCTAACGTGGCTGCGAGAGAGTCGACGTTAATGGCGATGATAGTCGCGGTAATGAAGGAGAGTAGTTTGCTCATAGGGGTCAATAATGGATACGCAAGAACAATTAGCGCCATGCTTTAAGTTCCGTCAATTGAAATCCAAGTTGCAACCCATAAGGCAGACTCGTTCCAATTCATATCACCATCCAAATCCGTAGCTTAACCAACTTAAGGAAGCTTGGCCAAAAGCATCGGACCCCACACCTTTGAGCAACTCGAGGATGGCGGCGGGCGGCGTTAAATGGTGTGCAGGGGGGGGGCGTCGGTGATGGACACGGCAGAGCCGTGCGCGGTCGTCTCACTTAACCTTTTTGACGCGCACACCGTTGAACCGACCGATGACTGGCAACTTGCCCACGAGCGGCTTGGCGTAGGCGATGAAGGCCGGAGTCACGTCGTTGGCATCCTTGTGGATGAACTTGTCGGGCATGTGGCGCGTGTCTTTCGAGACCTTGCGCAATTCCACCAGTCCGTAGGACGGCGTGTATTTCTTGCCGGCTTTGCGGTTGATCGTGACCGAGCCACTTTGCTTCTTCGCGGCGACGGCATGCCGCACGGCCAGCTTGCCGACCTCGCGGGCTTCGGTTGAATCGACGGACGACGCGATGTCCGGAAACGAGCGTTGCAGATAGCCGAAGGTGTCGGCCCGGACGCGGGAAATTTTGGTTTTAGTTTTGATCATTCCGGAAAGGAGATCGCCGAGGGCTCCGGATCCACTCAATTGCACGTTGCCATGCGAATCGACTTCCTTACTCAGCTTGGCTGCGATGGCCGTACCGTTCTTATCGCAAATACCTTCGGAAACGGCGACCACGCAACGCCCTAGCTTGGCGTAGACCCGCTCCACGTCCTGGGCGAACTTATTTTCGTCGAACGGGCGCTCGGGCAAGTAGACGAGGTGCGGACCGTCGTCGGGGTGGACACGGGCCAAGGCCGCCGCTGCGGTGAGAAAGCCGGCGTGCCGACCCATGATAACGTTGATCTTCACCCCCGGCAGGGCGCGGTTGTCGAGGTTGTCGCCCATGAAGGCGGCGGCGACAAAGCGCGCGCCGCTAGCGAATCCGGGCGTGTGGTCGTTTTCGCGCAGATCGTTGTCGATCGTCTTGGGGATGTGGAAGCACTGCAGGGGGTAGTTGTTCGCTTTGGCTTCCTCGTTAATGATGTGCGTGGTTTCGGCCGTGTCGTTGCCGCCAATGTAGAAGAAATAGCGGACATCGTACTTTTGCAGCACTTTGAAGATGGCCAGGCAGTCGTCCTTGGTCGGCTTCTTGCGGACCGAACCTAGGGCGGAAGAAGGTGTTCCGGCTACCGCCTCAAGTGTCGCGGCGCTTTCCTTGCCCAGGTCGATGAAGTTTTCCCCGAGAATGCCCGCGATGCCGTGCAGGGAGCCATAGATGTTCTTAATCTGCTTGTGCTTCTTGGCTTCGAGGACGGCGCCAACGAGGCTTTGGTTGATCACCATGGTGGGTCCGCCGCTTTGGGCTATGACCATGTTGCCGACGAGCGCTTTGCTTTTAGTCATAAATAAGGGTGAAAAAGTAGCGGGTCAGCACATAGACGTCGAGACTCCTCTCAGCCCTCGTGACGCTATGGGGCAGGGGATATTCGCGAGGCCCTTGGCTCACGGAGCCAGACGGTCGACCACCCAAGCATCTGCCGATTTCGTGTAGCGGAACCGGTCATGCAGGCGGTTTTCCCTCCCTTGCCAAAACTCGAACTCCACCGGCACGACCCGGAACCCTCCCCAAAACGAGGGCAGGGGGATCTCGCCGACGGAAAACTTGCGCTTCACTTCTTCCCATTTCATTTCGAGCAATTGTCGGGAGCTGACCACGGAACTCTGCTGTGAAACCCAGGCCCCAAGACGGCTGCCGTGGGGGCGGGAAGCAAAATAGGCCAACGACTCCGCCGCACTGATCCGCTCGGCTCGCCCGAGCAACCCCACTTGCCGCTCGAGCGGATACCAGGGAAAAAGCAGGCTGACCTCGGCACAAAGCGCCAAATCCCGCGCTTTGCGGCTCTCGTAGTTAGTGAAAAAAACAAATCCCCGATCATCGTAGGCCTTGAGCAAAACGGTGCGGGAACTAGGACGGCGCCCGTCGGTGGTGGAAAGCACCATGGCATTGGGCTCGAGCAATTCGGCCGCCACGGCATCGGCAAACCACCGGCGAAACTGCCCGACCGGATCCGGGTCAAGGCTGTTCCGGCGCAATCCGTCGCGGGTGTAATTCCGCCGCAGTTCTGCCACGTCCGGATGCGGTTGCTCATCGCTCATGCCTTGAGCTTAGAGGTTGGAGACGTTCCGGCCAAGACGGGGATTGACGCCGCGTCCGGAGTGCGGCATGTTTTAAACGATCGTATGCCCAAAAAACCTGTCGATTCCACCCGCGAGCGCATCCTCCGTGCGGCCGAAGGCATTTATGCCGCCAGTGGTTTTCACGGGATGTCGCTGCGCGACGTCACCTTGCTCGCGGGAGTCAATCTCGCCGCCGTAAACTACCATTTCGGATCGAAGGACAAACTTATCTTCGCCTTGGCCGATCGTCGGCTAACCCCGATCAACTCCGAGCGTCTCGAGCGCTTGGAGAAACTTCGCAAGAAGCACGGGCGGGAGCCCATTCCGGTTCGTGAGCTGGTTGGCGCGCTGATTGATCCGATGTTCAAGGCCCTGCGCCAGGGCAAGAACACCCGCGCCATCACGGTGCGTCTCGTCGCACAAATGATGATCGACGACCCGAGGCGCTTTTCACAAATCCACAAGACCTTCTACAAACCGGTCCTTGATTGTTACCACACCGAGTTGCAGCGGACCATCCCGCAACTCCAGTCGCACCAAGTCAATGCGCGCTTCTTCTGCGCCTTTGCCACTGTCCTCGGCATCCGCTTGATGCATGAAAGCATGGATTGGTTCCTCAAGATCCGCTCGGAAGAGAGACAGTTCGATATCCTCGAGGACGAAATGCACGCGTTCATGCTCGGGGCCCTCACCGGTCCGCCGGCGCCATGACGCCGGGGCGCCCGAAGATCCTCATTTTCGGAGCGAGAGGCAGGCTTGGCGCTGCCTTGGCTCGCGCCTGCGCCGTCGACGGTGAAGTCCGCGCTATGGGCCGCGCCGAAGGCGACCTTTCCGATCCTGCCGCCTGCGCGAACCGCGTGCGCGCCGAACAACCGGCGATCGTCATCAACTCCGCCGCCCTGACCAATGTCGACGTCTGCGAAACCGAGCGTGATCTGGCCCGCACGGTCAACGCCGATGCCGCCGGCGCCTTGGCCCGCGCCTGCACCGAGGTGGGGGCGCGGCTGATCCAGATCAGCACGGATTACGTTTTCTCCGGTCAAGCACAGGAGCCCTACGCCGAAGATGCCGCCCCGGAGCCGATCTCGTGGTATGGTCAAACCAAGCTCGACGGTGAGCAGCAGGTCATGGCGGCGGACGGCCAACACGCCGTGGTCCGGGTTGCGTGGGTCTTTGGTCCGGACCGTGATAGCTTTGTCGACAAAGCGGTGCAAACCTCCCTGCGTGGCGAACCGGTCAAAGCGGTCGCCGATAAATGGTCCTCGCCCAGCTACACGCTCGACATTGCGCATGCGCTCCGGGCCTTGTTCGCCCCATCCGCTCCGGGTGGCATTTACCACGTGTGCAACCGTGGCGTGTGCACCTGGCGTGATTGGGCGGAGGAGGGGATCACCGTTGCGGCAGCCCTCGGCGCCCAGGTCCAAACCCGCACGGTCGAACCGCTCCGACTCGCCGACATTGCGGCCATGATCGCGAAGCGTCCCGTTTACAGCCCCATGTCCTGCGCCCGCATCGAGGCCCTGCTCGGACGCCCCATGCGGTCTTGGCAGGAGGCGGTCGCTGATTACTTGCGACTCTTAGGCGAAGAGGGCCGACTCCGGGCCGAATGAACGCGGAAGGTAGGAGGCTCGACCGGGGTTAGCGCGCGCGCATTCCACCAAAAAAACAAGACGCCAGGTAGGAGCACAAAGACCACCTCGGCCGCCCACACCGCCGCGAAGGTCGTGGCGGAATCAGCTTCGACCCCCGGACGGGCGAGGGCGCCGTGGACGCGGAGGAAATCCAGACGGTAAGCCATTTGGGTCAGGCCGACCATCAAGGGCGCCGCAGCACCGCAGAGCAACAACTCATCGGCCCGCGGCAGTTTCACCCAAGCGGCCAGACCCCCAACCAGCCAGATCGCCGCCAAGGCGGTCGCGGCAACCAAAAGGACACTCGGAGCCGTCCGCAGGTTGGGCCAAAGGACAAAGGTGGCGAAAAGTGCGGCATAACCCATCTGCACGGCCGCTCGGCGCCGGAGGGCGGACTCATCATGGGAGAAACGGGTCATGGCTGGAATACTCAGCTAGAGGGCCGGCTCACACTGTTTGCCACTATACATGACATATATTGTCTTTGGTTATTGGGGCGAAGGTGAAACGGTGTCCGTTAGCGCCTTCGGACCGCACTCCGGAGCTTTCGACCCTTCTTGGATCAGGACCAAGGCCGCCGCGACCGAGTGCACGCACACTTTCCCCTCGGACCAAGAATCAAAGCAGCTGCAGAGATTTTCCAACTCCGGTCCCAACCTCAAGCCAGCGCCATAAGTTCGTGAGCCCATGCGCACCGCGCCTTTGAGCAGCGGCGGATCATAAGACACCCGCAGGACCTTGCCGGTATCACGGAGCTTGCGTGCCGCGTGCACAACCGGCCATCCAGCGGCGGCGGCCAGCGCTTTTTCAGTAATCGGCAACGTCATGCCCGATCATTGCTAAGCCTCCGATCGGCGCTCGGCACGCGCAAAATGTTGGATCCGCGCGCGGTTAGCCCTACAACAGACCGCTCATGCCGAATCGGATCGACCAAAAGTTCGTCTCCTTGCGCGCGGAGAACCGCAGCGGATTTGTCGCTTACATCACGGCAGGCGACCCGAGCCTTGAAGCCACCGAGCGTCTGGTGCCAGCCTTGGCCGGGGCTGGTGTCGATGTGGTCGAGCTTGGCGTTCCTTTTTCCGACCCCCTGGCCGATGGCGTGGTCAATCAGTTGGGCGCCCAACGCGCCCTTGAAGCCGGAACCACCTTGGACAAGGTCCTGCAGTCCGTGCGCCGTATCCGCCTGGCCTCGGATGTTCCTATCGTTCTCTACACCTACCTCAATCCGGTCTACATTTACGGATTCGAAAAATTCCACGAGGAAGCGGCCGATGCCGGGGTCGATGGTGTGCTCATCCTCGATCTTCCGCCGGACGAAATTGCGGCCAACCGCGAACTCGCCGACAAACACCGCCTCAAATCCATCCGGCTCATTGCACCAACCACGCCTCCGGCCCGCATGGAAATGATTGCCCGCACGGCGGACGGATTCATCTACTACGTTTCCCGCGAAGGCGTGACCGGTGAGCAGACCCAACTATCCGATTCCATCGTGGGCCAGGTCGCGGAAATCCGCCGCCACACCAACCTGCCAGTGGCCGTCGGTTTCGGAATTTCCACCCCGGAACAGGCGGCCCAAGTCGCGCGTGCCGCCGATGCCGTCGTGGTGGGTAGTGCCATCGTCCGTCGCATGGGTGAATGCGGTGACACCCCCGACTTTGTCGATCGCGTAGTTTCTTTCGTCGCCCCGCTCGCCGCGGCCGCGCACGGCGCGCGAGAATGAGCTGTCGGACTTGTCATGTCCGCGCGAAAAGTGTTGAAGAACGGGTTCCTTCTTCATGATCTACGATTTTTCATTGCGCACGGCCGGCCTCGTGGCCGGTCTTGGTCTGGTCGCGGCGCACGCTTTTGCTTTGCTCCGGACCGATTGGACGATCGACAAGTTGCGTCAGTTTCCCCGCTCCTATCCGGTCGGATTGTCTCTCTTCCTGCTCGCAGCCGCATGGGCCTTTTGGCTGGCTGCGACCATGGACCTTGGTGAGTTCTCCCCGAACCGCACCCTCATCTGCGGGGCTATTCTGGCTGCTGCAGTGATGGTCCCTTTGTTCGCCGAGGAATTTCTCGCCGTGCGCGCCCTCGGTATCCTCGCCCTCTTGGCTGCCGAACCGCTTCTGGGATCAGCTTTCCTTCGCCCCGAGCAAAGCCGTCTGCTCCTTGTTGTCCTCGCCTACGGCTGGGCCGTTGCCGGACTCGTCTTCATCGGTGCGCCCTACACCATGCGTGATGCGCTCCAATGGGTATCGCGCCCGCCGGGACGCTTCCGTTTTGTCGCCTGGATAGGGCTAGCCTACGGTGCCCTCCTCATTGTCGTCTCGCTCCTTTTCTTCGGCCCGAGCCCGGTGCAATATCCCCTGCCCTGAGATGCTTCAGATAATTTTCAACGACTTGAGCGCGGCCGAAATGGCAGCCTTACCCAAGCTCTTGCAACTGGAGATCCTTGGCGAATTCCAAGTGCTGCCGGACAGTCTGGATCATCTTGATCCGAAACTTTACGGCAAGGTTTCCCGGGACGGTCGCACACTTTATCGTTATCGCGCGGGCGACTACCGCATTTACTTCGAGCCGCACAACCACGGGCTGCTTATCCGTCGCGTGCTGAGCAAAAATACTATCCGTGACTTTCTGTTCCGCACCAGCCTGCCCATGGCCGAAGACGAGCAACTGGCCGGTAACCACAAGTTCTGGGAACTCATCGAGCAGGACGGCAAAAAGTCCTAGGACTCTTCCTCTTCGCTCTCACGCCCCCCGCAGGAAAAAGTCACGCCCGATCGGCCCATGAGCAATCAAGAAAAACTGACCAATCCGTTTTACGTCCTCCTCAGCCTGCCCTCGACGGCCATGGGCTTCGCCTTGTGCGTGCAGATTTCCGCGCTGAGCTGGATCCTCAGCACCAAATACAATTTATCCATCGAGCATGTCGGTCTTGTCTGGCTGGCCGGACCGCTGGCCGGCCTTCTTGCGCAACCAATCGTCGGCCTGATTAGTGACAAAGTTTGGTTCTGGGGCGGACGCCGGCGCCCGTTCATCCTCATCGGTGGAGTCGCCGCATCGCTTATGCTCCTCGCCCTGCCGTTCCTCGGCCAGTTGAGTGAGTTTTCCGGCATCCAAATCCTTTGGACCGCCATCATCGTCGCCCTCACCCTCGATCTGGCCATCAACGTCGGTTTCAACCCGACCCGATCGATTATCGCCGACCTCACCCCCGAAGGCGAAGCCCGGACCAAAGGCTTCACCTGGATGCAGACCATCTCCGGCCTGTTCGGCGTGCTGGCCTACGTCATCGGCGCCGTCTTCGGCAACTACGCCCTTATCTACTTTGGCGTGGGACTCGTCGTGCTCTTCAATGTTATTCCAGCTTTCCTGCTCAAGGAACCGCGCGAGTTGGGCAAGGTCGGCGAGGAGCAAATACAAGGCGATCCTCCAGCAAATCAGTCTATCCAAAATTTGGCGTCAGCGAGCCGGAGCGAACTTCGGACAGGAACTGGGATGCACCTTTTGGGCTACGCTGGTCTCATAATCCCTATGGGAAACTTGCTCGGACCGCTGGTTCTATGGCTCGCAGCTCGTAAAAAATCCTCATTCTTAGACAAAACTGGCAAGGAGGTCCTCACCTTCCAGATCAACTACACCTTATTTGTTATAGTTGGAGTGATTTTATGCAATGCCTACATCGGGTATGCTTTGGTCCCAATAGCGGTCGTTATCTGGCTTGTTCTTCCCATAGTCGCAGCCATCAAGACGAGCAGCGGAACACTATATGAATATCCCGCTACCCTCTCGCTGCGCCTTCTCCATATTTATCTGGCGCACGCTTTTACGTGGCTCGGCGTGCAAACCATGTTTGTCTTCATGTTTGCTTATGCGCAGCACGCGCTTTTTCCCGAGGCGGCCGATCTGGACGAAACCCAAAAGACCTACCTCGGGCAGGTCATTTCCATTTCCTTCCTCATCATGAATGTCATCGGTTTCATTCTGCCCGTTGCCGTGCTGCAACCCATGGCCAGGAAAGTCGGCCTCGTCCGCACCCACACACTTTGCATTTTCATCATGTCCCTCGGCTATGCCGGGATCATTCTATTCGGTAAAACCGCACCCACGATCTACGGGCTGATGGCGATTGTCGGCATCGGTTGGGCCTCCGTGGTCAGCCTGCCCTTTGCCATCATGAGCGACAGCGTGGATAAAGCCCGCATGGGTACTTTCATGGGCATCTTCAACCTGTCGGTCGTCATTCCCCAGATCATCGTCAGCGTGGCCATCGGCACAGTCATCGGCGCTGCAGCCGACAAATCGGTCACTTTTATCATCTGCGCCATCTCTCTCGCCATCTCCGCGGCCCTCTGGGCGTTCCTCAAGGAAGACCGGACCGAACCCGGTGAACTCGCCATGGGCGGTGGCGGTCATTGACCTGCGTTGAGCGCTTGAATCCATTTGACCAGCAGACCCGGCGCAGCTAATTATTTCGATTCAACCACGCGGCCATAGCTCAATTGGATAGAGCATCTGACTACGGATCAGAAGGTTAGAGGTTCGAGTCCTCTTGGCCGCATTTTTCCACCTGACAGGTGACTTCCCAACCGCGCCGCACCTCTCTTTTCGATCAGCAGAAAGCCGCAGGGGCCCGCTGTATCAATTTTGGCGGATGGGAAATGCCGGTGCAGTTCACCTCGATCATCGAGGAGCACCAGGCCGTACGCACGACTTGCGGTGTCTTCGACATTTCGCACATGGGCGAGGTTTTTGTTTCGGGTCCGCGCGCCTTCGACTGGCTGCAGCGCATGATGGCCAACGACCTGGCCAAGTGCCCGGCGGACGGGGCGCAATACACTTTTCTTCTCAACGAGCGCGGGGGCGTGATCGATGACCTCATTGTCTACCGGTTGGCGGAGGACAATTTTCTTCTGCTGGTCAATGCGGCGAAAATCGAGGAGGACGTCGCCTGGTTGGAGCAGCACGTGACCGACGGCGTGACCATCGATAACCGCAGCGACACGATGAGTGCGCTTGCCGTGCAAGGACCGCAAGCTCCGCGTGTTTTCCGCGAGGTCTTCCAGTGCGAAATGCCGGCGCGCAACAGCTTCGTTGCGTTGGAAAAATGCCGCGGGGCGGTCATCGCGGCCGGCACCGGCTACACCGGAGAAACCGGGTTCGAACTTTTCTTTGCCAACAGTCTTTCCGGCGATCTCTGGGCCGCCATCCTCAAGGCCGGGGCCAAACCCTGCGGACTCGGCGCCCGCGACACGCTGCGCCTCGAAATGTGCTACCCACTCAACGGTTCCGACCTTTCCCCCGACCGCACCCCGCTGGAGGCCGGCTTGGGGATGTTTGTGGCTTTGCATAAAACAGACTTCATCGGTCGTGATGCCCTCGCCGCCCAGAAGGCGGCCGGCCTGACGTTCAAGCTGGTCGCTCTGCGCATGACGGAGAAAGCCCCCCCGCCCCGAGCCCACTATCCGGTGCTGGTCGAGGGTAGGGTGGTCGGCGAAACCACCAGCGGGGCTCTCTCCCCCACCCTTGGCGAGGGCATTGCCATGGCCTACCTGCCGCCCGACCTGGCCCAGCATGGACAAACGGTCCAGATCGAGATTCGCGGCCGATATTTTGCCGCCGTGGTTGAAAAGAAGCCCTTTTATCATCCATCATCTGCCCGCCCGGCGTAACCCCCGCGGCGTCCTACCACATGAATGTCCCTGACGATTTGAAGTATGCCGAAACCCACGAGTGGATCCGCGTCGACGGCGACACGGGTGTTGTCGGCATCACAGACCACGCACAAAACGAATTGACCGACATCGTTTACGTCGACCCGCCAAAAGTCGGTGCTGTTGTTACCGCCGGCCAACCCGCCGCGGTTGTCGAATCGGTCAAAGCGGCGAGCGACATTTATTCACCCGCCGATGGTGAGGTTCTCGAGGTCAACGCGTCCCTTTCCTCCGAGCCGGCTTTGGTCAATACCTCGCCGTATGAAAGTGGCTGGCTCTACAAAATGCGTCTTTCCAATCCTTCCCAACTCGACACGCTGAAATCCCCCGACGACTACCGCACGCAGATCGGCTGATCCTCTTGGTATGAGCATGGCCGTCGCACCGCAGTCCCCTTTTGTCCGTCGCCACGTTGGTCCCAACGACGCGGAAATCGGGCATATGCTCGCAGCCCTCGGTTACCCGAACCTCGACTCCTTGATCGACGCGACCGTCCCGGAAGTCATTCGCCGTCGCGAACCGCTCAACCTGCCGCCCGCGCTCGACGAGCCCGCCGCGCTCGCGGAAATCCGCGTCCTCGCCTCGCAAAACATGCCCCGGCCATGCTACCTCGGGATGGGCTACCACAATTGCCATGTGCCGCCGGTCATCCAGCGCAACATCCTCGAAAATCCCGGTTGGTACACCGCCTACACCCCTTACCAGGCGGAGCTCGCCCAAGGCCGCCTCGAGGCCCTGCTCAATTTTCAGACCATGGTCGCCGACCTTACCGGCATGGAAATTTCCAATGCCTCACTACTCGATGAGTCGACTGCTGCCGCCGAAGCCATGGCCATGGCGCACGGGGTCAAGGGCTCGGGCGACAAGTTTTTTGTCGCGGACAATGTTCATCCTCAAACCATCTCTCTCCTGCGGACGCGCGCCGAACCGCTTGGTCTCAGCATCGTCTGCGGTCCGTGGACCGACGCCCCCCTCGATGCCTCCTATTTCGGGGCCCTCGTGCAATACCCCGGAACAGACGGTAAAGTTGACCACTACGGCGACTTTGCCGCACGCATCCACGCGGCTGGCGGGACCTTCGTCGTGGCGACCGATCTTCTCGCTCTCACTTTGATCAAGCCACCCGGGGAATTCGGGGCGGACATCGTGGTCGGCAGCGCTCAACGCTTCGGTGTCCCGCTCGGGTACGGCGGTCCCCACGCCGCCTTTCTGGCCACCAAGGATGACCACAAGCGCCGGCTTCCGGGACGCCTCATCGGGCTCTCCAAAGACGCGGCAGGCAACCCGGCCCTGCGTCTCTCCCTGCAAACCCGCGAACAACACATCCGCCGGGACAAAGCGACAAGCAACATTTGCACGGCCCAAGTTCTGCTCGCCGTCATGGCATCAATGTACGCCGTTTATCACGGTCCGGAGGGGCTCAAGGCCATCGCGCAACGCACTCGCGACACCGCGGCCACCCTCTCGCAAATTTTGCAGCAGGCCGGCCATACCGTGCATCACGAGGTCTTCTTCGACACTTTGCGTGTTACGCCCCGCACTCCGGTTGATGCGGCAAAAGCCGGTCTTCTTTTCCGCCAATTTTCCGACGGCTCGCTGGGTGTCGCGCTCGATGAGACCACCGACCTGGCCGCGCTCAACCGCATCCTCGCCGTGTTCGGGCTCCCCGCCGTGGCGGACATCGCATCGCACGAATTCGCTCCCGCGGTCGCGCGCACTTCCTCTTTTCTCACCCACCCGGTTTTCAACTCCCATCACACCGAAACGCGGATGATGCGTTACCTGCGACGACTGGAAGGACGCGATCTCGCGCTCAACCACAGCATGATTCCGCTCGGCTCGTGCACCATGAAGCTCAACGCCGCCGCGGAAATGATCCCGGTTACCTGGCCGGAATTCGGCAACCTGCATCCTTTCGCCCCGGTCGACCAGGCCAAGGGCTATGGCGAACTCTTTCGTCAGCTCAATGCGTGGCTCGCTGAAATCACCGGCTTTGCCGCCGTCTCCCTGCAACCCAACGCCGGCTCTCAAGGCGAGTACACCGGACTGCTCGTTATTCGAGCCTACCACCTCTCGCGTGGGGACACCGGGCGCAATATTTGTCTCATTCCCACCTCCGCCCACGGCACCAATCCGGCCAGCGCGGTCATGGCCGGAATGACGGTCGTCCCCGTGGCCTGCGACGCGCACGGTAATGTCGACGTGGCGGACCTTCGGCAGAAAGTCGGACAGTACGGGCCAAAACTCTCGGCACTCATGGTCACCTATCCGTCCACGCACGGGGTCTTTGAAGAAAGCATCCGTG
Source organism: Chthoniobacter flavus (assembly GCA_945871065.1). Taxonomy (GTDB): domain Bacteria; phylum Verrucomicrobiota; class Verrucomicrobiia; order Chthoniobacterales; family JACTMZ01; genus JACTMZ01. The sequence goes on along the minus strand of CAMBUL010000013.1, from coordinate 8,238 downwards.
AAGTCTGTGATATGCTGCATGCCGCCGGCGGACAAGTCTACATGGACGGCGCTAACCTCAATGCGCAAGTCGCTCTTTGCCGCCCCGGCGATATCGGTGTGGACGTCTGCCACCTCAACCTGCACAAAACATTCTGCATCCCGCACGGCGGCGGCGGCCCCGGCATGGGCCCGATTGGCGTGGCTGCGCACCTTGCCCCCTTCTTGCCGGGACACAGCATCATCAAGACCGGCGGAGCCCAGGCTATCGGTGAGGTCTCTCAGGCCCCTTGGGGTAGCGCGAGCATTCTGCCGATCTCATGGATGTATATCCGCATGATGGGCGCACCCGGGCTCGAGCATGCCACCAAGGTCGCCATCCTCAACGCCAACTACATGGCGCAGCGCCTCGATCCCCATTTTCCCGTTCTTTACAAAGGTAAAAACGGGCGCGTGGCTCACGAATGCATTCTCGATCTGCGCGAATGGAAGTCGCGGGCCGGTATTGAGGTCGAGGATGTGGCCAAGCGCCTTATGGACTACGGATTTCACGCGCCCACCATGAGTTGGCCGGTTCCCGGCACCCTGATGATCGAACCAACCGAAAGCGAATCGCTGGAGGAACTCGATCGTTACTGCGATGCCTTGATTGCCATCCATGGAGAACTGGTCGCGGTGGAAGAAGGCCGGCTCGATAAGGCGGACAATCCGCTGAAAAACGCCCCGCACACCGCGGAGTGCGTCATGGCCGACGCGTGGCCGCACCCCTACTCCCGCGAAGTCGCCGCCTTCCCCCTGGCCTGGCTGCGGGCCAACAAGTTTTGGCCCTCTGTCCGCCGGGTCGACAACGTCTACGGCGACCGCAACCTCTTCTGCACCTGCGCGCCGGTCGAAGAAGTCGCGGCCTGACCCGGCATTTTAGACTACGGCGACTCGGCGCCGCTTTCCTCCGGCCAGTTGCCCCCGCGCCCTATCGCGTCTCTGGCGCCTGTAGGCCGACTAACCCACCAACGTATCCCGTCATTTCGAGATAGCCCCGGGCTCGTATCGCTTGCTTTCGCCGCGTCCCTACCGCCCGCACGCTTCCCTCCCAATAACTAATCGGCCGCAAGAGCAACTCCTGACCGTCCAATGCGGCCTGCACCGTGACCTCGAGTTCCAGCCTCGGGATGCGCACCGTCCACTCCACCGGATAATCACCCCCGGTGTCCTTGCTTCGCCAGACCCGCCCCGGCAACAACTCGAAATCTTCATTCTTCACCGCCGTGCTTGCGCCCTTGGCGTCGATCCACGTTCCGTGCGAAAATGCATCGCGCCCCCCATCTTTCAGCCGAATTTGGAAAAGCATCAGCTCCGTGCCATCCTCGAATTGTAAACTCAACCAGTCCCAACCCGTCTGGTTTTCCGTCAGTTGATTGGTCGCCCACTCTTGATCGAACCATGACCAGCCAGTCACCGCCACCGCCCGGCCGTCGATCATCAGGCGCCCTACCGTCTCCAGGCGGCTGAAGGAATAGTAGTGCGAAGCCCGTCCCTCACCCTCGGACTTCTGACTTACCCCGTTCTCGCCGTGAAAGATCGGCGGCTTGTGCGGAATAAGGCTAAGCTCCAAGGCAAAGGCAGCATCCCTCGCCTGCAAAACAAACCCGGAACCTTCCCGCAGACGCAACTCCCAATCGTCAATCCACGCCACGCGCTCGCCCTCGGCAAAGCCCGCCTCGCCGAACGCCCCCCGGGATACCTTTTGCGCATAATGAAAACGCGCGCCGGAAATCTCCGTCACCGCGAAGTGGGCCAGCTTGATCTCACCGACCGCAAAACGGGTCTCTGATTCAGTCTTTCGTTGCACACCCTGACGGAAAAACGTCAGCTGATACCCGTAGTCCCGCCCATCGTCTCCGGTCAGGTTCCCCGTGAAATACCACCACTCAGTTTTGAACTCAGGGTGCGCATGGTGATCCCGCGGAAATTCGTATTTCCAACCAGGCAGAGCCAGGGCCCACTCGTCGGCGGCCGCTTTTGGCGAGACAAGCCCGCTCAAGCAGGTAAAGAGGAGACCGTTAATAAAGAAACGATTCACGTGGCGCCTCAACCTCCTCGATTTTTTCCAGTTCCAGCCTCGGCTCGATGGTCCCTCCCTTGTCCTCGAAGCGTGCCACCCCGGTAATCCTGACCCACCCCATGCGCGGCACCTCGACCGGATCACCCACCACCTTGATGCCCAGCGGCCGTGCATCCGCCGCACAGCAGACGACAAACATGCGGACCAAATCGAATCCACCCTCGGCTCCGCCCCGCGGTGGAATGTATTGGCCGATAATGGACACTCGCTGGTTTTCGAATTCTTCCCGCAAGGCCGGTTCCTCCGCGGCGAAAAGCAAGTCGAGCGTCTCCACTTGAATCGCCCCGTCCGGAGTGCGGGTGAAATATTCCACCCCTTCCTCTTGGTCCTCGGGCCGTGATTCATCGGCTGAATCCACACCATCATCCCACGCCGGGGCATCTTGCCATGACCCGCCCGGCAATTCTGCGGAGGGCAATTGCGAGACATCGGTCACCACCCTCCGGTTCATCACCATGGCTTCGCCGAATTGGCCGGGCGAAATGAAAGCGGCCGCCGTGAGGGGCAGCAAAAGCACGAGGAAAGCGAGAATTGTACCCGCGGTCAGCCCGCCTCTCGGCTCGTTCCCATCGTGATGGCAACCGCCTTCCGCGCAGCCCGCGTCGGTCTCACGCGAGGCCCACCACCACAAAGCCCCCAGGACGAGCAATCCAGCACCAGCTACCACGACATAAACGTGGAATTGCGGGTGCAAATAGGACGCGATGCGTCCGCTTAGGTAGAAATAGAGAAAGGTTGTTCCCCAGAGAAGCAACGTCACCAAAGTAAGTATCCTCTTCATTATCCGCGAAAGTTGGGAATGGGCAACATGGTGCAAGCCGCGAAAATTAAGAGGATGAGGGCAACTACTAGGAGGAGAATGAAACGCTTACGGAAGACCAGGCCGTAAATAAAGACCAGTTTGAGATCGACCACCGGGCCGAAACTCATGAAGGCCAGCTTCGCGGCGGACGGAAAAGCAGTAAATGTCGCGGCGACAAAAGCGTCCGAGGTGCTGCACAATGAAAGCAGGGCAGCCAGAGCCATCATACTCCCGACGGCCAGAGCACGATCATCGGCCAGCGGCATAATTAATTGTTGGTTCACGCTCGTGTTAAACAGCGTGGCCACGGCCGCACCGAGCACGAAGAAGACAGTCACATCGAGAAAGTCCGTGGTCGCCGCCCGCACTGCGGCGGCTGACTTTTCTTTCCTGCTCCGGTGATCGTGGTGATCATCGATCACTGGGGGTACGACAAGGTCTGGTCTGAGAATCCATGCCCTGCGCAGGAAATGGACGACACTGGCTATAGTCACTGCAACGCCGAAGGACAAAGCGATCCGGCAGAGCATCATTTCCATCGGTCCTAGGCCACGGAAAGCCGCATAGGTGCTCACCGCCACGATCGGATTTACCACCGGGGCCGCGAGCATGTAGGCCATGGCACTGGAGAGGGGTAGGCCTTTCTGCAGGAGGCGTCGGATGACCACCACAATGCCGCACTCGCACATCGGCAAGATGGCCCCGAGGGCGCCACCGAGAAGAATGCCGGCGGCCGGGTGGCGCGGAAGAAGGCGCGCCAGCACCCTTGGCGGGAGAAACGCGTCGATCAAGCCGCTCAGCACAACCCCAGCCAGAATGAACGGCACTCCTTCGAGCACCACACTCTGGAAGGAGTAAGCGAAGTCCGGCAAACTAAACCAAAACCAGTGATCCATCCGACCCAAGAGTTGAAATCAGATCGCAGGTAAAGGCAAACGGGCAGTGGTTCGGTCCGGAAGAAATCGGTTACGCCCCCCCATCCCGAAGCTTTCCTCTGCCCTTCAAAGCCATATCCTCCCGAGGCATGACGATGGCCCGTTCTGCCTTTGCCCTTCTCGTCCTTTCGCTGATCCTCTCACCCGGGCTGGCCGGGGCGCCGCACAACGGACTCGTTGCGCTCGAAACGGTGCAACCTCCCTGCCTACCCGAGGTGCGCTACGCCACAAGGCACAACTTCACCCGCGAAGTCCTCTACCCGCTGCCGCGCCTCTTCCTTCACCGGGATGCTGCCCGCGCCTTGAGCCGGGTGCAGCGCGATCTGCAGAAACGCGGGCTTGGTCTCAAGGTTTGGGACGCCTACCGGCCACTCTCCGTGCAACAAAAAATGTGGGATCTCATCCGCGATGAGCGCTATGTCTCCAATCCGGCCCAAAACAAGGGTCGCCACACCCGGGGCACGGCGGTTGATGTCACCTTGGTCGATAAATCGGGCCTTGAATTGCCCATGCCCAGCGACTTCGACGATTTTTCAAACCGTGCCCACCGTGATTATCTGGGTGGCACCGCCGGCCAGCGGCGCAACCGTCAACTCCTGGAGGATACTATGCAACGCCACGGCTTCATCGGTTTCCCGACGGAATGGTGGCATTTCGATCTGCAAGGGTGGGAAGCTTATCCCCCTCTCGATATTCCAATCGACACTCTCGCCCGGGAAGCGCCGGCCGACGCCCGTCTCGGCAGCATCGACCACCTGGTCTTTGTCTGGCTCGAACGTCCCGGCAACATAGCAGACCGCGCCGCGCTCATCCGCGCGACCAAAGAGCTCCGCAAGTCCACCGGCCTCATCGAATCGGTCCGCTACGGAGGGCCCGTCCCGAGCCAGCGCCCCACGGTGGACGACACTTTCGACCTCGCCCTCCTCATGCGCTTCAAGGACCGACCGTCTTTGGCCAACTTCGAGAAAAACCCCGCGCACGAAAAAGCCATCCGTGAAGTGCTCCGGCCGCTGACCAGTAAAGTGCTTATTTATGATGTAGCCACGGAATATTAGCTCTCTGTGCTTTCCTTCTTTTTGCCTTTCGAATTTTCGCCGTCGCCAGTGCGGGGACCGCAGTCGTCGGCGAAGCTGGACGAGGAGAGGGCAACCAGGGCGATCGCTGTAGTAACAATGGCTAGGAATCATTTCATCACCTAGTCTGCGACCACCCCGTCCATTCGGAGGTTAACTTTTTCACTCCGATTTCGGGAGTCCTGCGGAAGCGCTAATCGCCATCGCACTTAGCCTCGTCCAAGAAGGTCTGGGCGCCCTCTACCCGCAGTTGGTTGCTCCGGCCCCGTGAAGCCCAACCTCGCTAACCCGGCGAGTCCGGCCTCTGTTTATCGACCGAACCTTCGCCCACCGCCCGGCCCGAGCGTAGAAAATTCTCCGCCAACGCCTCGTACAGCGCCACCGGACATATCCGCCGCGAAGCCTCATAAGCCACGATTGACGCCAACCCCAGCGGTAAGGTGAAAGCCACCGCGCCCGTCATTTCGATCAGAATAATGAACGCGGTCATCGGGCTCTGCACCACGCCGGAGAAATACGACACCACCCAAAGCAAAATAATCCCCTGCGTCGTGGCACCGGTCACCGCCAACCAAGGCGCAGTCAAATGCCCCAACCCCGCGCCGATGGAAAAGGACGGATCAAACAACCCGCCAGGAATTCCGGTGAGCAGCACCATCATGGTCGCGGCAGCGCGCTGCAGCGCATACCACGGTCCGGTGTGTTCCCGCGTCGCAGCCAAGCGCGCTACTTCTTCCGGCGGCAACGTCGCGAGATACTGCGGACTGTCCTGCACAATGAGCGCCCGCGCCTGATCATAGCCTGTGCCCAGTGTGGCGCCGTCTGAAGTCCATGCTAACGCAGCGCAGGCCAGTCCGGTGATCACGGCAACGGCGAGAAACCTCCGGCGGATCATTAGGGAGACATACGGCACCAGCACGAGCAGCACTTTGGCGAATAACCCGCCAAGCAGCCCGCCGGCCAATCCGATGATCAGCACCGCAACCCACGGTCCGGGCGACATGAACTCCAGCGGGATGAGCCGGTCATAATCGATTCGCCCGTAGAAAAAATAGTTTCCAAGAAAAACCACGCAGACCAAACACGCCACCATGACCGTGCGCACGATGGTGCCAAGATTCTCCTTGTCGAAGCGCCGTCCGATTTCTTCGAAGGCAAACACAATCCCCGCGATCGGCGCATTGAAAGCCGCAGCAATACCCGCCGCGCCACCGGCCAGGATCAGTCCGCGCTCCATCAAATAAGGTGGAAACACCGTCCATTTGCTCACCAAGTTCATGAAGCACGCCCCGACCTGCACCGACGGCCCTTCGCGTCCGATCGAGAGAAACGAGAACAGTCCCAGCCCGAGCAGCAACGCTTTGCCGAACGCCACGCGCATGGAGAGCAAACGATCACGCAACTCGCCCGGTCCTGCTGACACGACGGCAATCGTCTGCGGGATCCCCGTCCCGTCCGTCCCAGGGAAGACATGATCACGCAGCCAGAGGATCAAGGCGAAGCCTGCCGGCATGATAACAAAGACGGCCCACGGCGCCGCCTCCCAAACAACCCGCGACAGTTCCGTGGACTGTTGGTCAAAAACCACAAAGAGCAAAGCCCCCAACCCGGCCAAGACAGCCCCGATGAGCGCCGCGCCAAGCGCGCGCCAAGTGCTGTGGGTCGATTCGGGGTTCATGGTCGCGCGGAACGATAAAGTAGAAGCGGCGTCTGTAGCCGCGAGCCACCTCTACTCCCACAGATGCAGCCGTGTCCAGCTGGGCTCACACGTCGGGACACAATCATCTTCTATCTTCCCCAATTTGAATACTTCGCTCAGCTCTTCGAGCTGCCTCTCTCCGCTCCGCTCCGACTGTGGCGTGCCCTTTCAATCCGCCGTGGCCGCGAGCGGCTTCGCCTTGGACGTGATGTCTACCGGCACAAAGTCGTTCTGCAGACCGATGACCCGTACCCCGGGTTGCCCAAAGTCGATCCCTTTCAGATCGACCGTTTGGATTTCCAAGCCGTTGTAGGTGCGGACATACGTCTTCAGGTTGGTCCGGTCATGGGCCACGGTCCACTCGGTCGTGTCAGTGTTAACCAGCTTGGGTTGGCCGGACGAAGTGAGGAAGCCTTTCGTATTGGCCGTCTGGTCGGCGGAGTTGCTTTGGATCGCGCCGTTAAAAATGTCGAACGTGTTGAGCACGTGGAAGCCGAGGTTGACCGTATCGTTCGCCGTGGCCCCGGGTGTGGCCCAATGTGAGAAGAGCGCAGCGCGGATGAAGCGCGAGGGCGGCGAGAGATCGCCGGGCAGGCCGATGGCGCCGGATCCTTGGCCGTAGTTGACTGAGGTGAATGCCCCGAGGGTTCGCTCGGGTACGTTAACCGGCGAGAGGTCGACGTAGTTGCCGACATTGATTGTCTGCCACTCGTAGGGGGGCGAGTTGGTCAGCGTGCCGAGCGGAGCGTCGTAGACCTTGAGCTTGCCGTCGATGTACTCGACCACCATGACCTTACCGCTGGCGTCCCCTATCCACCAATGGACCGGCAGCACTTCTTTGAAGGGCACGAATTCCTGCTGCGCGACGTAAACGTCATTTTTCAGCGCGGCCACGGCTTCATCCACCGTGGAGCAATTGGCCAGCAGGTAGTTCGGCACCTCCCAACTCCCGAGCGATTCGTCGGCCGGCGCCGCGCCGGGGTCCTGATACTGCGCGTAGCCCGGCAGATAAAGCATGCCGACAGCGAGGCCCTTTTCGTTCTGACCATCCGCCACCGCGGTCGGAAGGACATCGACGTTCAGTCCGATATAACCGTATTTGACTGCCCACTTCTTGCCAGGTTTTCCGCCCGGCGCGGTGCCCGTGCATTCAGTGCCGCGCGGCACAATGAGTATCTTGGAATTGAACGGATAACCGAACTCCATCGAGCGGAAATAAATCTGGGCCCCGTCGTTGGATTTGATCTGGAAGGCCGTGCAGGCCAGCGCGGACGGCGTGGTGAGAATGATGGACAAAAGGAGGGACAGAATGGTTTTCATCAGTCCCGATACTCATGGAAACCCCTGGTCGCTGGCAAGCGCGTGAGGCCAAGTGGCAGAGGAACAAGCCTTAGCCACGGATTAAAGAAGATGGCAGAAGATTGTGTCCAACCGTGTGACCCCGACTGGACACGATTTTATTGTCCCAAGACGAGGCGTAGGTAGTGCAACAATCTGTCTGTAAAAGTGGTTCTGCCTGACTGACGCACTCCGGGTGTTCCGGAGGCGCAGCGAAGCGGAGCCGTAGGAACACCCGGAGTGCGTCTTGGCCTTTTTTTTTCGGGGCCGTGACAAAGTCCGGCCACGGGT
>CAMBUL010000012.1 GCA_945871065.1 Chthoniobacter flavus | reverse complement strand
GGAGGGCGCGCCGTGGAATTCGAGCGCTGGCGTGATCATCTGGCCACCGCCGACATCGTCATCGCCTGTGCCGACGCCCCGTCACGTTTGTTGCGGGCCGACGAACTGGCCCCTTTCCTCGCGGTGCGCGAGGAACGTCCGCTCTTTCTTCTCGATCTCGCCGTGCCGCGCGACTTTGACCCCGCCATCCGGGTGCTACGCGGTGCTACCCTCTATGACATCGACGACCTCGAAGCGGTGGCCCGCGAGGGCGAATCCTTGCGCGCGGCCGAGGTGGAAAAAGCCGAGGCGGTCATCGCTGCACAGGTCGCGGAATTTGCCCGCCGCGTCGCGGAGCGACCGGCCTTCGCGGCGGCGGCCTGAGCCATCATGTCCGACTTCATCCTTGCGACGCGTGGCAGCGAGTTGGCCCGCGTGCAATCCCGCATGGTGCGCGAGGGTCTGGTCCGCGCCTGGCCGCACCTCACGGTGCACGAGGATGTGGTGCGCACGACCGGCGACCGGCATCCGGAGGAAAACCTGACTGCGCTTGGCGGATCCGGGGTCTTCACCAAGGAACTGGAGGCGGCGCTTTTCGACCGGCGCGCCTCGGCTGCGGTGCACAGTCTGAAAGATTTGCCCGTGGATCTTCCGTTCGGCTTGGCCCTCGGCGCCATCCTGCCCCGCGGGGCAGCCGGTGACGTGCTGGTCAGCAGACAACCCGGCGGCCCGGCCGGCCTGCCCGCCGGGGCCCGCATCGGGACGGGCAGCCCGCGGCGGGCCGGCATGATGCAGGCTCTGCGCCGCGATACCGAAGTGGTCCCAATCCGCGGGAACGTGCCCACCCGCATCGGTCGCGTGGCCGAAGGAAAGTTTGATGCCGTGATCCTCGCCGCGGCCGGTTTGGAGCGACTCGGGTTTCCTGCGGACGGCCCGTTCCTTATTGGTCCGTTGATGCTTCATGCCTTTCCGCTCACGTCCTTTTTGCCAGCTCCGGGGCAGGGGGCCATTGCGGTCGAAGTACGCGATGAAGATGTGCGGGCGCGGGAGATGGTCGGCGTGCTGGACGATGGGGAGACGGCTGCGGCCGTGCGGGCCGAACGCTCGGTGCTGCGGGCAATCGGGGGCGGGTGTCATCTGGCCCTCGGAGCACTCGGCCGGGTGGACGGCGGCCGGTTGCACCTAGAGGCGGTTCTGTTTGACCACTCCGGCGGGGAACCGAAGATGGCGGCGCTGAGCGGAGCCCGCGAGGAGGCCGAAGAACTCGGGATCGCGGTGGCCGCGATGTTGCTTTTATGAAAAAAGGAAAATGTTTTCTGGTCGGAGCCGGTCCCGGTGACCCGGGCTTGCTCACCCTGCGTGGAAACGAAGTGCTCGGACGCGCGGAGGTTGTCGTTTATGACAATCTGGCCAATCCGGAGTTGCTCGGGCTTGCTCCGGAGACGGCCGAGTTGCTCTATGCGGGTAAGAAACCGGACGACCACAGCATGGCGCAGGAAGAGATCAACCGCCTTCTGGTGGAGCAGACGGCGGCCGGCCGTCTGGTTGTCCGGCTGAAGGGCGGGGACCCTTATGTTTTCGGGCGCGGGGCGGAGGAAGCCGGGGCCTTGGCCGCCGCAGGCCTCGACTTCGAGGTTGTGCCCGGAGTCAGCTCCGCCTTGGCCGGGCCGGCCGCGGCCGGTATCGCGGTGACGCGGCGCGGGGTGAATGAGGACCTGGGTGTTTTTACCGGACATCAGGATCCGGAGAGCAAGGAAGGGCGCGAATTCTACCGCGGGTTGGGGGCTCGGGGTGGCACTCTGGTCATGTTGATGGGGCTGGAGCGCTTGGCCGGTATCGCCCGGGAGCTGCAGGCCGGAGGAGCTGCGCCGGATTTGCCGGTGGCTGTGGTCCGCCGTGCTACGATGGGTGACCAAGTCACGGTGCGCGCCCCGCTTTCGGAGGTCGCCGACCGCGTGGCTGCCGAGGGACTGCGTCCGCCGGCGGTGGTCGTTTTCGGTGCGGTCGCTTCCGTCGACCACGCGCTGCTTTGTCCGCGACCCTTAACCGGCCGCCGGATCTTGGTGACCCGCAGCCGGGCCGGTGCCTCGAAATTGTCCGGCGCCTTGCGTGACCTCGGGGCCGATGTTTACGAGATGCCACTGATCAAACGCGAGGAGCCCGAGAACTTGCGCGAATTTGCCGAGTTGGTGCAGGACGCGCACAGTTACGAGTGGATCGTCTTCACCAGCGCCAACGGGGTGGATGCTTTTTTCGAGATCTTCTACAAGCTGTACGACGATGCGCGGGAAATCGGCGGGACAAAATTCGGCGCGGTCGGCGCCGCCACGGCGCAGCGGATCAAGGACTGGCATTTCCATGTGGACCTCGTGGCCGAGGAGTTCCAGGCCAAGTCTCTAGCTGCGACCTTCCGTGACTACACCGACGTGGAAAATGTGAAAATGCTCGCCGTCCGCCCGGCCGAGACCAGCGGCGGGCTCGCCCTCGAGCTGACGAAAATGGGAGCGATCGTCGACGAAGCCATCGCCTACCGCACGGTGGCCGAGACGACAGACCGGACCCGCGCGCGCCAGCGCTTCGCGGAGGAAGGGGCCGATCTTGTGGTTTTTACCAGCTCTTCGACCGTGCGGAATTTTTTCGCTTTGAAGCTCAAAATGCCGAAAGGCCTCCAATTTGCCAGCATTGGACCAGTGACCACCGGGACCATGGCGGAGTTTCAGGTCAAGCCGTCTATCAAAGCTAAGCAGCATGATATCAACGGTTTAGTCCAAGCTATTTCCGCATTCTACACGGCCTGAGATCAGCACCAGGGTGAGTGAGTACCCTGTTTCGGCGCCCTCTTGCGCCCTTCAAGGCCGCGCGTCCCATTTCGAACCAAAATAAATAGGCCTTGACCCTTATTGAGATTGAGACACAATCGCAGTATCGACGGCCGTGCTTAAAGATGCGCCCTCATTTGGAGGTTGGCCGCAATCGTGTATTTTATATTGCCCGTCCATGATCACCCGCCACTCCTTTGCCGCCTTGTTCGCTCTTTTGGCGTCTGTTTTCCCAGCCTCCGCCTTGATTGTTCCTTTCACCGAGGATTTCACCTTAAGTAACGCCAACTGGGCCACCGGGAATTCGAGCGTGGCGGCGGGTTGGTTGCCCACGGGTGGCGTTGATGATGGCGGATTCATTACTTCCAGCGGCACGGTGGCCACGAGCGGGTTCGGCGCCATTGTCTTCCGGGGCAACGCCGCGACCAATGCCAGTGGCGGAGCCTTTGTCGGCAACTGGATAGGCGGAGGAGTGACCACCTTTTCTGCTTATATCTGGCACGACGCGCCCGTTGCCTTGAATTTCTACGCGCGTCTCGATGCGGGGGCCGGACGCGCTGGCAGCAGCATTGATTTCAGTGTCCCTTCGTCGAACTGGTTCCAGCTAGAGGTTCCCTTGGTTGACGCTCCAACCTCGTTCCAGTCCTACGGCGCTGGATCATTCACGTCCGTTTTCACTAACATTCAGAACGTACAGATTGCCCTCTCGACAAACCAGACTCCCGGTATTGTGGGCCAGGTCGTTAACGTCGGGCTGGACCGCGTTTCCGTTGTTCCTGAGCCCTCCACTTGGGCCCTACTACTTTTTTCGGCCGGGTGCCTCGTCTTTTCGGTCTTGCCTCGCCGCGCAACCGAGGCCGTCCGCATATGAAGAGTCTCCTCGTTTTGGCCGGATTGGTTTTGTCCGTCCTCATCATCGCACCCAGCAGTGGCAGCACCTCGGTTGTTCTCCAACCGGCGGGAGACAAATACATCTACCCCTTCATTGATGACGTCCCCTCGCAGTATCGCCGCGCTTGGGCGGGCGTTTTCGGCGCCTATGGTTCGATCGATTCGATCCCCGGCTGGAGTTTCGATGACCGGGACGGTCAGTTCTTTCTCGATTTTGCCACCGAGGCGCTGGCTGCCCCGGGCCAGGGGGCGAAAAATTACCGGATTCTTAGTCTCGTTGTCACCGTTGTTGTCGGAAACGAGGGTGCATTCCGCTACGACCCGACATTCGACTCACTGGCCACTTTCACGGGTGGGGCAGACTCCGATGCGGGACGTCCGATCGAGTTGTATGGCGTGGGTTACAGAGCTGGTTGGACACGTGAAACTTTTACCGAGGATTCCCCTTTTCAGACCCTCTCTGCCGGCGGGCAGAATTTAACCCGCGTCAGAAACGCGTATGCTCTTGATTTCGCGCCGGATGGTTCGGGTCGGGACGTTTCAAACAATGTCGAAGATGTCTTTGAGGCCAACCCTTGGGCGATCGCCGACTCACCAGGGTTCATGGACTTCAGCGGCAACTATGTCAGCAGTGCTTTGGAGGAAGGCAGTCTGGTTCCCGAAGGTCGCGTGTTCCGATTTCAAGTCGATCTCAGCAATGAGCGCACCATCGCTTACCTGCAAGACGCGCTTCAGGCCGGCAGGCTCCACCTCATGATCAGCTCGCTTTATGGCACCTCGCAGGAGAGCCAAGACATACCGAAGTTCTACACCAAGGACTTCAAGGATCCGGCCATCCCCTACTATCTCGGCCCGCAACTTGAGGCAGAGGTTTTACTCATGCCGTCCACCGTGGTTACACCGACGACCGGAGGCTTCAGGATCGCCTTCGACACCGTGGCCGGCCAGACCTACCAGATCGAATACCGGGACAGCTTCCACTCGGGCGATTGGCACCCGCTTGACAATTACCGTCAAGGCACGGGCGGAACCTTAATGCACGACGACCTTCTTCCGGACGGCGTGAGTACCAGATTCTACCGCGTAGCCGTTTCCAAAACATCTCAGCCATGAAAGTTTGCCAAAACCTAAAAAGGACATCCGCCTTCACTTTGGTCGAAATATTGGTCGTTGTAGCCATCCTTGGTGTTCTCGCCGCATTGGCAGTTCCCGTCTTGGCCAACTCCGGAAAAGGAGCACGATTGGCTGCGGAAATTGCCGCGGCACGCTCCATCGCTTCCGGGATGCAAATGTATGCGGCGGACAATAATGGTGCTGTCATGCCCGGTTTTTACGTCCGCCCTGGCGAGACCGTCATGGATAACGACAACAATCCCATCACCGGGCAAACGGCCAAACGTTACCCGTGGAGACTGGCACCTTACCTCGGCTACGATGTGCAGAAGGCCTTTCTGGCCAGCGGGCAAAAAATCGAGGATCCCACGCAGCGGCAATACATGATCAGCCTTATCCCCTCTCTCGGCATGAACACCGTTTATATCGGTGGTGATGACCGCAAATCTCCCAACCCCTTCAACCCTCGCTTCGCTCACCGGTTTGCCGAGCAAGGCGGTGTAACCCGCATGGTGCAAGTCCACCAACCCTCGCAACTCATCGCTTTTGTCTCCGCCGAATACAACGACTCGCGGATGGGCGGGGAGCAACCCGGCTACTTCAGCGTGGAATACCCGGACCGCAACGTTGCCTTCCGTCATGCCGGTGACAAAGCCCTTGTGGTCTTTCTTGATGGCCACACAGAATTGTTGGATCGCGAACAGTTGCGCGATGAGCGTTTGTGGGAAAATCAGTCGGAAATCGGCTTCGCTATGCACTGAGGCTTGCACTCCTAAGCCCGCAATCGTTGACTATCTAACAACTATGACCACCACCACCGCAGCACCCACCGGCATCATGGGCCGGCTCAAGGCCGAGACGGCCGAGCAGCATGCCATTGCCGAAGCCAAACCTCTGGAAGCCGCGCTTGTCGCGGGCTCCATCGACCACGACCAATACAAACAATATCTCGGCCAGCGCTGGCTCATCCATCGCGAACTCGAGGCGGCGACCGACCGTGTGCTCGGTGAGGACCATCGTCTCTCCCATCTCGGCCTGCCGGGTCTCTACCAGACCGCGAACATCGAAGCCGACCTCGGCTACTTGGGGGTCGAGACATCCACGATCGAGCCGCTCAAGGGCGCGCAAAATCTGGTCGGGACCATCCAGCAAGCACCGTCGCCGGCCGTGCTCATGGGCATCTATTACGTTTTCGAAGGCAGCAAAAATGGCGCCCGTTTCATCGCCCGCGCCCTCGGCAAGGCCTGGGGCAAGACGGATGGCGAGGGAATGAAATACCTCGACCCGCACGGCGAAGCGCAGCGTGGACTGTGGATGAAATTCCGCGAGGACATGAATGCCATCGATTGGTCGTCCGAAGAGCAGGACACCATGGTCAAAGCCGCACAAGATACGTTCGACGCAATTTCCGCGCTGGACGACGAAATCCACGTGGCCTGACCGCGCCCACCTCCAGCCCGATGCTTCGTCCGGCGACTATCCTGGCCGTCTTGCTCACCGCGCTGACCGCGCGAGCCGAGCCGGCCCGTATTGTCACGGCAGGCGCGGCAGTGACCGAAATCGTCTCCGGTCTCGGTCTCGCCCCGCAGATTGTCGCGGTCGATACCTCGAGCAAACATCTCGAGGAAACGCGCGACAAACCCGACATCGGCTATGTCCGCATGCTCGGTGCGGAGGGCATCCTCTCGCAAAAGCCCGATCTCGTCCTCGTTTCCAGCGAGGCCGGTCCGCCGCCCGTGCTCGAGCAGATCAAATCGGCGGGCGTGAATGTGGTGGTCATTTCCAACGGCTATTCCCTCGACAATATCGACGACAAGATCCGCGCCATTGCCGCGGCGACGGGCCGGGTTGAAGACGGAGAGAAGCTCATCACTCGCGTGGATGCCGACGTGCAGGCGCTCCGCGCCGCGACGGCCGCCAACGAGGGCGAGCGTCCCGGGGTGGTCTTTCTCCTTGCGCGGCATGGGGGCAACCTCATGGCTGCGGGCACGGAGACCGCAGCGCATGCCATGGTCGAGGCCAGTGGCGGACGCAACGTCTGCGCTTCCTTCACCGGCTATCAACCTCTCTCGGCCGAAATTTTCGCCACCGCCACGCCCGACTTCATCATCGTTTCGGAGAGCGTGGGCGGTGATGACGCCCAGTTGCTGGCGCGCGTGCCGGGGCTCGGCGCCACGCCGGCCGGCCGCGAACTGCGGGTCATTCGCGTCGACGACGCGGCCTTCCTCGGTTTCGGCCCGCGCACTCCGGCCGCTGCTACTCAGGTGGCCACGGCGTTGAGACAGCCGTGAACGCGGAGCGGGAGAACGACTCGCGTCGGCGGAGTCGGGCTCATGGACGGCTTTGGCTTCTGGCTGCGCTCTTGCCCCTTGTCCTTTTGACCGCTTCCGCCGTCGGCGCGGTCAACATCGGCCTCGTCGATTTGTGGAATCTCGTCGCCGCTCCAGCTCAGGTCCCGGAAATTGTCCGCGCCGTGTTCTGGGAGATCCGCCTGCCGCGCGTTTTACTCGCGGCGTTGGTTGGTGCGGCTCTCGCCCTGGCCGGGGCGGGGGTGCAAGGGCTTTTCCGTAACCCGCTGGCGGACCCCGCGCTGATCGGGGTGAGCGCCGGCGCCGCCTTGGGTGCGGTGGTTTGTTTCTTTTTCGGCTGGGAAGGATTGCTCGGCGGCTGGCTGCTGCCCCTGGCGGCTTTTGTCGGCGGATGGCTCGCGGTGCTTGTTTTGGGAATTTTCAATGCCGGTTTTGCGGCCGGCGGCACGGCCAAGCTCATTCTCGCCGGCGTCGCGCTCAATGCCATGCTCGGAAGTGTGTTGGGATTTTTTCTTTTTTCGGCGAGTGACGATGCCTTGCGCTCCATGACTTTCTGGACCCTTGGCAGTTGCGCCTCGGCCCAATGGCCCCAGGTGGTCGTCCTGCTCATCTTCCTCGCGATCGGCGTGATTCTCCTCTGGCGGAATGCGCGCTCCCTCGATGCATTGCAATTCGGCGAGGAACAGGCCGCGCACCTCGGGGTATCGGTCGTGCGGGTGCGCCGCGAGATCATCTTGGCCGCCGCCTTGCTGGTCGGCGCGGCCACGGCTTTTGCCGGCACCATCGGTTTCATCGGCTTGGTCGCGCCGCACATGGCGCGCCTTTTGCTTGGCGGCCTGCATCGCCTCGTTCTGCCCGGAGCTATCCTGCTCGGCGCCATGCTTCTCGTCTTGGCCGATCTCGGGGCCCGCACTCTGGCCGCCCCGGCCGAACTCGCGGTCGGGATCCTCACCGCGGTGATTGGCGGACCCTTCTTCCTCGCCTTGCTCCGCCGCCCGTCTTCCTGGTCCACCTGATGAGCAAGAACGTCCCCTCTTTGGTCGCGGAAGAGATCACGCTGTCCCGCGAGACGCGCCGGATCCTCGACGGCGTTTCACTTGCCGTGACGCCCGGCAAGTTTATGGCCGTGATCGGTCCCAATGGCGCCGGCAAATCCACTTTGCTCTCGGTCATGTCCGGATTGTTCAAGGCGGGGAGCGGACAGGTCATGCTCAACGGACGCGCGATCTCGGACTATCGTCCGTCCGAACGTGCACGGCACTGTGCCGTGATGCGGCAAGACAACGCGCGGCCTTCCGGCATGACGGTGCTCGAAGCGGTCGAACTCGGGCGCCTGGCCTATGGCGCCGAGGAAGATGTGCGCTCCGTGGCCTGGGAAATGTTGCAGCAGATGAATCTCTCCGACCTGGCCGGACGTGACTGCTCGCGCCTTTCCGGCGGCGAGTGGCAGCGGGTGGCTTTCGCCCGCACGGTCGCGCAAATATCCGGCGGGGAGACGGCCGGCGTGCTTTTGCTCGACGAGCCGGTTTCGAGCCTCGATCCCTCGCACCAGCACCAACTCCTCGGCGAAGCGCGGCGCCTGGCTCGGGCCGGACATGGTGTTCTCGCCATCCTCCATGATCTCAATCTCACGGCCCACTACGCCGATGAGGTGGCCTTGCTCGCTGCCGGACGCATCCACTCCAGCGGTCCGGCCTCCGAGATCATGCAGCCCGCAGTTTTGTCTGAAATCTACGGCTGCCGCGTGACCGAAATCCGTGAGGGCGGACAACGCGCCTTGGTCAGTTTGTCGGCGGAAAGAACGCGGTAGGATGCCGAGGCAACTTTACTCCCCAAGAAAAATCCCCAGCGCGCGGGCGTGGCGCAGGATCTGGCTTTCCTCGGAAACCGTGCGCGGCCGGTTGACCGCATCGGCCAAGGCCACATCGGTGACCGACCCGAAGCGGTAGCTGACCATGCGTCCAAACATTCCGTCGGCGGCGAGTTCCACCGCACGGACCCCGAATTGCTGTCCGATCACCCGATCGAAAGCCCCCGGAGCGCCGCCGCGCTGGAGGTGGCCGAGCACACACGAACGGGTCTCGCGTCCGGTGCGCGCGGCAATCAGCGATTCGACGTAGGTACCGATGCCGCCGAGGCGGCTGTCCCCCGTCGAGGTTTGTCGCCGGATCTGTCGCCCGGCCTTGGCCCGCGCGCCTTCGGCCACCACGGCAATCAGCGAGCGTTGTCCGCGCCGCTCCGATTCCTTGATGAAGCGGGCCAAACGATCACCATCGAATGGCAACTCGGGTAGCAAGGCGATTTCCGCACCGCCGGCCACCGCCCCGTGCAAGGCGAGCCAGCCCGTGTGGCGTCCCATGACTTCGAGCACAAGGATGCGCCGGTGACTTTCGGCCGTGGTTCGAAGATTGGCCACCGCTTCGGCAATCCGCGTCACCGCAGTATCGAAGCCGAAAGTGACATCGGTCGAATCGAGATCGTTGTCGATCGTCTTGGGCACGCCGATGACCGGAACCCCGGAACGCGCCAATTGCAATGCGGTGCGGAGCGAACCATCGCCACCCAACACGACCAGCGCCCCGACCCGGTTTTGCTCGAGTGCTTGGCGGGTGGCTCGGACCAGCGGTTCCGGCAAAATGGTTTGTCCGGCCGGACCACGCCGCGTCTGGAAACGTCCTTTGTTCGTTGTCCCGAGAATGCTTCCTCCTGTGGCCTCGATCCCGAGGGTGTTGGCCGGGGTGAGCAGGCGCGCGCCGGTAGGATGAAGCAGGCCCTCGTAGCCTTCGGGGAAGCCGACCACCTCGAGGTTCCGCGCATTGGCCGCGCAAACGAAACCGCGGATCACGGCATTGAGCCCGGCGCAATCGCCGCCGGCGGTCAGGATGCCCAGACGCGAGGCGGGCATGGGTCAGAGGGTGCTGCGCTTACTGACCGGTCTGCCCTCTGCGGACCAGCTTTCATGCAGGCTCCAGCCGCGCTGGATCAGTGCCAGCCCCTCGGAAAAACGGTCTGCTGATCCGAGCAGCACGACAATGATGCGCCGCGGGATGGCGATCTTTTGCCCGTCGTGCTCCACGGCTTCCGGCTCACGGTCGGCGGCCAGCACGATGCAATCACCAGCCAGCCGGGTGCGGCCGGTCTTCACTCCCTCGATGCCGTCGCGGCCGAGCAATTCGTTGGTGTTGCGCAGGAGGAAACCGCGGGTGGTTCCGTCAATTCCTTGGATAGAAATTTCCCGGGTGGGCTGCGAGACATAAAAGTTGAATCCCGCATGGCTGTAAGCGTAGCGCGTCAGACGGGCAAGATCCGCCGCGGTCGAATGCGGGGGAGGCGACATGTTGTCCAAGCCGTGCGGGTTGAGAAAAAGCGAACGCTTCATGCCGAGCTTGCGGGCCAGGGCATTCATGTGCGCGGAGAAATTGTCCACCGGTGAGAGGGCCTGCGGATTGGGTAAACGCACGCCCACATTTTGCGCCAGGGTATAGGCCGCGTGGTTGTCGGAACTCATCATGGCCGAGTAAAGCAAGTCGCGCAGGGAGATCTGGTCGCCGGGTTGAAGTTGGCAGGGATTGACCCCGCCCACTCCTCCGACTTCGGACGGCACGCTGACCAAAGTGCTCAACGAAGTCCCCGATGATTCCGCCCAGTCGAGCACGACCATGGCGGTGGCGATTTTGGTCAGGCTCGCGATTTGACGTTTCTCGTTCTGCTCAGAAGCGGCGAGCACATGTCCCGTATTGTCGTCCAAAATGATCCAACTCCCAGCCGCGGCCGGGACCACTCCGGCGGCGAGGAAGAGAAGGGTGGCAATAAGTGTGCCGCGCGTGAGAAACATGACAAATCGAGGCTAGCGCCCGGTCACCGAAAATCAATGCCTTCCGCCCCTGGCGGACATTGCCCAACGGGTTCGCGGGTGCTTTACTGAATGGCCGTGAGCAAAACCGCCTTTGATTCCATCGAGTCCGTTCTGAAGGACGTGCGCGCCGGCAAGATGGTCATTGTGACCGATGATGCCGAGCGCGAGAACGAAGGCGATCTGGTCATGGCCGCGAGCAAAGTGACGCCCGAGGCAGTCAATTTCATGGCCAAAAACGGCCGGGGTCTTATTTGCGTCCCGCTGGCCGCGACGCGTGCGCGGCAACTCGGTTTGCAGCGCATGGTGGCGCACAACCGCGAATTGCACCGGACCGATTTCACGGTTTCGGTCGATGCGGCAAAAGGGGTGACTACCGGGATCAGTGCGCGGGACCGTGCCAGGACGATCCGCATGCTGGCCGGAACGAAGAGCGGTCCGGCCGACCTGACTGAGCCCGGGCACGTTTTCCCCCTGCAGGCGCGGGAAGGTGGGGTCCTGCAACGCGCGGGCCACACCGAGGCGGCAGTTGATCTGGTGCGTCTGGCCGGACTCGATGCCACGGGAGTGATCTGCGAGATCCTCAACGAAGACGGTTCGATGGCGCGGCTCAACGATCTGCAGAAGTTCCGCCGCAAGCACAAGCTGAAGATGTGCTCCATCCGTGATCTCATCGCCTACCGCAGGCGCCGCGAGAAATTGGTGGAGCGCGAACAATGCGTGCGCATGCCGACCGATTACGGCGACTTCGATCTTTATCTTTACCGCTCGCTGACCGACGGAGCACACCACCTCGCCCTGGTCCGCGGCAAAATAGACCCGAAGCAACCCGTGCTGGTCCGCGTGCATAGCGAGTGCCTGACCGGTGACGTGTTCGGCTCGCGCCGTTGTGATTGCGGATCGCAATTGCACCAAGCCATGCGGCAGATCGCGCAGCACGGAACGGGTATCCTTCTTTACATGCGGCAGGAAGGTCGGGGTATCGGGCTACCGGCCAAAATCCACGCTTACAAGTTGCAGGAAGACGGTCTGGATACGGTGCAGGCCAACCGCAAACTCGGATTCCCCACGGACCTCCGGGAATACGGAATGGGCGCGCAGATTCTTTCCGACCTCGGGGTGCGCAAGATCCGCTTGATGACCAACAACCCGCGCAAAGTCGTCGGCCTTTCCGGCCACGGCTTGCAAATCGCCGCGCGCGTGCCGATCAAGTCGGTGCCCCACGCCGAGAACGAACGCTACCTCAAAACGAAAAAGCGCAAAATGGGTCACCTTCTCTGATTGCCGCCCGTCCTGATTTTCCATCATAAAGCATCATGTCGAACAAACTCCCGACCCGTCCGCCGAAGCTGCATGCCGTTTCGGCTCCCCGCTTCGCCATCGTGGCCAGCGAATACAACCCGGAATTCGTGCAGGGGTTGATCAACAACACCTGCAAGGAACTTTACAAGATCGACCCGAACAGCGTGGTCGAGCTTTTCGGCGCCCCCGGTTCGTTTGAGATTCCTGTCGTGGCTGAAATGGTGGCCGCGAACCGCAAGTGCGATGTTGTCATTGCTCTCGGTCTCATTCTCCAGGGCCAGACCAAGCACGCCGAATTCATCGCCTTGAGCGTGGGCCATGCTTTGCAGCAGGTCGCGCTGAAGCATACCTTGCCGGTGATCCACGAAGTTCTTCTTGTCTCCAGCGAGGAAGAGGCGCGCGAGCGTTGCCTTGGCCGGGAACTCAACCGGGGTATCGAGGCGGCCCGCGCCGCTTTCGCCATGCTTAGGGTGAAAGAGAAATTCAAACCCCAGACGTCCTTGCGTTGACCGCTCTCCACGCCCCGTGTCCAAAGAAAACCGCCGCCAAGCCCGCATCCATGCCGTGCAGCAACTTTATGGTTGCGAGATGCGCGGCGTTCTCGTTCCCGTGGCGCAGGATCCCTCGCCGCCCCTCGCCGAGGAAGAATTGGCGCCTTTTGCCCGGGAACTCCTCGATCATGCGCTCGGCCGTTTGTCCGAGATTGATGCCTTGCTGGCCACCGCGCTGCAAAATTGGGATCTCCGGCGCCTTGGCGCGGTCGACCGCGCCATCCTCCGCCTGGCCGTGGCCGAGATGCTGGCCCGCCCCGACATTCCGCCCGCGGTGACGATCAATGAAGCAATCGAGATAGCCCGCAATCTGGCCACGGCGGAGTCCGCCCGCTTTGCCAACGGTGTGCTTGATCGCGTGCGTAAAGAAATCGGCCGCGACTCGCACGCGGCCTCCTGATCATGGCGGCGGGATTTTTGCGCGCCATCGCGGAGCGTTTCCGCGGAAGGCCTGTCGATTGGGACGAGCTCGAATCGTTGCTCCTGCAGTCCGACCTCGGGGTGAAGACGACCATGCAGCTGGTAGCCTCGTTGCAGGCCGTCACCGGGTTCTCCGCCACCGCCGACCAGGTCGAACGCGAGGCCCGCGCGGAGTTGACCAGACTTTTGCCCGAGCCCTTTCCGCCGCTCCTTCCCCTGCCGGGGCGTCCTCGTGTGCTGCTCATCGTCGGGGTCAATGGCACGGGCAAGACGACTTCCCTGGCCAAATTGGGTGCCTTGCTCGGCCGCGGGGGAAATTCAGTGGTGATGGCTGCGGCCGATACCTTTCGCGCGGCGGCCATCGAGCAACTCGCGGCCTGGGGGGAAAAATTGCACATCCCTGTTGTTCGCGGTGCCTATCAGGGCGATCCTGCCGCGGTCTGCCACGACGCCTACGAGACCGCGGCGCGGGACAAAGCAGATTTCCTGCTTTGCGATACGGCGGGCCGTTTGCATACCAAGCACAACCTCATGCAGGAGTTGTCCAAGGTGAAGCGCGTCCTGGCGCGGCGTGATCCGGAGAGTCCTCACGAGGTGCTCATCGTGCTGGATGCCACGACTGGTTCCAACGCGCTGGAGCAGGCCAAGCAATTCCAGGCGGCTTGCGGCTTGACCGGGGCAATTCTGACCAAACTCGACGGCAGCGGCCGTGGCGGCTCAGCGGTCGCCTTGCAGCAGGAACTCGGTATCCCGGTGCGCTTCGTCGGGACGGGTGAGAAAGAAACCGACTTCGCCCCCTTTGACCCGAAGAAATTCGCGGCCGAGATGTTTTAGGAGCGACCTTTCCTTTTCGCTGCCCGCCTGCGGCCGGCACCCCTCGTCACTCCGCGCAATAATGCAGACTGACCCGCCGCATAGTTTCGTTTTCTTTCTGCGCGCTGTAATGGACAAGCCGTAACGAGACGAAATTTTGCACCCACATCCATCCTTTGAGCGTGTGGCGGAATCCGCTCTCGTTGCCGGTTTCATCGGCGTAAATGCGGCCCGGCCCGTATTTGCGGTCGGCCTCGCGCTTGATCGTGGCCACCCATGCTTTGACCTTTTCATCGCCCCAGCCCTCGCGGTCGTATTGCAGCTCGACTTCGCTCAGTCCGTTGTTGGTGAAATAAAAAAGGGTGCGTTTGAGGCCTTCCTGCACGATACCCTCCACGACAAGAACCTCGCGGGGACCTGCGCCGCGCTCCTCGACCACCTTGGCCTTGGCCTTGCCCACCACATCCTTGATGCGCCCTTGCGGCTCGCCCCACTGCATGCCGAAGGGCGCCTTGATTTCCTGCTGCGCGGCAACAGGCGCGGCCGGCAGGGCAAGGGCCACTAAGAGCATCGGGACGCGACGAAATGACATGGCGGCGGCAGCTTTTCTGGGGTATCTCCTCTGGGGCGTATTCTGATGCCGGAACAAGCCACAAGCAAACTCAGTCGTAAGGGCTTGGCCGAAGGGTCCATGGGTATGCTGGCCATCACCACCCTCGGAGTCTCGGTCATCGCCCCGGCTTATGCCCTGACCGCGACGATGGGGCCGACCGCGTCTGTGGTCGGCAACCACATGCCGGCCGTCTTTCTTGTCGGTTTTGTTCCCATGCTGCTTGTTGCCCTGGGCTACCGCGAATTGAATGCCGATGCACCGGACAGCGGCACTTCCTTCACCTGGGCGACCAAAGCGTTCGGTCCGTACGTCGGTTGGCTCGGCGGGTGGGGGCTGGTCTCGGCCACGGTCATCGTGCTCTCCAACCTGGCCGGCATCGCGGTGGAATTTTTCTACCTGCTACTCGCGGAGATTATCCGTGCTCCCGCCATCGCGGATTGGTCGCATAATCTACTGGTCAATATAGGGACCTGTTTTGTCCTCATGGGCGCGGCGGTCTGGGTTTGCTACCGCGGGGCGACTGCGACCAAGGCGGTGCAATACTCGCTCGTCATCCTGCAGGTCGTGGTGCTCGTCTGGTATTCCATCGCCGCTTGGCAGGCCGCGGGTGATGCGCCGGCCTTGCCGTTTTCCTGGGATTGGCTCAATCCGCTCTCCGTCAGTTCCTTTGCCGCGTTCGCGGCAGGCCTTTCGCTTTCCATCTTCATCTACTGGGGTTGGGATGTCTGCCTGACCTTGAATGAGGAAGCGACCGATGGGGCCCGCACCCCGGGCCGGGCGGCGGGCTTGGTCATTCTCATCATGCTTACCCTTTATCTCGCCGTCGCAGTTTCGACCATGCGCTTTGCCGGGCTCGGCGACACCGGGTTGGGGCTGAGCAATGCCGCGACCCGCGAGAACGTGCTTGCCGCGATGGCCGGTCCGGTCATGGGACCTTTCGCCATCCTGGTCTCTCTTGCGGTGCTGGCCAGTTCCATCGCCTCGCTGCAATCCACCGTGGTCAGTCCGGCACGCACCCTGCTGGCCATGGGCCACTACCGCGCCATCGCCGAACGATTTGCTTGGATCCATCCGAAATACCGTTCGCCCGGCTACGCCACCGTTGTCGCCGGGTTGGCTGCGGCCGTCTTCTATGCCTTCATGCACGTGGTCAGCGACCATGTGCTGGCCGACACCATTCTCACTCTGGGCATGATGATTTGCTTCTACTACGGGCTCACCGCGTTTGCTTGCGTCTATTATTTCCGGCAGACCCTCTTCCGTAGCGCACGAAATTTTTTCCTGCGCGGCGCCGCGCCTCTCGCGGGTGGTCTTATCCTCGCCGCGGTCTTTCTCCAGACCTCTTATGACAGCGTGAACCCGGCCTTCGGCAGCGGATCCTCCGTCTTCGGGGTGGGCCTCGTCTTTTTGCTCGGGGTGGGCATTATTTTGCTCGGTGTCGTGGTCATGCTGATCATCGCCTGGCACCGGCCCGGATTTTTCCAAGGTGAGACCCTGCGGCAGGACACGCCGACCTTTGAGGGTTGAGCCCAGCTTAAAACGGCCTGAGTGGAGATATTAATGAAAACCCTCATCCTGCTCATTTTGCTCGTGGTCGCCTTTGTCGTGGTCAAGCGGGCCATGGCGCGCCCATCGATCACCGCGGGCGAAGCCGATGAGCGGGTCAAGGCCTCCACGGCGGTTCTGATCGACGTGCGTGAGCCGGACGAATGGACCGGCGGGGTGGCCGGGCCGGCCTTGCTTTGCTCCTTGAGCGATCTGCGCGGCCCCCGGGCGCAATGGAAAACAGTGCTTGAAGCCAACAAGGATAAAGAGCTGATCCTTTACTGCGCGAGTGGCGCGCGGTCGGAGGTCGCGGCGTCTATTTTGCGCAAGGAAGGTTTCAATGCGGTCAATACCGGTGGCTTCAGCGATTGGAGCCGGGCCGGCCTGCCCGTGCGTGAGCCGTAAAGGTTTTCGCCGCGGTCTATGGCCGCCGCGACAAGCTTTCAAGGCTCGGAACAGCGTCTGCCGCGCCAGGTTCCGGTGGCGGTTCAACTTGGCGGTAAAAGCGGAGCGCCTCGATCGGGCTGCCGAATTCGGAGAGGAAATAGAGTCCGTCCTTGTAGCGTCCTCCAGGGTCGCGGATGAGATATTCGTGGCCTCGTTTGCCCACGATGACCACAAAGTGAGTGATGCCGTTGGGGTAGCGCAGGCGCACGATCACCGGGTTGCTCCTTAGAAGATTCCAGTCGATAAGGAAGTGGGAAGGGTCGTCCTCGTAAAGGTGTTCGGCCACACCGGGGGGGAAATCGGCGGCTTTTTCCCAGTAGAGCCATCCCTGCCGGGTGAATCCGCCGTTATCCTGCAGGAATCGGTTCAGGGTCCCAGGATCCACCGCCGCCCCATAAGAGGCGAGGACCATGGCGGCCGCCGCCACCGCACATCCCTCCGCACCCACTGTCGTCGCCCCACCGGCCAGCCGGCTTTCGCCCCAGCGTGGATCGGCCTGGGCGAAGTGCGGCACGTCGTTCAGGATGGTGAATGGGAAATACAGCCCGCCACTCGGGGCGAGCGGTCGGGCTGTTGCCGTCCATCCTTCGGCCCACCGCCATGCCGTGTAAGCGCCGGCCGCCAGCGCGGCGACGAGGAGGATGGTGACCACTGTGAGGAAAACACGCACAATATTGAAGAGACGCGAAATCACGTTGGAGCCCAATCATTTTCCAGAATCAACCAACGCAGAGGCGCGTCGGGTGCTTGAGCCGCAGCCTCGTTTGGTGGTGGCCGAGAGCGGGGGGAAACCAAGGGATGCAGAAATTGGTGGCGACCCGCGAAGGCCAGTGAGTCTTGGCTGCGGGGGGAGGATACGATGGAGGCTATTGCCTTAAATGATGGTTTGGACTAATAACCGCTCCCGATGAGCGCAAACTCTTCCGATTACACAGGTCTGGACACCGCCCAGCGCGACCGTCTGTTACGTCGCTTGGTCGGCTGCCTCGCGGTGGCCGCTTTCCTCGCCCTTGGCATGGCGATTGCCACGTCGGCCTGGCAGCAGTCCGGCGGTGACATGGACCCGGTGTCTTTGGCCCAAGACCTGCCGCGTTAGGACTTTTCCGCGCAGATCCGGCGGTGATAGTTCGTCGCCGTGGCCCGGCCTTGCCCGCTCCGGGGGCATCGGCTACCTTGAAAGGCGTTTTATGAGCAAAGAAGAGAAGTTCAAAGTGGCAGTGCTGGCGGGGGACGGGATCGGGCCGGAGGTGATGGCGGAAGCGCTCCGCGTTCTGGCTGCGGTGGCGGCCAAGTTTTCCATTCTTTACCAACTCCGCGAGGAGCGGGTGGGGGGAGCGGCCATCGATGTGGATGGAGTGGCCTTGCCCGACCAGACGTTGCAAACCTGCAAGGAATCCGACGCCATTTTGTTCGGTTCGGTCGGCGGTCCGAAATGGGAATCCCTGCCGCCCAACCAGCAACCGGAACGCGCGGCCCTGCTCGCTCTGCGCAAAACCTTTGCCCTTTACGCCAACCTGCGTCCGGCCGTTTGCCTGCCGGAATTGACCCATGCCTCGCCGGTGCGCGAGTCGATCGTGCAGGGTGGGTTTGATGTCATTTTTGTCCGGGAGCTGACCGGCGGGCTTTATTTCGGCGAACCGAAATATATGAAGCACGAGAGCGGCGAGTGGTTCGCGGTCGACACGATGATTTATTGGGAGAGCGAGATCGAGCGCATCGCCCACGTCGCCTTCCAAACCGCGATGAAGCGCAATCGTCATGTCACTTCAATCGACAAGGCCAATGTCCTGCAGAACGGAATTCTCTGGCGCCAAACGGTCGACCGCGTGGCCAACGAGTATCCGGAAGTCAAATTACGCCACCTCTACGTGGACAATGCCGCGATGCAACTCATCCGCAACCCAAAGGGCTTCGACGTCATTCTTGCGGAAAATCTTTTCGGCGACATCCTGAGTGACGAGTTGGCTATGATTGCCGGTTCACTCGGCATGCTGCCCAGTGCCAGCCTCGGAATTTCCAAGGGCAACGGCCGCTACTTCGGCATGTACGAGCCGAGCGGCGGCACCGCCCCGGATATCGCTGGCATGGGCATCGCCAACCCCATCGCGCAGATCCTTTCCGCCGCCATGATGCTCCGCTATTCCGCCGGACGCGAAGACGCTGCGTCTTCGATTGAAGCAGCCGTGCAGCGCGTCATCCGTGCCGGGTTGCGCACGAAAGATATTCATACCGAGGGCACGCAACTGGTTGGCACCGCGGAGATGGGCAAGGCCATCGCCGAAGCACTGTGACGGCGCGAAGTTCTTGGCTTGGCGCGGTTTTTGCCCGCACTATTTGTTGTCCGTGAACTTCCGCAAACAGGCCGTGCCCGAGCCCGGCGCGTTTCAGATCGCGCCGATGGTGGACATTGTCTTCCTTCTGCTCATCTTCTTTCTGGTCACATGGAATTTCGCGCGTTACGAGACCGAACTGGACGTCAAGGTGCCCACGGCGAAGGAAGGTAAGGAGTCGCGGCGTGCCGTGGGCGAAGTCATCATCAATGTCAAAGCCGACGGCACGATCATGATGAATCGCCGTGAAATGTCGGCGGAGGAATTGACTGCCACCCTGCGAAAAATTTCCGAGCTTTATCCAGACCAAGCGGTGGTCCTCCGCGGCGACCAATCAACCGACTACCGTCACATCGTGGCGGTGTTGGACGTTTGCCGCACGGCCAACATTTGGAATGTCGCCTTTGCCACTGGGCGACCCGAATCATGACGCGCTTCTTCGTCCCGTTCCTGCTCTTTCCCCTTTTGCTTTGCGCACAGGAGAGCGTCGAGGTGCGCGTCGCCGAACCGGTCACCAGTAAGGCCGCGCCCGAGGTGCGCCGCGCGGAACCCGTGGCACCCGCTGGCACGGCGACTACCATACCGGAGGTTGATGCAACGGATGGTACCGGGGCCATCCGCGCGGCGCCTTCCAATCTGGCGAACGACCCCGCGCGTCGCACTTTCGAGCAGGCCAACGCTTTCTACGGCCAGAAGATGTACGATCTGGCCGTGCCCAAATATCAAGAGTTCCTCGCCCTGGCCCCGCGCGGCATCGACCGACAAGCCGGGCTGTTCCGGCTCGGCGAATGCTTGCGCGCCGCGAAGCGAAATGCCGACTCTGCCGCGGCCTACCGTCAGTTGCTCTCGGAGTTCAACAGCGGCGAATTTCTCGGTCCGGCCGCCTACCGCCTCGGCGAAATACAGTTCGGGGCGCGCGATTTCGATGGTGCCGCCGCTTCCTTCCGTCTGGCCACGCACCATGTGCGCGACGCCAAGTTGCGGCTGGCCGCGAAGTTTTTCGAGGGACGGGCTTTGGAGGCGGCCGGCCGCACGGTCGAGGCGCTGTCCGCTTACCGTGAGGTGGCCGCTCAGAAAGAGAACAACCCTTACCGCGAGCGCGCCATATTTGATCTGGCCGAGGCCGACGCGCGCGCCGGTTTGACGGATAGCGCGTTGCGCCAGTGGCGTGGTCTGGCCGAGACGGCGCAGAACCCGGTTGTCCGGACCAGTGCGGCGGTCAAAGCCGGCCTGCTCGCCATAGACCAACGCGACTTTGAGGCGGCGCGGCCTTTGCTCGAGATGGCAGCCGCCAATCAAGAGCTGGCCAATTGGCGCGCGGCGGCGCAAGCCGGTTTGGTACGCCTGGAATACGAATCGGAGAATTATCCCGCGGCTGCAGAGTCGGCCGATAAAATCCTTCCCCTCCTCCCTGCCGAGGCGCAGCCGGATGTGCTCCTCCTCGCGGCCAATGCCCGCCGGCAGATGGGTGAACAAGAGCGCGCGCTTGTTCTCTACGACCGTCTCGTCGTGGATCACCCCGGATCCACCGCTGCACGCGATGCGGGCTTCCACCGTCTGGTCAGCCTCGTGGCGCAGCAAGATCCGCGTTCTCTCGCGCAAATCGAGGCTTTTTTGCAGTCGTCGTCATCGGAGGACCAGCAGGCCAAAGCGGAACTTCTCAAGGCCGAGTTGCTTTTCGGTCAAGACCGCTTTGCCGAGGCGGCCGAACTTTACGGTGAGGCATCCACCGCGCGTGGCACGGAACGCTACCGCGCCGATGCGATCTACCGGCTTGCTTGGTGCCAACTGCAGGCCAAGCGTTACGATGATGCGGTGGAAGTGCTCACCCGTTTTCTCCTGCAATACCCGCGCCATCCACTCGCCGGTTCGGCTTATGCTCAGCGTGCGGTTGCGCAGCTGGAAACCGGCGACCAGATTGCGGCGTTGGCCGACTTTGAGGCGGTGATCGACCGCTACCGCGATGCGAGGGAGCGGGAAGATGCCATGACGCAGCGCGCCCTTCTCCTCGGCAACATGCAACGTCCGGCTGACATGGCGGCGGGCTTCGAGCGGCTCCTCGCCGAATATCCCGAGACCAAAGCGGCCGCGCAGGCCCATTTCTGGATTGGTTACGCCGCGTCCGATGCCGGCCACTATGGCGAGTCCATTGCATCGCTGGAGAAAGCACGCGCTTTGGATCCCGGGAAATACGGCGAACGCGCCACGTTGCGCTTGATGCTCAGCCATTACCAGATGCAGGACCGCGAAGCGACAGGACGAGAAGCCAAAACCCTCGGCCCGGAGAAGGCGCCGGCCGAAGTGCGCGAGTGGTTGGGGCTATCGGCGCTGGAGGCCAACGACTACGCCACCGCGGCGGATTTTCTCGCCCCGCTCGCGGCCGGCGATGAGGCGTCACCGGAATTGCGCATGTCCTTGGCCCGCGCCCAACTCGGGGCCGGACAAAACGAAGCGGCCCGCGCCACGCTCGACGAAATCCTGCCCAAAGCCCATGAGCCCCGCCTCAAGGCCCGCGCCCATCTTCTCATGGCCGACGTCCTCATCGCCTTGCGTGACGGGTCTGCAGCCAAGGCCCAGGCCGAGGAGGCGCAGCGCCTGCAACCCGAGGGCCGATTTAACGCCGAGGCGCGGCTGGCCAACGGGCGTGCTTTGTTTGCCCAGGATAAATTCGACGATGCCGCGCGAGCCTTCATGGCTGTCGCCCTTCTTTACGACGAAAAAGATCTCACCCCGCAGGCGCTGGTCTTGGCCGAGCAGGCCTACCGCCGCGCTGACAACACGGCCGATGCCGATCGCGCACGCGAGGAGTTGCAGCGGCGCTATCCGGATTTCAAGCCGCCCGCCTCTTCCTGATCATGCCTCTCGAATTGCCGGCGGGAGACTTCCACGCGTTCATCTTCGATTGCGACGGCACGTTGGCGGACAACATGCATTTGCATTACGAAGCATGGCGCCGGGCGATGGAGGATGTCGGCGGATCTTATCCGGAAGAGCTTTTCTACGAATGGGGCGGGGTTCCCACCGCGGAGATCGTGGGCCGGCTCAATGCGAAGTTCGGGCTTGGCATGGCGATCGAGGACGTGGTCCAGCGCAAGGAGCTTTACTACCGCGATTTCATCTCACAGGTTGAACCGAAGCACGATGTGGTGGCCCTTGCGCGGGAATTTCACGGAAAAGTGCCGCTCGCCGTGGCGTCCGGTGGACCCCGCGATCTGGTTGAACTAACCTTGCAGGTACTGGATATTCGCGGGCTTTTCCAAGTGGTCATTACCGCCGAGGACTACCACCGCGGCAAACCGTTCCCCGACCCCTTCCTCACTGCGGCCGCCCGCCTCGGTCTTGCCCCGGAAACGTGCCTTGTTTTCGAGGATACCGCCACGGGGACCGAAGCAGCCCGTGCGGCCGGGATGGCCTGGGTGCTGGTGTGATCGGCCGCGGCCAGTTAGGTTCAGTCGCATGACTATCACCGCTGGAAAAACAGATCTCACCGACAGCCTCAATCAAGTGCTGGCCGACACCTATGCCCTCATGTCGCTTACTCATTTGGCCCATTGGAACGTGGAGGGGCAGGGCTTTTTTGCCCTGCACACCGCGTTTCAGGCGCAATACGAGGAGATGTTCGCCGCAGTTGACGAGATCGCCGAACGCGTCCGCGCCCTTGACGCCTACGCCATCGGCGGACTCGCTGCCTTGGCCGATACGGCAAAACTGAAAGAGTTCGCCGCTCCACTTTCGCAGGAAAGCTATGTGAAGCACCTCATGACCGGCCATGAAAAGGTGGTGGCCGATGCCGCAAAAGCGCGCGCGGTCGCCGGCGAAGTGAATGATCCGGAAAGCGAGGACCTCATGATCCAGCGCATCACGACGCATGAGAAAGCTCTTTGGATGCTGCGGAGCTTTCTGAAGTAAGGCCTACGGCCCTGTCGCGATCAACCTCGCTTTTCGAGCAAGGTGAGAACGGCTTTTTGCGTATGTAGGCGGTTTTCGGCTTGGTCGAAAATGGTCTGCGCGTTCCCTTCGAAAACGTCGGCGGTGATCTCTTTGCCGCGGTAAGCGGGGAGACAGTGCATGACCAGCGGTGAGCCGCCGGCCGCATCGACTGCGGCTTGGTTGATTTGGTAGCCGCCAAACTGTGCGTTGCGGAAAGCGGTTTCATCCTCTTTGCCCATGCTGACCCACACATCGGTGTAAAGGACATCGGCGCCGGTGCTGGCACCGAGCACGTCGGTGGTAACCACGATGTCCCCACCCGCGCGGCGCACGAGTTCGGCCGGTGGCTGGAACTTGGCGGGGGCGGCGATGCGCAGGGCGAAACCGAGTTTGGCGGCGGCCCAAATCCACGAACGGGCCACGTTGCAGTCGCCATCGCCGATGAAGGTGACCGTGAGGCCGTCCAGCGAGCCTCGCTTTTCAATGATGGTGAAAAGATCACTCAAAATTTGGCACGGATGCTCAAGGTCGGTGAGTGCATTGATAGTGCGGAGGCCGCTCAAGGCCGCGAACTGTTCGACGTCGCCTTGGGCGTAGGTGCGGATGACCGCCCCTTGCACCATGCGGCCCATGACGCGTGCCGTATCGGAGATGGGTTCGCCGCGGCCGAGCTGGATGTCGTTTGCCGCAAGAAAAACCGGCTGCCCCCCAAGCTCGCGGATTCCGACCTCGAAACTGATGCGCGTCCGGGTGGAGGATTTGGAGAACATGAGAGCCCAGCATTCGCCAGCCAGCGGGGCATCGGGGTGCGGTCCGCGCAGGCGCTTCATCTCGGCCGTCCGGGCCAGGATCCCGTCGATTTGTGCCGCGTCGAGGGATTCGATATTGAGCAGGTGCTTCATGGGAATTTTCAAGCTTACCCGCAAGTGTGCATCGCGGCAAATACAGGATCAGCCGTTTCCCTCCCCGGGCACGTTACCCACGCCGATCGGCGAGGACACCGTGGAGAATTTCTGCCGCCTCATCGCACTCGGCGGCGGTGACGTTGAGCGGAGGAAGAAGACGAATCGTCTGCTCGCCGGCCGGGACAACGAGAAGCCCGGCTTTGATCAGCCGTTTGGTCAATCGCAGGGCCACCGTGCCTTCCTCGCCTTCGAGCGGCGGCAAATCTTCCACTTCGACACCGAGAAGAAGTCCGGCGCCCCGCACCTCGCGGACACGCGGCATTTTTCCCGCCGCGGCGGCAAGTTGGGCTCCGCGATCCCGTGCATTGGCCAGGAGGTTTTCTTTTTCGATGGTGTCAAACACGGCCTTTGCCGCGGCGCAGGCCAGGGGGGAGCCGCCGTAGGTCGTGCCGTGCGTGCCGGGTCCAAGCAAATCGTCGAATGGCTCACGCACCCAGAAAGCGCCGAGGGGAAAGCCGCCGCCGATGCCTTTAGCCCAACTGACGGCATCCGGCACCGCATCCGGCGCGCCCGTGGCATGCCATCCGCACCAGTGCCCGGTACGCCCGAAGCCGCACTGCACTTCGTCATAAAACAACAAAATGCCGTGCTTGTTGCAAAGTGCGCGCAAAGTGCGGAGAAACTCCGCAGGAAGCGGTCGCACACCGCCTTCGCCTTGGATCGGTTCCACCATGATGGCGGCCGTGCGCGCGCCAACCGCCTGCTCTACGCACTCGAGGTGCGCGGGTACGTTGAGGAATCCGTCGAGGGGCGGCCCGAAGCCGAGCTTCACCTTGAGTTGTCCGGTGGCGGCGATGCCGCCGAGGGTGCGCCCGTGGAAAGACCCATCCAGAGTAATGATCTCGTGGCGACCGCGTCCGGAACCGTGTTTGCGAGCGAGTTTGTAAAGCCCTTCATTGGCTTCGGCTCCGCTGTTGCAGAAAAAAATTTTTCCGGGGGTTCCGAGCATCGCCCCGATCCGCGCGGCCAACTCGGCCTGCGGACGGTTGAGGAAGAGGTTCGATATGTGGACAAGCGTGGCAGCCTGCGTGGCGAGCGCTTTCTGCAGTGCGGGATGGGAATGGCCAAGGGTATTGACCGCGATGCCGGAAGTGAAGTCGAGATAGGCACGGCCTTCCTCATCCCAGACCCGCGCTCCTTCGCCGCGCACCAAAGCAAGCGGGAAGCGCGCGTACGTGGCAATGACGTGCCGCGCATAAAGTTCGGCGGTGGTCGGTTGCAGGCTCTCGGGCATGATGCGCGATGTTAGGGGGAGCGGCCGCACTGGCAAGAGGACAGCGGGACTAGGGCGCTTGACCCGCCTGCGGGCTGCGGGTTGCATGGGGGGCATGTGGTTGAAGCTCCTGCGCTCGGTGCTCTACGGTTTGGTTGTGGTCCTGTTGGCCGGAATCGCCCTAGTGGCCGGCATCATTATTGCGGAAAAAACGGATAAGCTGCCGCCCTTGGTGATAGTCAACGAACTGCCACCCGAGCAGCGTGCCGCGGCAAAGAGTTTCTTGGAGCAGGCCCTGGCGGCGCGTCTGGCTGGCAACCACCGCGAGGCATTGGCCCGGTTGGAGGATGTGCGGGCCCAAGACGCGGCGATGCGTGGCTTGGCTTACCAGTTTGCGCTCACTTATCTGGATCTTGGGGAATACGGGTTGGCGGACGATGCCGCGCGGCTCTCGGTGGATAGTGGTGAGGAAATCAGCAATGCGCAGGCCTTACGCGGATGGATCCTGCTCGAGAAATCGCGGGCCGAAGGCACGGTTGCGGCGCAGGGGGCGGGAATTTTGACTCTACTCGAGGAGTCGCGGATGACCGACCCTTTCAATCCCATGCCTTTCTATATCATGGGCGAATATTATCGTGCGGATGGTCGGCCGGGGCTGGCCGTCGATGCTTACCGACGTGCCTTGGAGCGGGTGTCCAAGACGGACAGCTTTTTGGTCACCACGGTGAAGGCCGGGCTGGCCGGATTGCGCTTGAACTACCGGGCCAACAATCCGCCACTTAAGTTGAACGCTATCAACGGTGTGTGGCCGCCGGAGCAGCTATTTTTCGGTGCGGCTGATGCGCTCCTGCGCGGCAATAATGCTGCGGCGGCGGAGTTTTTGGGCGAGGCGAGAACACGGCTGCCGGAGGAAGTTTTTCAAGCCATGTTGCAAGATTCGTTCTTCCAAGATTATCTTGATCCCAGCATATTGGCCGACTCGCCAGAGCCTGCTTCCCGCCCATGAACGCCCGCTTGCCCCTCCTTCTGGCCGCTGCTCTTGCGGTAGTCTTTTTTTGTGCCGCGGCACGGGCCGGTGGCAGTGGAGTCTTCACGGCCGACCTTCCTTTTGACGCGGCCCAACCGTTGCCGGCGTGGATGCACGGGCCTCCGGTCTCGGCGCCGGGTCAAGGCGCGCGCATTGCCTTCCATCTTTCTCCGCCGACCGGCAAGGACTTGCTCGTGCATCTTGTCTTCGATGAGACGGAAGGGGGAGGCTTGCGCGTCGAGTGGTTGCGGGACGGTCAAAGCACCCCGGAATTGCTCACGGAAAATCTTGGCGAGAACCTCGGCGTGCCGAACCAGCGCCCTCTGCTTATCAGTGCTTCGCGTCTCGGCGGCAACGGTTCGCTCCTGCTTCAAGGTGGGCCGAAATTGAATGTCAATCGTGTGAAATTCGAATGGGTTTCCGAGCGGACCATGCTTTCCTCGGATGCGCGTTATGTTCCTGTCGTGGTGACTGCTTCCCGGCTCACTTTGGCCGAAGCGGATGTGGACGGAGGTCCCCGTCCGGCTTTGCGCGACGAATGGCGCGACCGCGTGGTCCGCGCGGCACTGACGGAGGGAGCGGAGTTGCTTACCCCCTCTCTGGAGCTGCTCGCGGAACTGGAGCAGGCTCCGGATCAGGCACGACTGGAAGCGTCGTTGGCTGGGGTTTTTTTGGATCAGGAAATTTGGCTGGTGGTCAACGGGCAGGAAGTCGGTCCGATCGCGGTGGAAGTTCCGACCCTTGAGGACCCGGGTCATCTAGGCTTGCCGGGCCGGGAGGTGACTTTTGCCGGATGGCGCCGGGCCTCGGTACACATCCCGGCCGATCTTATGTTGCCGGGGGAGAATTCGCTGCTTCTCGAGTTGCGCTCGCCACTCAACAGCGATTACCGCAATCGCACCTTCGTGCGCGACGCGGTTTTGGAGTTGTCTTATCCGCCGGCCGCGCGTGAACCGGATCTCTCCCTGCCCTTACCGGATCTGCCCGCCGGAGAACCTCCGGATGTTGCCGAACCGCTGCCGCCGGTGGGGGCTTCGGTGGATGCGCCGGCCGATGCGTTGTCCGATTTTTGGGGCCGCGGCCAAGGCTCACTGTAAAGCGGCCTAACAAAACGTGTGCCCGCCGCGTTGACTTGCTGAAGATCTCTTCGCTTTGCCCTGCGCGGCCGGGCCAAGGGGCTTTGACAAGGCGGTCGAGTGCGAGCATCCTTTCATCTTGATGAAACCCTTTTCGAAACGGCCCCGTCGCGAGGCGGGCTACACGTTGTTCGAGATCATGCTCGTGCTCGGCATCATTGCCGTGCTCGTCGGATCGGCCATTTATCTGTTGGTCGGCAACCTCGATGTGGCCAAAGAAGCGAGGGTCGATGCGGACATCCAGAGCATCAGCACGCAGATTCGTGTTTACGAAATGCAGAACCTGCGTCCTCCGACTACCGAGCAGGGGCTCGAGGCGCTGGTCAAGCGTCCGGGAGGCGACCCGCCGCCGCGCCGCTGGCGGCAACTCCTCGAGAGCGTGCCACTCGACCCTTGGGGTCTGCCCTACAAGTATTATTGGCCGGGCAAAAAGAACCCCCAGGGATTCGACCTGCTGTCCTTCGGGGCGGACCGCCAAGAGGGCACCGAGGACGACATCGGCAACGATCGCGGCAAGTAAGCCGAGACCATGATCACGCCCCGGCCAGCGGCGCGCCCCGGGTGGTCCGGACGGAGGACGCGCGGCTACACGCTGCTCGAAGTTTCCTTGGTGGTGGCGATCATTGTCCTGCTGGTCGGTGCGGTGGTGCCACTCAGTTCGGGATTTGTTCGCGAGCAACGTTTGCGCGACTCGGTGCGTGGACTGCTCGTGTTGGCCAAAACGGCGCGGACCGAGGCCATGACCACGGGTCGTGCGGCGGAGGTGGTTTTCGGCAAGGGTGGATTTGCTTTGGTGCGGGCGGGCGAGGAAGAGCCTTCGGAGTCGGTGCGGTTGCCGCGCGGCACGCGGTATCAGCTCCTGCCCTTCGGCGCCGACAAATCGCTCCGTCCGGACGGACAGCGCTGGATTTTCCAGCCGACAGGCCTGTGCGAACCACTCACCGTGCGGATCATGGAGGACGAGGCCTGGATCGAGGTGCGCTTCGATCCGCTGACCGCCGGAATCGAGGAGGAGAGTTACTACATCCCGTGAAGAAGGCCGGATTTACCCTCATCGAATTACTCACCGCGATGTTCATGTTCGTCGTTGCGGTGGGCGGATTGGCCATGGCGATGGACAAAATTTTCGCGGCCAATGTGATGATGCGGCGTGACGGCGAGGTGCGTCAGCAGTTGGAGTCATTGCTCGACGAATCGATGGTCATGCCGGTCGCCGATCTGGAGCAAGGCCGCGAGGTGGGACCCGATGCGATGGGGGCGAAGTTTTTCGTCCGGGCCGAACCCGCCGAGTTGCTCAACATGGATAACGAGGAGCTGACCGGCCTGTGGTGGGTCACGGTACGCGCGGAGTGGACCGAGGGACGGGAGGAGCAATCGTGGGAGGAAAAATTCCTACGTTACCAGCCATGAGAACAGCCGCACGCGGGTTCACGCTCTTTGAGATGGTGGTGGTGATCGCCATCTTCGTCCTGCTGGCCGGTGGGATTTACGCCACGGTCAACGCAGCGGTCCGCGCCACGGCAACGCTGACCGAGGAGAATCTGCAGATCCAACGGCTCAACGCCTTTGTTTCGCTCGTCCGGCGCACTTTCCACAACCTGCCGGCCAACGCACGGTTCTCCGGGGGCGTGCGGGCTGATGCTGGTGATGGTTTTCCCGAGATCACGCTTCGTGATGCGCCTGGTGTCTTTGCCTGGGGCATGGGCGGACCCTCGGCCGGCACCGCGCTGTTGGCCGCGCGTCCGCGCCTCGGCGGTGGTCGCGAGCTCAGCCTGATGCTCCTGTCCGGTTCACTCAGCGAGATGGAGCGGCGCGATGCACTAGAGCGCGGGGTCTGGTTGCGTCTGCTGCCCGACCTGCGTGAGGTGAAGTGGCGTTTTTACAGCGTGGAGCAGCAGGATTGGCTGGACGAATGGTTGGAAGGGGAGCGGCCGCCGCTGGTCGAACTCAACTTGCAATTGCTCGGCGAGGAAGTTCCCCGTCAGTTCATTTTCTGGCTTCCTCCGGTCAAGGAAATAGCTCTGGAAGAAGCCCCTGCGGAAGCGCAGGGGTCTCCGCCGGAAATGGAGGTGGAAGTACCGTGACGGCCGCGATACGTCCATCGGGCGCCGCCCTGCTCCTCGTTCTGTGGGCTATCACGGTGATTTCCTTCGCGGTGCTCTGGATGGCCAACGTGGTGAATCTCGAACTCGAGACGACCGTATCCGACTCGGCCGGCCTGCGCGCGCGCCAGATTGCCGTGAGCGGGGTTGCCTTGGGTCTGCACCCGCAGGTCAAGCGCGATGATACCGAATTGCTCAACCGCGACTTCGGAGCCGGCGAACGCATGCAGGTCCGCATCCGTGGTGAGGGGGCGCGCTTCAACATCAATCGATTGCTCAAGGACCAGGACCGTATCACCATGCTGAATCTTTTCACTTTGTGGGGGCTCACTGCGGACGAGGGGAATGCCCTCATCGACAAGCTCACCGACTGGGTCGACGAGGATGAGTTCCGCACCGGCTTCGGCGGTGCGGAGCGTACGGAATACGAGGCGGCCGGCATCACCGGCGCCCCGGCCAACGGCCCGTTCCGCAGCGTGCCGGAAATGGGCCGCGTGCTCGATATGGAAAAGCTTGCGACACTCAAGCCCGACTGGGCCGATAGTTTCACCATTTTCAGCGACGGCTTGATTGACGTGAACGAGGCGGAGGCCGACGTGCTCCAGGCCGTGACGGGTGCCACCCCGGAAATGGTGCAGGGCATCCTGCAGCAACGCCGCGGCAGCGACGGGGTCGAACCTTCGGAGGACGATCTGCGCTTCGACGATGTCGGTCAGGTCGCCGGCTGGCTGGCCGGTTCGACGCTGCCGCCGGAACAGATCATGGGCCGCCTCACCACGGAGAGTTCGGTCAAAAGAATTGATAGCCGCGGCATGGTGGGCGAGCGTTCCCGCCAGATCTCCGTGGTCGCCGAATCGGGCGAGGGCGGAGAAGCTGTCACTTACCTGTTATGGGAGGAAAAATAAAACGCCCGCGCCAGACACGTCGCGCCCTCTTTCGTCCGGCCTCCGCCGGTTGGGAGAAGTGGGAGCAGGACGAGGCCGGGGCTTGGGGCGAGACGGGCCAGGCGGTGGACTTGTCGGAATTGCGACCCGAGGCCGGAGCCCTTGTGGCCGTGCCGGTGCGGCGGGCATTTTCCATTGCCTTCTGGGTGCCGGCCGAAGATCCATCTTTGTTCGGCGACCTTATCTTCACCCAACTTGAATTGCGCGGACTGGCTGGCCGCTCGCGGGAATTGACCTCCTTTTCCTGGCAAGAGGTGGCTCGCGAGGGCCATGAGGCTTTGCTTCATGCCGTTGTCTTGCCTTCGAATCTGGCGCCGCGCTATTGGCATGGCGATGTGACCGAATACGCCGTCTCGCCTTCCTGCCTGCCGCTCGTCCCGGATGCGGTGACGGTATGGGAGGAAGAAGGAGGATGGGTGGCCGGGGTCACGCGAGGGGACCGATTGCTGCACTTCCAGCCGCTCGCCGAGAAAACACCGTCGTCACGGATGGCGTTGGAAATTTGGCTGATGCAGTCCTCGCTCGACGCGGGGCGCATGCTGAACGGCAGCGGGCGCGTCATCCTTTACTATCAAGGTGCTGCCGTGCCGGACTTGTCGGATTGGCGGAGCGCCGGTGGTGTCGAAGTCACGGTGGAAAAATTTCCCCCGCCGGTGGGTCCGTCCGCTCCGCTTGGTTGCCTTCCCTTGCCGGTCCGCGACCTGCAACTGGCCAAGGAAACGGGTGCCCGGCGGCAGAAAATCGCGCTTTTGGCGGCGACCGTGTATTTTGCTTTGGTGCTGGCCTTGGCCGCCAACACGCTCTGGCTTTGGTGGCGGGCCGAATCGTTGCGGGCAACGATTGCCGGCGAGGCGGGCGAAGTGGATGCGGTGCGCGCGGCCATGCAGCGCTGGGGGGCGATCGAGCCGGCCCTCGATCCGGTTGGCTATCCGCTGGAGGTTCTTTATCAAGCTGCGCGCTTGCTGCCGAAGGATGGTGTGCGTTTGACCCTGTTCCAGATGAACGTGGACCGGGTGGTGCTGGCCGGGGAGGCGTCGACCTTGCAGGCGGCGCAGCGCTTCCAGGAGGATGTGCGCAAAAATCCGGACCTGACGGCCTACGATTGGACAATGGAAAACCCACGTCCGTTGCCCACCGGCAGTGCACGTTTCCAGATCGACGGCGTGCGCCACGGCGCGGCGGCGGTGGAAGGAGAGGAGGCAACCGATGAGAGCGCTGACGGCTAAGGAAAAAAGACTACTCCTCGCTTTGGTCGGCGCGCTTTTCGTGCTGCTCAATGTCGTGGGCCTGCAGGCCTTCCTCAATCGCCAACGCGCGCTGCAAAACAGCATCGTGCAGCTCCAGAGCCAGCTGACCGAGGGCCGTGCCATTCTCGAGGAGAAAACGATCTGGCAGGAACGCGCGGCCTGGCTCGACCAGCACCAGCCCGGCGACGATGTCACGACGACGGATGATGATGCGAAGTTCTACGAATTCGTCGAGAGCAGTGCCAAGAATGCCGGGCTCTCTTACACTCGGCGTGACGCAGGAACCCAGCCGGACGGTGGAACGTATGCCGAGGTTTTCGATTCCTCGCAGGTCAAAGGCAAGATGGAGTCGCTGGTCAAATGGCTCAACGAATTGCAGCAACCCAAAGCGTTCCGCGCCGTCAAACAGATCTCGATCAAAAGTGGCGAACCTCCCGAGGTGATCGCCGAAGTCGAAGTGGCGCGTTGGTATCGTCCGGTGCAGGGAGGAGAGCAATGAAGCGCCCACGGCTTTCTCTTGCCATGGCCCCGCTTTTTCTCGGCCTTGCGGCATCCGTCTGGGCCGAAGAAGACAAGTCGGATGCCTCGGAATTGCTCAAGGTTCCTCTGGTCGAGGCGCGGTCGACCGGGGTCGAAGGTGAAAAGAAGCCGCCCGCAGGCACCCCTTCACCGACGCCCTTGCTGCCCGCAGAGGCGGATCCTTCGGCTGAGGTTGAACCTGTTCCGCCTGAGGAAGAAGGCATCACCACGCCAGCCTTTCCCCTTTCCCGTTACGAACCTCTGTGGCAGCGCTCTCCTTTCCAACTGGAATCGGTCGCCCCGCCTGCCGAATCGGCCGGCCTGGCTCAACGCTTCGCGCTCACCGGCATTGCGGAGATCAATGGCGAACCCATTGCTTTCGTCATGGAGCGCGCCACGCAAAATCGCCTGATGGTCAAAGCAGACAGCAAGGAAGCCGGTGTGTCTTTGGTGCAAGTCGATGTGCAGCAGAAATATACGGACTCCTCGGCCACACTGCGCCAAGGCGCGGAGGTCGGTGTAGTTCGCTTTGATGCCGGTGTGGCCATGGCTCCGGGAATGCCCCAACCCGGCATGCCATCGCCCCGGCCCATGCAGCAGGTGGTCCCGCCATCGCCACCTGGTATGCCCCCGCAGGCTGCCGGTTCTCCCGGGGCCGTCCCCGCCGCCCAGTTTCTCGGACAACCCGCGCCGGGTATGCCTCAAGCCCCCGGATTTGTTCCTCCGGTGCCCGGGTCGGGCACTCCAACGAATGGGCAGGTGCAAGGCGGCCAAGGGCAAATGCCGCCCCCCCGGGTCATCCGGCGGCGGGCACTCATTCCCGCCGCGCCTTGAGAAACTTGCTAACCATGCTTTAATTCCGGCCATGAGTCGCATCTGTTCCCCGATTCTCGCGTCTGCCTGGCTGGTCGTGGTCTTTCTGGCCCCGTCCCCTGCCTTTGCCCAGGATGCTGCACCCGCGCCGCCCATTGCTCCGCTCGAGAACATTGACCCCGCGCCCGTCCCATCGGCTCCGGCCGCGGTGCCCGAAGCCTCACCCCCCGCGCCGCTGCCACCTGTCGCGGTCGATCCGGGGTTCCCCCCCCCGCTAACGCCTCCCGCCTCCGTCTCGCGTCCGGTCCAACCCGAACCAACCGTACGACTCACCTTTCCCAATACCTCGGTCAACGAGATCCTCAGTCTTTACGAGGTGCTGACCGATAAGCGTCTTGTGCGCGACTCCATGCTCGCCCAGGGACAGCCGCTGACCATTGTTGTGCCCGGAGAGGTTCCGCGCAGCGAGGCCATCCGCCTGATCGAGGCCTCCCTCTTGCTCAACGGTTATTCGTTCATCCCGGTCGACGACAAGACGGTGAAAATCCTCGGCCCTTCGAAATTTCCGCGCGCTGAGGGCATCCCGATCTTTGCCACACCCTACATGCTGCCGGCCACCGATCAGGTGGTCAGCTATTTCATGAAACTCAGCTACCTCGCGCCCCAGGAGGCCGCGCAACTTTTCCAGACCTTTGTCAGTCCGCCCAAGGCCTACACCTCCTTCACCCCGGTACCCAATGTGCAGGCCGTGCTCATCACGGAAAACGTCCCGATCATCCAGCAACTCATCGGTCTTCAAGCCATGGTCGATGTGCCGCCCGCGCAGGTCATGACCGAATTTGTCGACCTCAAACGGGCCGACGCCGAGAAGGTGGTCGAACTTCTGCAAACCTTGCTCGAGGAGCGGAAAGAGGGTGCTGGAACCCCGGGTCAACCTGGCGGCGCCCCGCCGGTCGATGCGCAGGGACAAGTTATCCAAGCTTCCCTCGGCGGTGCGGGTGCCGGTCAGTTCGAATCCAATCTTGTCATCGGCGAAACGCAAATCGTTGCCGACCCGCGTACCAACCGCATTCTTGTCGTTACGCGCCCGATCAACTTCCCCTACATCAAGCAACTCATCGAGCAACTCGATGCGCCCGTGCCGCTCGACAGTGTGCTTGAGCGTCCGCTGCAGTTTGTCGCCTCCGGTGATGTGCTCCCTGTCTTGCAGGACCTGCTTTCGGAAGGCGAGGAGGGTGGAACCGGCGGTGGGACGCCGCGCGCGGGTGCAGATGGCGCCATGGTCGAGAGCGGCTCCACCTTTGGACAAGGCACGGGTTCCGAGTCGGGAGCCGGTGCGGGTGGTGGCACCAGTCGGCCCGACCGGATCAAAGAACCGAACGCCGATGTGGCCCCAGAATCGGTCATCGTCGGCAACACCAAACTTATCGCGGACAAAAGTGCCAATTCGATCATTGCCATCGGGCCACCGGACAGCCGCCAGAAAGTCGCCCAGCTTCTCAACATGCTTGATGTGCGACCGCGCCAGGTTTACATCGCGGCCGTGATCGGGGAACTAAGCTTGAGCGACGAGATGGAATTCGGCTTCAACTATTTCCTGCGCAACCAGAGCAAGGATGGTAGCAGCGTGGGCGGCGCGCTAATCAATGCGCTTCCCGGCACCAACGTCTTCACCGCGCCGGACCTCATTACCCCCGCCTCGCTGGCCGCTGGCGCCTTTACCGGCTTGACCCTTTACGGAACCATTGCCAACTCGCTTGATTACTACGTGCGGGCCCTCGAGACGACCGGCAAGTTCAAGATCATCTCCCGCCCTGTCGTTTACACCACGAACAACAAGAAGGCGGTGATCAGTTCGGGCCAGCGCGTGCCTTACACCAGCAGCACCTTGACCTCCACCTCCATTACCGGGGTCGGCCCGAACCAGAGCGCCGGCGTCACCGCCAACATCACCTATCTTGATGTCTTGCTTAAGCTCGAAGTGCTCCCGCTGATCAATGCCAACCGGGATGTCACCCTGGTCATCGTGCAGACGAACAACAACGTGCTCCGCGAGGAAACTTTCGGCAGCGGGAACAAGGCGCCGGTCGTCGGAGCCCAGGAACTGACCACCACGGTCACCGTGCCCAGTGGCGGCACGGTGGTGCTGGGCGGTCTCATCATTGAAAAGACCAAGGCAGACGACGGAGGCTTGCCCTTTCTCATGCGGCTGCCCGTGCTCGGCTACATTTTCAAGCAAACCACGCGGGCGGTGGAGCGCCAGGAACTACTGATTCTCTTGCAGCCCACCGTGGTGGAAGATGATGCCGAAACTGCGGTGGCCAGCGCGGAGGAGCGTTACCGCACCAAGCTGGGGGACGAGGTTTATGACGAGGCGGACGCCTGGCAACTGGGACGCACCCCGGTGATCAACGACTCACCCATGCTCACGCCTGACGGCAGGGTCCGCAAACCGCGCGATCCGCTGCGGCCGGCCGGAATCGACTACCAAGAGTATGCGCCCGACCCCAAGCCCAAGCCGACGCCGACTCCCGGCAAAAAGAAAAGATCGGCCACCTAGGGGAGAGGGCAAATCATGGCCTTGATTCCCGAACTGGTGGAACTCGCGGCGCGCCACGGCGCAGCTGACCGGGACAAAGTGACCGCATCGCTGCAGGACGCGGCTCGGATCCAGTCGTCCCTCATGCGCGCTTTGCTCGACAGTACCGAGATCGACGAAAACGGATTCTACCGTGAATTGGCCGACAAATTTCACCTCCGGTGGGGCGGGGCGGATGTGGCCAAAGCCACCCCGGAAATGCGGGCCAAGCTGCCGGCCCGCATCGCCCTGCGCTACCAACTGCTCCCGGTCGAGACCAACGACGACTCGATCACCCTGTTGACCTACGATCCCTTCGACCTGCTCGCACGGCAAGCGGTGGCCGAAGCCGTGCCGCAGGAAGTACGCTACGAAATCTACACGCGCAAAGGCATTTTGCCCGCCTTGCGCCAAGTCTACGGGATCGGCGCCGAAACCTTTGAGGAACTGCTCGAAGGTCGTGGCATGGAGGAGGACATCGATCTCGGTCGCGGCGAACAAGTCAACGTCCTCGACGAGGACGAATCGGAAGAGGCGTCGGTCAAAAAATTCATCAACCAAGTCATCCGCGAGGCCCTGCGCGAGCGCGCCACCGACATCCACGTGGAGCCGCTCTCCAACGACCTTCGCGTCCGCTACCGCATTGATGGCGTGCTGCA
The DNA here is from genome assembly GCA_945871065.1 of Chthoniobacter flavus. GTDB lineage: Bacteria > Verrucomicrobiota > Verrucomicrobiia > Chthoniobacterales > JACTMZ01 > JACTMZ01. Next base: position 10,462 of record CAMBUL010000012.1, on the reverse strand, counting down.
GGAAGTGCCCGTCCCCGTCCAGATGCGCAAACTCCAGCGCTCGGTCATCAACATCCTCAAACTTACCGCCGGCCTGGACCTGGGCGAAGACCGCCGCCCGCAGGACGGGCGGATCAGCCTCGAGTTGGGCGGGCAACCCATCGATGTCCGCGTGGCTTCGATTCCGACGATCAACGGCGAAAGCATCAGCCTCCGTCTCCTCGGCAAGGAAGTGTTCAGTCTCGAGCGCCTCGGGCTCGATGAGGATTACGTCAAAAAGGTCCGCGAACTCCTCGCCCTGCCCAACGGCATCATTCTCGTGACCGGCCCGACCGGATGCGGAAAATCAACGACGCTTTACACTTTTCTCTCCGGACTCAACACCAAGGAGCGCCGCATCCTCACCATTGAGGATCCGGTCGAGCACAAGCTGGCCGGGGTGAACCAGAGCGCGGTCCAGCCCGAGATCGGCAACACCTTTGCCAATCTCTTGCGCAGTTTCCTCCGCGGCGACCCCAATGTCATCATGGTCGGCGAGATGCGCGACTACGAGACGGCCGAAATTGCCATCCGTGCCGCCCTCACCGGTCACTTGGTCTTCAGCACCCTGCACACCAACGATGCGGTCGGCGGCATCACCCGCCTCCTCGACATGAACGTCGAACCCTTCCTCGTCGCCAGTGCCGTGCGCGCTTTCATCGCCCAACGTCTCGTGCGCAAACTTTGTCCGTTTTGCAAGGCGCCCGCCCAGCCGGGTGATTACTCGCCAGCCTACCTGCGCAGCATCGGATTCCCGCCGGAATATGAGGGCAAGATCATGCGCGCTGTCGGATGCGAGAATTGCCGCCAATCGGGTTACGAGGGTCGTCTCGCCATCATGGAACTTTGCTTGGTCACGCCAAAGCTGCAGGAACTGATCACCCAGCGCAAAACCGCCGCCGAATTGCGGCCCGCGGCGGAAAAAGAAGGCATGCGTCCCCTGCGCAAATACGGCTTCGACAAGGTCGCCACCGGTACCACCACGATCGAGGAAGTCATGCGCGTCACCACTTCCGACGTCAGTGCCCAGGACGAATAATGCCGCTCTTCGTCTACCAAGCTCTGCAGTCCGGGGGCGGCAAGATTTCGGGGGAACTCGAGGCCCTCAGCCGTCAGGACGCCTTCGCCAAACTCCGGCAACAGAACCTCCAGCCATTTTCCCTCGCGGCCAAAGGGGCCGAAGCCGCCGCGGCGGCCGCCGCCGGCGCCTCCGCCTCCAGCGACAACAACCTCAACCGCGCACAAGTCCTTCTCTTCACCGAGGAATTGTGCGAACTGCTCGAGGCCGGCCTCAAGCTCGACCGCGCCTTGCAGGTCATCGAACAACGGCAGGACAAATCCTCGCTCAGCGGTGTGGCCGCCAGCGCGCGTCAATCGCTGCGCGAAGGCGCCACCTTTTCCGCCGCGTTGAAAAAAGCCAGCCCAAGCTTTTCCGACCTTTATTGCAATATGGTCAAGGCCGGCGAGGCGAGCGGCACGGTCTCGAAAATCCTCAAACGCCAAGTCGAGTTCCTCACCATGATGGGCGACCTGCAGCGCCGCGTGACCAGCGCGCTGATCTATCCCTCCGTCATTTTTTCCGCTGGCATCGCCCTGCTGGTCATTTTCATGACCTTCCTGCTCCCGCAGTTGACTGCCCTGCTGGGCAAGACCGGGCAGTCTTTGCCCTTCGCCACGCGAATGCTCATCGGCACAAGCGAGTTTTTCGGATCCTATTGGTGGGTCATCCTTATTGTCCTTGCGGCCGGTATTCTCGGCTTCCGGCATTTCACGAGCAAGGGGGACGGGCGGATCTGGTGGGACCGTACCAAGCTGCAACTCCCCATCTTCGGGCCTTTGCTCCGCATGCGTTTTTACGCTCAGTTTACCCAGACGCTTTCCACCCTGCTCAACAATGACGTCTCGCTTATGCAGTCGATGCAACTCATCCGCAATGCGACTCCCAATGTCTACCTGCAGACGCAGCTCGAGCGTATTTCCGAAAACGTGCAGGACGGGGCCCAGCTGTCTCGAGCCATCCAGCGGGTGCAATTTTTCCCGCCGACCATGATCGACATCATCCAGGTCGGCGAAACAACCGGCGACCTCGGAGCCGCGCTCGAGCGGAGTGCCAAAAGCTATGACAAACAACTTTCGGTCGTGATTGAACGGGTGACCGCACTGATCCAGCCCATGGTCATTCTCATGGTCGCGCTCTTCGTCGGTTTAGTGGCTTACTCGATGATCACGGGCATTCTCACCACCGTTTCCGGTTTGCCCAAACGGTGAGGACTCCGTTGCGTCATGGACTGTTGTGGGCTGCGGTGTTCAGCCTGACCGCCTGCGCAACCTTCGAGAATCCCCGGTCCCGGCTGGTGTCGAGGCCCCGCGGACAACATGATGACTTCCGCACGCAGGAAGATTGGCCCAAGCTGACCTACCGGAATGCCGAGTTGCTTTCCAAGGCGACCGCCCAAAACTCCGCGGTCGAGATTGCCACGCGGGAACAACGCGGGTTCCTTCTCGTCGATGGCCATGTCGCTATGGATTTTCCGGTGGCCACGGGCAAAGCCAGCCATCCTACCCCCAAAGGGGCCTACAAAATCATCGAGAAGAAAAAGGACCACCAATCCGATCTCTACGGGCGCATCGTTTCCGGGGACGGCCAGACGGTGGTATCGGATGCCGATGCCCGCACGGACGCGGTGCCCTCGGGAGGCTGGTTTATCGGCGCGCCCATGCCCTACTGGATGCGCCTTACCCAGACCGGGGTCGGGATGCATGTCGGTTACATTCCCGGTCGCCCTGCCTCCCTCGGCTGCATCCGTCTCCAGAAAGACGCGGCGGTCGAACTTTTCAGAATTTTGCCATTGGGCGCAGCGGTCACGGTTGACGACATGGCCCCTTCTCTCGGAGGGGCGGTGGACGAAGAAAAGGTGCGCTCTGACAACGGCGCCTCAGGCTAGAAATCCCCCGCGCCGAGCGAGCGGAAGGCGGAGCCGAGTTTCTCGAGCACGTCGCTCGGGGTGAGCGATTCGGTGGAGGCACCCTGCACCACGGCAATTTCCGCGGCACGCCCGCAAACCCAGGCCCCGATCGATGCAGCCTGATAGGTGTCGGCTCCCTGGGCCAGCAGTGCGGTGCACAGGCCGGTCAGGACGTCCCCCATGCCGCCGGTGGCCATGCCGGGATGGCCCGTCGTGTTATAGCGGAGGGGGAGGCCCCGTTGGGCGATGACGGTGCGCGCGCCTTTGAGCAAGAGAGTGACCGCATGCTTGTCGGTAAAATCACGGGCCACTTGTCCGCGGTTGCTGATTTTCCGGCCCGCGAGGAGACGTTGCATTTCACCCGGGTGAGGGGTGAGTAACCGCGGGCCCTTGGCCTGATCGACATGCTGCAGTCCGGCGTGGGCGATGACCGTCAAAGCATCGGCATCGACGACCGCCGGGCACGGAGCTTCGCGCACCACACGCAGAGTCCGCGCCTCTTGTCCGCTGCCGAGCCCCGGACCGATCCCGATGGCGTCGACCGGAAAATTGAAAATATCGGTGAGCTTGGTTAGCGGGCGCACCATAACCTCGGGAATCATCGTCACGGCGAGCAGGTCGTATACGTCGGGCAAAGCGCCGAGCGAAACCAGTCCTGCCCCGCCCCGCACGGCACCTGCCGTACAGAGGTGTGCCGCGCCCAGCGTGCCGCGCGAGCCGGCGAGCAGGACAGCGCGCCCGCACATTCCTTTGTTTGTGTCGAAAGCGCGTGGCGGCCAGTGGCGGCGCAGCATGGGAGCGGTGAGCAATTCGCCGGCATTGCCTGCCTCCGGCCGGAGAAAGTCCGGCGAATCGAGAAGGCCGAGACGTCCCACGTGGTTGACCGCTGCATCGGCCACCAGGCCGGTCTTGGCAAAGCCGACGGTCGCCGTGAAATCCGCTTCGACGCAAGGGTCTCCCGGAATACCGGTTTCGGGGTCGAGCCCGGACGGGAAATCAACGGCTACCGTTTTTGCGTTGGCGGTGCGTCGCGCCTCATTCATCTCGAGAGCGAGTGAAGCGAGTGGTTCCCGCAAGGATCCTTGCGAGCCGAGGCCGACCAAAGCATCGAGTTGCACGAGCGGGCCATCCTGCGGAGTGGATGGGCGGAAAGGGTCGCGCAAAACCGAAGAATGCAGGACATCGAATTTGTCGCGGGTTAGCGGGGCAAACTCTTCCTCTCGAAACGGGGTGCGGACCAAAACCCGCCATCCCAGCATGGCGAGGTGACGCGCGGCGACAAAGGCGTCGCCAGCATTGTGGCCCTTGCCCGCATAGCACACGACCAATCCGGGCCGGGGGAAAAATTGGGTAACGAAGCGCGCCAGCTTCGCGCCAATCGTTTCCATCAGGACGTCGGCGGGGATGCCGCGGGAAAATGTCGCTTGCTCGACGTGTTGCATTTCCGCGCGGGTGAGAAGCATGGCTTCTCTTCTACGCGGACCACGGCGGGATGAGAAGAAAGGTTGTCGTGGGGTGCCTTCGGGCAAGGGAGCGCGACTCGGCAGACCATGCCGGTTCAGCGGGGTGGTCGGACGCCCATCCCTGCCGGCCCCCAAGGATCACGATTGGCCACTGCGGACGACAACGCGCCAGTGGGCTCGTGCATAGCGCCATCCGGAATAGATGGAGAGACCCACGCTGGCCCAGATAAGGACCTGCCCCGCACTCATGACCCACCCCGGCCAGAGACCGATCCCAAAAAAGTCGCCGCTCGCATCAAGCAGAAGAAAAAAACCGATCATGATCATCTGGGATGCGGTCTTGGTCTTGCCCGCGGGATCGGCGGCGAGCACGGTGCCGTGGCTAAGGGCCAGTTGACGCAGCCCGGTGATGAGAAAATCGCGGGAGATGAGGATGATGGCGGCCCATGCCGGGATGTCGTGTGACCAGGCCAGACAGACCAGCGCGGCGGCGATGAGGACTTTGTCGGCCAGCGGATCCATGAGGCGCCCGAAGTCGGTTTCACAGCCGAGCCGTCGCGCCAGGACGCCGTCGAGGTAATCGCTGAGGACGGCAAGCCCGAAGGCAACGGCGGCCACGGTGGCGCCCCACGCCATGCCGCTCTCGCGCGCTATGACAAACATGCCGGTCAGAAAAAGGCGCAGGATGGTGAGTTGGTTGGGGAGAGTCACGGCTCGGGAGGGAAGATGACAAACGGGGGGGCGCGAGACAAGGCAGCGGCCGATGTGCGCGGTGGCGGACGGAAGCAGGCCGATAGCGGCAACGGGTCCGTGGCTTCCGTTTTCCGGAGCACGGGGAAAGATTTTTTGAACGTTCGTTTGACGGCCCGGTCCAATACCCTACGAACTTGGAGATCCGGCCCGCAGGGGAGCCTCGAAAAAAACTTTAAGATTTTTTCAAAAAGGCGGTTGACTCTGCGCTGTTTTCTGGCAATCTCTCCATCCCCTTAAATGGGGACCGAATCAATCGGTTCGCGCTCTTTCTTTCGGTCACCATCAGCAGCAAGGCCAAAACCTTCCCGCTCGTTGTCAACTCGGAGAGAGTGCATGTTGATTTTTGAAATCCTGACTCTGAAAGTAAATTCAGAGGGTAACCACAAAAATTGAATTGTGGGTTATCGTCAGCAGTTTTTTTATGCGACATAAATTGGACCGCAAGGTCCGTCGCCCGTCGGTTTTAGCAGCCGGCGGGAGATACTATGTCAGAATTTGGTACTCAACCCGCAAGGGTGGTATCAGCTAACTTTCAACGGAGAGTTTGATTCTGGCTCAGAACGAACGCTGGCGGCGTGGATAAGACATGCAAGTCGAACGGGATTTTTTCCTGTAGCAATACAGGAAAAAGTCTAGTGGCGAACGGGTGCGTAACACGTGAGCAACCTGCCGTGAAGTGGGGGATAGCTCGCCGAAAGGCGAATTAATACCGCATATGGCCAAGGAAGACATCTTCCTGACGCCAAAGCCGGGGTAACCTGGCGCTTCTCGAGGGGCTCGCGGCCTATCAGCTTGTTGGTGAGGTAACGGCTCACCAAGGCTATGACGGGTAGCTGGTCTGAGAGGACGACCAGCCACACTGGAACTGAGACACGGTCCAGACACCTACGGGTGGCAGCAGTCGAGAATTTTTCACAATGGGGGAAACCCTGATGGAGCGACGCCGCGTGGAGGATGAAGGTTTTCGGATCGTAAACTCCTGTCATTAGAGAACAAGGCACATGGTTTAACTGGCCGTGTGTTGATAGTATCTGAAGAGGAAGGGACGGCTAACTCTGTGCCAGCAGCCGCGGTAATACAGAGGTCTCAAGCGTTGTTCGGATTCATTGGGCGTAAAGGGTGCGTAGGTGGCGAGGTAAGTCGGATGTGAAATCTCCAAGCTCAACTTGGAAACTGCATTCGATACTGCTTTGCTAGAGGATTGTAGAGGGCATTGGAATTCACGGTGTAGCAGTGAAATGCGTAGATATCGTGAGGAAGACCAGTGGCGAAGGCGAATGCCTGGGCAATTCCTGACACTGAGGCACGAAGGCCAGGGGAGCAAACGGGATTAGATACCCCGGTAGTCCTGGCAGTAAACGGTGCACGTTTGGTGTGGGAGGATTCGACCCCTTCCGTGCCGGAGCTAACGCGTTAAACGTGCCGCCTGGGGAGTACGGTCGCAAGATTAAAACTCAAAGAAATTGACGGGGACCCGCACAAGCGGTGGAGTATGTGGCTTAATTCGATGCAACGCGAAGAACCTTACCTGGCCTTGACATGCATCTCTAATCCGGTGAAAGCCGGTGAGTGTAGCAATACACAATTTGCACAGGTGCTGCATGGCTGTCGTCAGCTCGTGTCGTGAGATGTTGGGTTAAGTCCCGCAACGAGCGCAACCCCTGTGAACTGTTGCCATGGAGACGTGAGTCTCCGGCACTCTGTTCAGACTGCCCTGTTCAACGGGGAGGAAGGTGGGGACGACGTCAAGTCAGTATGGCCCTTACGGCCAGGGCTGCACACGTACTACAATGCCCGACACAGAAGGATCCGAGACCGCAAGGTGGAGGAAATCACCAAAGTCGGGCCCAGTTCGGATTGGAGGCTGCAACTCGCCTCCATGAAGCCGGAATCGCTAGTAATGCTGCATCAGCTACGGCAGCGTGAATACGTTCCCGGGTCTTGTACACACCGCCCGTCACATCATGGAAGCCGGTAGCACCCGAAGTATCGTACGATCCTAAGGTGAAGCTGGTAACTGGGATGAAGTCGTAACAAGGTAGCCGTAGGGGAACCTGCGGCTGGATCACCTCCTTTCTATGGAGAAGTTCCAAGCTCTCACGAGCCGCTGGAACAGGTCGAAGCCCCGTCTCAAGCCCGCAAGGGATTGAAAGGGCTCATGCAAACGGGTGGAAGCCCCTTGCAAACCAAAGTTATAAAAGCGCGCGTTTTGGAAGCCCGCAGCACACGATTTAGCTTTCGTCCTCTTCTTCTTTTGTCCTCCTCGTGAGGGGGTTTAGCTCAGTTGGTAGAGCGTCTGCTTTGCAAGCAGAATGTCAACGGTTCGAATCCGTTAACCTCCACCAGCTTCGGAAGTTCCAAGTAGTGAAGTTCCAGGCTCCAAAGTCAAATTTGGCATTTGGCTCTTTTTAACTTGGCATTTTCATCAACCAGGGCCTGTAGCTCAGTTGGTTAGAGCACCGCCTTGATAAGGCGGGGGTCATAGGTTCGAGTCCTATCAGGCCCACCATTCCCGCGGTTGGAGAAAGAACATGATAACATTTGTGAAAAACTGTCCGCTCTTTGACATCCACATGGAGAAAAAGTTTTTTTAAGACTGCAAAAAATCAATTGTTCACATGAGCCATTATTTGCGCGGTCCTTGGATATACGATTTGCCGGGGTGACTCATCCCGGCCGCAAGCCAAACCGCGGCCACTTTACGGCTGGTCGCAGGTGGGTTGCAAAGAACAACTGATTTCGAATTTTGGAATCAAGCTTTAAAGGGCACAGAGTGGATGCCTTGGTGCTAACAGGCGATGAAGGACGTGATAAGCTGCGATAAGCTTCGGGGAGCGGCAAACACGCTTTGATCCGGAGATTTCCGAATGGGGTAACCTGATGGTGTTAATATACCATCGTTCTTTTCTGAAGCCCGCGAGGGAAGTTAGGAAAAGACACGCGATACCCGGTGAAGTGAAACATCTCAGTAACCGGAGGAAAAGAAAGAGAATCGATTCCGTAAGTAGTGGCGAGCGAAAGCGGATCAGCCCAAACCGGGAGCTTGCTCCCGGGGTTGTAGGACCCCGACGTGGGACCTTGGACGATAGGTGAAGGACCTGGAAAGTTCCGACAAAGAGGGTGAAATCCCCGTAACCGAAATCTGAAGAGGCCTTAGGGTGTTCCTGAGTAGCACAGCACACGTGGAACGTTGTGTGAATCTGCGCCGACCACGGCGTAAGGCTAAATACTAGTTAGCGACCGATAGTGAACCAGTACCGTGAGGGAAAGGTGAAAAGAACCGCTGCGAGCGGAGTGAAATAGAACCTGAAACCCTGTGCCTACAAGGTGTAAGAGCCCCTTCGGGGGTGATTGCGTGCCTTTTGCTTAATGAGTCTGCGAGTCAGTATGTGTGGCAAGCCTAAGATCTTCCGGATCGGAGGCGCAGCGAAAGCGAGTCCGAATAGGGCGACCATAGTTGCACGTGCTGGACCCGAAGCGGAGGTGATCTACCCTTGAGCAGGTTGAAGCGCAGGTAATACTGCGTGAAGGACCGAACCGGTGAATGTTGAAAAATTCTCGGATGACTTGAGGGTAGGAGTGAAAGGCTATTCAAACCCCGTGATAGCTGGTTCTCCTCGAAATGCATTGAGGTGCAGCGTCGCGTGCTGATTACCGGGGGTAGAGCACTGAAAGGGCTAGGGGGCATACCCGTCTACCAAACCCTATCAAACTCCGAATACCGGTGAGTGGAGCGCGGCAGTGAGACGGTGGGGGATAAGCTTCATCGTCAAAAGGGAAACAACCCTGATCAGCAGCTAAGGTGCCTAAACCATGCTAAGTGGAAAGGATGTGGGATTTCACAGACAGTGAGGATGTTGGCTTAGAAGCAGCCACCATTTAAAAAGTGCGTAATAGCTTACTCATCGAGAGATCCTGCGCCGAAAATGATTGGCGATAAGCATGGTACCGAAGCTCTGGGTGTTCATCCATTGGATGGGCGCGGTAGAGGAGCATTCCCAACACGCTGAAGGTGGATGGCGACTGAAACTGGAGAGTTGGGAAGAGAGGATGCAGACATGAGTAACGATAAGACCGGTGAAATCCCGGTCCGCCGTAAACCCCAGGTTTCCCGGGCTACGTTTTTCGTCCCGGGGTTAGTCGGGACCTAAGCCGAGGCGGATACGCGTAGGCGATGGACAGCAGTTTAATATTACTGCACTTGCGAAACTTAAGCAGGGAGGACGCATCAATGAAGGCCACCAGGTGATTGAATTCCGAGGTGAGGCTACGGCCGATCCGTATGGCTGGAGTTGGTGCCGAGAAAAGCCCCTGTGCATGCTAAGCAACCCGTACCGTAAACCGACACAGGTGGGTGGGTAGAGTATACCAAGGCGCAAGAGTGAACCCTAGTTAAGGAACTCGGCAAATTAGCCCCGTAACTTCGGAAGAAGGGGTGCCTGGCTTCGGCCAGGCCGCAGTGAAATGGCCCAACCGACTGTTTAGCAAAAACACAGCACTCTGCCAAGACGCAAGTCCAAGTATAGGGTGTGACACGTGACCAATGCGGAAAGATTAAGGTAAGAGGTTAGCTGCAAGGCGAAGCTTTGAGCCCAAGTCCCCGTGAATGTCGGCCGTAACTATAACGGTCCTAAGGTAGCGAAATTCCTTGTCGGGTAAGTTCCGACCTGCACGAATCGTGTCACGAGTTGGGCACTGTCTCAACTAGGTGCTCAGTGAAATTGTAATGGCGGTGAAGATGCCGCCTACCCGCAGAAGGACGGAAAGACCCTATAGACCTTAACTGTAAGCTGTCATTGGTTTTTCGATTCTCATGCTCAGCATAAGTGGGAGACGTTGATATGGCGCTTTAGGGCGTCGTGGAGTCATCAGTGAGATACCACCCTTGGGTGTTGGAAGATCTAACCCCGACCCGTGAAACCGGGCGGGAAACAGTGTCAGCCGGTCAGTTTTACTGGGGCGGTATCCTCCCAAAGAGTAACGGAGGAGCGCGAAGGTGGGCTCAGCACGGTCTGCAACCGTGTGTCGAGTGCATAGGCATAAGCCCGCCTAACTGTGAGACCTACAAGTCGAGCAGAGACGAAAGTCGGCCTAAGTGATCCGGCGGTAGAATGTGGAATTGCCGTCGCTCAACGGATAAAAGGTACCTTAGGGATAACAGGCTGATTTCGCCCAAGAGTTCATATCGACGGCGAAGTTTGGCACCTCGATGTCGGCTCGTCGCATCCTGGGGCTGGAGAAGGTCCCAAGGGTCCGGCTGTT
>CAMBUL010000011.1 GCA_945871065.1 Chthoniobacter flavus | reverse complement strand
GAGATCGCCCTGCGCATCATCCGCGCCTGCAAGGAACTCGGCATCCGCAGCATCGCCGTTTACTCGGAGACCGACGTCCAGTCCCTCCATGTTCAACTGGCCGACGAGGCCATTTGCATCGGCCCGGCCCCGAGTCCGCAAAGCTACCTCAAGATCGATCGTATCATCAGTGCGGCCGAAATTGCCGATGCGGATGCCATCCACCCGGGCTACGGCTTCCTCGCCGAAAACGCCCACTTCGCCGAGGTCTGCGCCAGTTGCAAAATCAAATTCGTCGGTCCTTCCGCCGAAGCCATTCGGTTGATGGGCGACAAAAACATGGCACGCCAGCAGGCGATCAAGGCCGGGGTGCCCGTCACGCCGGGCAGCGACGGTATTGTCGAGACGGAAGGCGAGGCGCTGCGCGTCGCCCGCAAGATCGGTTTCCCCGTGATGGTCAAGGCCGTGGCGGGGGGTGGCGGACGCGGCATGCGTGTCGCGCACAATGAAGTCACGCTGGTCAATGGTTTCCATAGCGCGCGCACCGAAGCGGAGAAAGCCTTTGGCAACGCCGCAGTCTACATCGAAAAATTCGTCCAGAATCCGCACCACATCGAGTTCCAGCTTATTGCCGACAGCCAAGGCAATGTGGTTCATCTCGGGGAGCGCGATTGCTCCGTGCAGCGCCGCAACCAGAAGATCATCGAGGAGTGTCCGTCGCCCATCATGACCGAGAAGCTGCGCAAGCGCATGGGCGAGGCTTCCGTCGCCCTGGCCAAGGCGGTCAATTACGAGAATGCCGGCACCATCGAGTTCTTGGTCGACGACTCCGGCAACTTTTACTTCATGGAGATGAACACCCGCATCCAGGTCGAGCATCCCATCACGGAGGAAGTCTACGGTTGCGATCTGGTCAAGCAGCAGCTCCAGATCGCCTCGGGGCAGCCGCTTTCGCACCACGTGCTCAACGCCGTCCCGAGGCACCATTCCATCGAGTGCCGGATCAACGCCGAGGATCCGGAGAACAATTTCATGCCCAGCCCCGGCACGATCGATCTTTATTACGCGCCGGGCGGACGCGGTGTGCGCATCGACTCGCATGCTTATGCCGGCTACCCGATCCCGCCGAATTACGATTCGATGATTGCCAAGCTCATCGTGCATGCCTCCACCCGCGAGCAGGCCATCGCCCGCATGCGCCGCGCCCTCGGCGAATACATGATCACCGGCATCAAGACGACCATTCCGTTGCAGCTTGAGATCATGCAGAACAAAGATTTCATCGCCGGGAAATACGATACCGGCTTCCTTGAGCGCATGCTCGCGGAGCGTAGCGCCCCGAAGAAAAAGTGAATACGCTGGCGGCCGCCCGCCTCTACGGGATCGTCGATCTCGGTTATCTCTCGGCCGACACCGCGCCCGTCGCCGCGGAAAGGCTCCTCGAAGGAGGCGTGGACATCCTGCAAATCCGTGCCAAGCAAACGGACAAATCCATCGTGGCCGCTTTGGCGGAGGAGATCCACGCGCTGACCGCGCCGCTTGGCGTTCCACTCATCCTCAATGATCATCCGGATCTGCTCCGCGATGTTCCCGCCGAGGGTGCCCATGTCGGGCAGGATGATCTGTCCGTGGCCGAAGCACGTGCCGCCGCGGGGCGCCCGGTCATCATCGGCAAATCAACCCACAGCATCGCGCAGGCGTGCGCGGCGGCCGAGGAGGGGGCAGATTACCTCGGGTTCGGCCCTCTCTTTGCCACCCCGACCAAGCCGGGGCGTCCGGCCATCGGGGTGCTGGATATCGCTACGGTGCATGGATTGGTTGCGGTCCCCATTTTCTGTATCGGGGGGATCAAACTGGCAAACCTCGCGCAAGTCCGGGACGCGGGCGCGCGGCGGGTGGTGATTGTTTCCGGATGGTTGCAAGCCGACGATATCTCGAGTGCGGTGCGCTCGGTGCGTAGTCTCCTGATTCCTGAGGAACCAGCATGAATGTTATCCTCTCCCCCGAAGTGTCCAGCGCCATGTCGGCGGGCCGGCCCGTCGTCGCGCTCGAATCCACGATCATCGCGCATGGCATGGCTTATCCGGCGAATGTGGAAACGGCAACGGCGGTCGAGCAAGTGGTGCGTTTCCACGGGGCGGTGCCGGCCACCATCGCGGTGATCAAGGGAAAGTTGAAAGCCGGGTTGTCGGCGGAAGAGATCGAGATGTTCGGTAAGTCGGGGCCGGAGATCATGAAGGTTTCGGTGCGGGATTTGCCGTTCGTGGTGGGACGGGGTTTGGATGGCGCGACGACGGTGGCTGCCACGATGCGGATTGCCGCCATGGCGGGAATTCCGGTCTTTGCCACCGGCGGAATGGGCGGGGTGCACCGCGGTGCGGGGGAGACTTTCGACGTCTCGGCTGACCTGACCGAAATGACGCGCAGCAATGTGGCGCTGATCACGGCGGGGGCGAAGGCGATCCTTGATCTGCCGCTGACGCTGGAACGGCTTGAGACGGATGGGGTGCCGGTGGTTGGTTATCGGACTGGAGAGTTTCCGGCCTTTTACTCGCGTTCCAGCGGGCTAAAAGTGCCGATGCGTGCGGACTCGGCGGAAGAGGTCGCGGGGATCATGCGATCGAAGTGGGCACTTGGTCTGACCGGCGCGGTCATTGTGGCCAATCCGATTCCCGAGGCGGATGAAATCCTGGCGGCGGAGATCGAGCCGGTCATCGCGGCCGCTTTGCAGAAAACGGACCGGCTGGGGATTTCCGGCAAAGATGTCACTCCCTTCTTGTTGGCTGAAATTGCCAAAACGACCAAAGGGCGTTCCTTGCAGGCCAATATCGCCTTGGTGAAGAACAACGCAAAGGTCGCGGCGGAGATCGCCGTCGCCTACGCAGCTTGAGCGGCGGTTTGCTTTTAACGCCGGGGGTCGAGGGTGTCGCGCAGGCGGTCGCCGAGGTAATTCAGCGCGAGCAGGGTGCCCGACATGGTGGCGGCGGGGAAGAAGAGGAGCCACCAGTAGATTTTCAGCGGGTTGATCGATTGTGCCCCCTCGGCGAGGAGCGATCCCCAGCTGGCTTGCGGGGGCTGGATGCCGAGGCCGAGGAAGCTGAGGAACGATTCGTCGAGAATGACGGCGGGAACGGTCAGGGTGAGATAGACGATGATGATGGGAAGGATATTGGGGAGGAGATGCCGGGTGATGATTTTTAGGTGGGACTGACCGAGGACCTGCGCGGCGTGGATGAAAGAGCGTTCCTTGAGGGCGAGGACCTGTCCGCGCACGATGCGCGCCATGGTGAGCCATTCGATCAGGCCGAGGGTGATGATGAGAATAACAATGCGGGAGTAGCTGACCAGCCATTGCCAGTCCAAGCGGGCGGCGAAGTCGCGGACGTGGCCGTCGAAGGCATTGATGAAAATAAGAATGAAGATGAGTCGGGGGACGGAATACATGATGTCGACGAGGCGCATCATGGCATTGTCGACTTTGCCCCCGGCATAACCGGCAATCAGACCGTAGGCAGAGCCGAGGAAGAGGCTGACCGCGGCGCCGGCCAGTCCGACGATGAGCGAAATGCGCGCACCGAGAAGGACGCGGTAGAGGACGTCGCGGCCGTTGAGGTCGGTGCCGAAGAGATGTTGCCACGAGGGCGGGGCGTATTGGAGTGGGCCGGGTTCGCGGTAGCTTGCGGGGAAAAGTTCCGGGCCGAGCGATGCGGCGGCCGCCACGACGATGAGGATGCCGAGACAGATGCGCGCGGTGGGGCGGCGGAGGATGCGGGAGGCGGTGCCGGGTTCAAGCATCGACGCGGATGCGCCGGTCGAGCAGCGCGTAGCTGGCATCGACCAGCAGGTTGAAAACAATCAAAAGGCCGCAGTAGACAATCACTACGCCGCCGAGGAGAAAGCCGTCGCGGTTAAGGATGGAATTCACGAAGAACCCGCCGGCGCCGGGGATATTGAAGACGGTTTCGACCACGATCGAGCCGGTGAGGAGATGGGCGGCGAGTGGGCCGAGGTAGGTCACAACGGGCAAAATGGCGACGCGGAGGGCGTGCTTATAAACCACCGTGCGTTCGGGGAGTCCTTTGGCTTTGGCCGTGCGGATAAAATCCTGGTTGAGCACTTCGAGCAAGCTAGTGCGCATGAGACGGGAGATGACCGCAGCGAAAGGAACGGCAAGGGTGATGGCGGGGAGAATGAGTTGCGCGGGCGACCCCCAGCCGCCGACCGGGAGCCATTTTAGCCAGAGGCCGAAGAGGAGGATAAGGATGGGGCCAACGACGAACATCGGAATGGAAAGTCCGAGGAGGGCGACACCCATGGCGAGGCGGTCGGCCGCCGTGTCGCGCCGCACGGCGGCGAAGGTGCCAAGCCAGACGCCGCCGGCGGTGGCGAGCAGGAAGGCTAATCCGCCGAGAGCGAAGGTGACCGGCAGGGTTTGGGCGAGGATTTCGTTGACGCTGCGGTTGCGGTATTTGGTCGAGAGGCGGAGGTCGCCACGGACCACGTCCGCAAGGTAACCGGTGAACTGGGACCAGAGTGGTCCGTCGAGTTGGTATTTGGCGAGGAGTTGGGCCTCGATCGCCGGGGGAATTTTACGCTCGCGGTCGAATGGCCCCCCTGGAGCAAGACGGACGAGAAAAAAGGTCAGGGTGATGACGCAAAAGAGGACGAAAAAAAGCGCGGGCAGACGTCGGATGATCAGCTTGAGCACGCGTGGAGGGTAGGAAAGAGCGCGCGGGGGGGGAAGGAGAAGTATGCTGGGGCGGGGCGCGGGGTCTTTAAGCGATAGGTGTGATTGTAGCGGCGGTCTATGACCGCCGGTGCTCAAGCGGTTGAGGTTGCGGCGGTCATAGACCGCCGCTACAAGCGGTCAATGGCCGAGCGACTGAGGAGGCTGGAGCGGGTTTATGAGCGGCATCCGATTTATTTTTTGACGGCTTGTACGAGGGATCGACGAAAGATGCTGGCGAGTGACGAGGTGCATAGGGTCTTCGTTGTCTTTGCGCGCCAGGCGGCAGACCGCGGGGTGTGGGTGGGGAAATATGTTTTGATGCCAGACCATATGCATTGGTTTGTTGCGGTGGACGACGAGCGGATCCGGCTTTCGACCTGGGTGAAGTCGCTGAAGAATGCGCTTTCGAAGGCTTTGCGGTCGGCCGGTGTTTTGGGGCCGCATTGGCAGAAGGGCTTCTTCGATCATGTGCTGCGCGGGGCGGAGTCTTATTCGGGCAAGTGGGACTATGTGCGGGAGAATCCGGTGCGGGCAGGACTGGTGGACGACGCGGGGGCGTGGCCTTTTGCCGGGCAGATCAACGACCTGGAATACCGGCGGGATCTGGTTTTGTAGCGGGAGCCTTGGGTTCCGGCGGGCATAGAGACCACCGCTGCAACCGCTTGCTACGCCGTTTGGATGTAGGGGAGCTTGGCGGCGGTGGACTTGACGGCGTCGAGGCCTTCGAGAAGGTCGGCGATGGCATCCCACTTGCCGTCAACCAGGACCTCTTTGGCATGGTCGGGAAGTTTGGCCGGGAAACTGACATCGGCAAGGGAGACTTGGCCGTTGGGGATATCGATGTTGAGTTCGGTTTGCGGGGCTTCTTCGATCAGGGCGGCGAGAGCGCGGATGTCGCGACCGTCCATGACGAGGCAAGGCATACCGAGGGTGATGGAGTTGCCGAAGAAAATTTCGGCGAAGCTCTCGGCCAGGATGGCGCGGAAGCCGTGGCGGTAGAGGGCTTGCGGGGCGTGCTCGCGGGAGCTGCCGCAGCCGAAGTTGCGACCGGCCAAAAGGATGGTGGCGCCGGCGTATTTGGGGTCGTTGATCGGGTGGGGCTTGGGCTGGCCGTTCGCGTCGAAGCGCTCGTCGTAGAAGGCATATTCACCAAGGCCGTCAAACGTGATGCACTTCATGTAACGTGCGGGGATGACGCGGTCGGTGTCGACATCATCACCGGGAACGTAAACGCCGGGGCCGGCAATTTGCGAAATTTTAGCGAGAGACATGGAAGTTTTCAGTGTTCAGTTTTCAGTGGGCAGAGTGACGGAAGAGTTTCAGCTCAGTCCGAAGACTTCGCGGGCATCGCTGATTTCGCCGGTCACGGCAGCGGCGGCGACCATCAGCGGGCTCATGAGAACGGTGCGGCCGGTCGGGCTACCTTGGCGGCCTTTGAAGTTGCGGTTGCTCGAGCTGGCGCAGAGTTGGTCGCCGACGAGTTTATCGGGGTTCATGCCGAGGCACATCGAGCAGCCGGCCCCCCGCCACTCGAAGCCGGCGTTGCGGAAGATGTCGGCCAAACCCATGGACTCGGCAATGGCGGCGACACCTTGCGACCCGGGAACAACAATCCCTTTGACCCCCGCTTTGATTTTTTTGCCGTGCAGATACTTGGCGACTTCCTGCAGGTCGCTGATCCGGGCGTTGGTGCAGGAACCGAGGAAAGCGACGTCGACTTTGGTCCCCTTGATCGGTCGGCCGGGCTGTAGTTTCATGTGCGCGTAGGCCTCTTCGGCCGTGGATCGGTCCTTTTCCGGCAACTCTTCCGGGGTGGGGATTGTCTCGTCGATGAAGATCGCTTGGCCGGGATTGATACCCCAAGTCACTGTCGGACCGATGTCCGCCGCGTCGTATTTGACGATGTCGTCGTATTTCGCATCCGGATCGCTGGCGAAGGATTTCCACCGGGTAACGGCGGCGTCGTAGTCGGCCTGAGCCGGTGCGTAGGGCCGTCCTCGCAGGTAGTCGAAGGTGGTTTGGTCGGGATTGACGTAGCCGACCCGGGCCCCGCCTTCGATCGACATATTGCAGACCGTCATGCGTTCTTCCTGGGTGAAATGGTCAAAGGTCGAACCGGCGTACTCGTAAGCGTAACCGAGGCCTCCGTTGACCCCGAGCTTCCGGATGATGTGGAGGATGACGTCCTTGGCGTAGACCCCGGGGGCGAGTTTGCCATTGACCTCGATGCGGCGGACTTTTGGCTTTTGCAACGCCATGGTTTGCGTGGCGAGGACGTCGCGGACCTGGCTGGTGCCAATGCCGAAGGCAATGGCTCCGAAGGCGCCGTGCGTCGAAGTGTGCGAGTCACCACAGGCGATGGTCGTGCCCGGTTGGGTGATGCCTTGTTCGGGGCCGACAATGTGCACGATGCCTTGCTTGCCGCTGGCCATATCAAAAAACTTGATCCCGGCCTCGTCACAATTCCGGCGTAGTTCTTTGATCATGGCGTCGGCCAGGGAATCGGAAAAAGGTTCTTCGCGCTCGTCGGTCGGGACGATGTGGTCGACCGTGGCGAAGGTGCGTTGCGGGTAAAGCACCGGCAGCTTTAGGTCGCGCAGCATGCCGAAGGCCTGCGGGCTGGTCACCTCGTGGATGAGGTGGGTGCCGATGAGAAGTTGCGTCATTCCATTGGGCAACTCACGCACGGTGTGCGCGGCCCAGACTTTGTCGAACAAGGTTTTGCCCATAAGCGAAGACTGAACCGTAGCGGGCGCGCGGAGGGGCGGCAAGCGTCGGCGGACTTGAATTTGTGGCGGCGGATGCTGATGCTCCGTGACTATGGGAACGGTAGAAGCAGTGGTCAGGCCGGAGTGTGCCACAGCGGATTATGCGCAGTTTGCCCTGCGCAATCTGGACAAGCTATCGTTCCTCTATCCGCTGGTGAATAACAAGCTCGGCGCGCTTTTGCACCTTCAGTTGCGTCACGACCAACTTTTTTTCATGAAAGCCGGCGAGGTGGTCGACGAGATCGGGTATGGTGACGACGGTAAACGTTTTCACGAGCGCGACATGGGGAAGGTGATGCGCACGCCAGAGGACATCACGGCACAGGGTTACTGGTTCGTGGAGCCTCGCTACAATGCCAAGGCGGCTTTCGAGGCACTCGGGGAGGTGGAGGACGGGGCCTACTACTCCCTTTTCAGCAACCAGTGCCAGGACTGGGCCAACCGCGTCCGGGCGAAAACCGGACAGATCGAAAAGGGGCAACACCTTTCGCCGCCACCGGGCCGCGAGTCATCCCCTGCGCTTTACAAGGAGGTGGCCCCGACGGTGCCGGCCGCATGGTATTTCGGGATGATCGCGGTGATCGTCGGTGTGCTCGGGTTGGGGGCGCCTCTCCTCACCGGTTTTCACTACGTGAAGCTCGTCGCGCTTCTGCTCTTCGCCATCGGCGTTTCCGATGTGATTTACGCGTTTTCGTCGCGGGCCTGGCGGACGTTTGTTTCGACCGTCTCCTTCGGTCTGCTCTCCATGGCGGGCGGGGCTGCGGTGTGGATCAACGACCATTTTTTGCTGACCAACAGCAATGGCGTGCTGGCCATTGCTCTGGCGGTGGTGGGGCTTGCCCGCATCGGCGTCGCGGTGCGGAGCCGTCCGTTCGTCGCTTGGATCGGCACATTTCTCACCGGATTTCTACTTCTGGGCACGGCATGGGTTGCTTGGATCCACAAAGAGGGTTCTGCCGCGGCCTGGGTCCTCGGGGTGGCACTCTCGGTTTCGTTTGTTTCGGCCGGCATCTCGACCATCTGGCTCAATTGGAGGACGCAGCGGGTCGGGTGAGGAAAGCTTCAAGTGCGCAAATCGGCCAACGGGGCCCAGTCCGCGAAGGTGGCGGCTTGGCCGAGGTAGTGGCCGGCCGGGTCGAGCAGATTGAAGACCGTGGCCTTGTCGATGCGGAAACGGCGCCCTCTTTTACTGATGCGGATCCCGGAATAGTTCTCGATGAATCCGTGCCTGCTCACCTCATCAAGCAGACGCCGCCGCTCGTCACGGTGTACGGGTTCGGCACTCGTGCTCGAGGGCTGACCGATCAATTCGCTCCACTCGTATTCGAAAAGGTCCAGCGCCGTGCGGTTGGCGTAATTGAAAAGGTGATCGGAGCCGGGAGGTCCGAGGGCCGAGAGGACGGCGCGCGGGGCCTCCCAGAGATGCTGCGTGGCGCACGAAGGGTCCGCGGTGTCCACGAGATCGCGGCCGAAAAGACGGCGGTAGTTGGCAAGAATAAGTTCTGCCGATTCGGCGGCGTTCATGACCTGAGGGCCTCCAGCCGGAGGAATTCGAAGTTGGCGGTCACGCCGTTTTCACCACGGTGTTCACGGTCGTATTGGCGCAAAGCTTGCCGGAGTCGCCCGGCACCGAGACGGTGAGGGATGACCGCCCCGGCATTTTGCACCGCGCGGAGCATGGCGGTGGAATGAAGATGCTGCCTTGTGTAAGTGCGGCTCTCGCTGCGTTCCGTTTCCCAGCCGTTTTTCTGCAGGAGATCATGCCACTCCGCGGGTCCTCGCCATGTGAAAGGTGCGGCCTCCGGGCAGGCCTCAAACAGTCCGGCGAGAGTGCCACGAACGAACCATCCGGAGACTAACCGCGCCCCGGGCACGGTCATTCGGTACCATGCTTGGAAGGCGCTGGCGGGATCAGGAAGCCATTGAATCAGGCTGCAGCTAAAGACCCAGCGGTAGCCCGGACCTGCCGGCGGATTGGTTGCATCTGCAACCGACCATTGGGCGGCCGGTACGGTGGTCCGGCCGGCTTGGACCATCCGTGGAGAAATGTCGGAAGCCCAAAGCTGTCCGGTGCGTCCGGCGAGATGGCGGGTGAAAAGCCCGGTGCCGGCGCCGACTTCGAGGACGGGACCGTCGATGGTTTCCGGCAGCCACTCGGCCAGCCATGCCGCGGCCTTGCGCTGCACCGGAGCGTGTTCCTCGTAGACCGAGGCGCGGCGGTCGAAATCGTGCGGAAAAGAGGTGGTCATCGGGAGGGTGATCTGACAAGGCAGTGCCGCGGCGGGAGGAAAAAACACGGGCCCGCTTGTGGCAAGCGGGCCCGTGGTAAATGAGGATGGCTCGGTTTTAGTAGCCGTAGTAGCCCCAACCGCCCCACATGCCGGGCGTGGTCTCCATCTGGGCGGCCATCAGGTTTTGGTTGGAAAGTTGCTGCTGGACAACAAGGTTTTGGTATTTCGAGTAAGCGGCCTGATCGCCGACAAGGACGAAGTTGTTCTGATCGTCCGGATAAATGTAATACACGCTGTTGCCGCGGATCTGGCGCGCGATGGTGTAAGGTTTCAGCTCGGCCAGTTTGGCCTGCTTTTGCGTGGTGTCAGCGGGCAGCACGCGGAAACCGGCCGCGGTGAGAAGTTGCTCGGTGGAGTTGTTTTCAGCCCGCTGAATGGCGGCACATCCGGCAAGGAGCGCGGCGGCCAGGGCAAGGGGAAGAAGTGCTTTCATCTTTCTTAATCTGGCTGCTTTGGCCTGTGGAGCAAGCGCAAACCGGCGGAATTTCAGGTTTCACCTTCGGCCGGATCTCTGTTTCCTTTGTCGACGCCCATGAGCACCTCTACCCTGACCGACTCTCCCGCCTGGAAGGCACTTCAGGCCCACCATGCCGAGGTGGCCGGCCTTCATTTGCGCCAACTTTTCGCGGCCGACCCGACGCGCGGAGACCGCTTCACCGCCGAGGCCTGCGGGCTTTATCTCGACTATGCGAAGAACCGGGTGACCGGACGCACGCTCGAATTGCTCGTCGCCCTCGCCGCGGAGCGCGGATTGCGGGGCCGCATCGACGCGATGTTCCGCGGGGAGAAGATCAATACCACGGAAAATCGTGCTGTGCTCCACGTTGCGCTGCGCGCGCCGCGCGGGGAGAAAATCGTGGTCGACGGCGAGGACGTGGTGCCGGGCGTGCACGAGGTTCTGGACAAAATGGCGGATTTTGCCGGTCGTGTCCGCTCCGGCGCATGGCTTGGACACACCGGCCGGAAAATTCGCAACGTGATCAACATCGGCATCGGCGGTTCCGATCTCGGGCCGGTCATGGCCTATGAGGCGCTGAAATTTTACAGCGACCGCGCCCTGAGATGCGAATTCGTCTCGAATGTGGACAGTGACGATTTTGCCGAGGCGGTGCGCGGACTTGAACCGGCCGAGACGTTGTTCGTCATTTCCTCCAAAACTTTCACCACGCTGGAAACCATGACCAATGCACGCACCGCGCGCGACTGGGTGGTGGCCGGTTTGGGTGGTGATGAGAGTTGCGTGGCCAGGCATTTTGTCGCCGTGTCGACCAATGCGGAGAAGGTCCGTGAGTTCGGCATCGATACGGCAAATATGTTCGGATTCTGGGATTGGGTGGGGGGCCGCTACTCGATGGATTCGGCCATCGGCTTGTCGACCATGGTGGCGGTTGGCCCGGACAACTTCCACGCCATGCTCGCCGGTTTTCATGAGATGGACGAACATTTCCGCACCGCGCCTTTCGGGGAAAACCTGCCGGTGCTGATGGCGCTACTCGCCGTTTGGTACGGAGATTTTTTCGACGCCCAGACGGCGGCAGTGTTGCCTTACGAACAGTATCTCAAGCGCTTCCCTGCCTACCTCCAGCAACTGACCATGGAAAGCAATGGCAAGAGCGTCACGCTCGACGGAGACCACGTCGATTACAATACCGGCGCCATTTACTGGGGCGAGCCGGGCACGAACGGTCAGCACTCCTTCTACCAACTCATCCACCAAGGGACGCACTTGATCCCGTGCGATTTTATCGGTTTTGCCAAAACGCTCAACCCGATCGGTCGCCACCATGACATTCTTCTGGCCAACATGTTTGCCCAAGCGGAGGCCTTGGCCTTCGGGAAAACAGCGGAAGAGGTCCGTGCCGAGGGAACGCGCGAAGACCTTGTGCCGCATCGCGTTTTTGAGGGCAACCGTCCGTCCAACACCATCCTGGCGGAGGTGATCGATCCAAAAACGCTCGGCAAGCTCATTGCGCTCTACGAGCACAGTGTTTTCACGCAGGGCACCATTTGGGGGATCAATCCCTTCGACCAGTGGGGGGTCGAACTGGGCAAAGTGCTGGCCCAGCGCATCATTCCCGAGTTGGAAAGCCAGGACGCTCCGGAGCTCAAGCACGACAGCTCGACGAATGCGCTCATCGCGCGCTACCGTCGTATGAATTCATGAGAACGCAACCCGCCATTGTTTTGGTCCTCTCGGCCGTGGTTCTTTTCTCCGTGCCCGGCTGCGATAAACCGCAGGACACCTTGCAGACCCTGCAGAAAGAAGTTTCGGCTTATGCCGCTGCGCCAACCGATGAGGCTGCGGCGAAAATCGACGAAGGCTTTACCCGGCTGGACAGCCAAATCGTCAAAATACGCACGGACGGCAAGACCGCCGAGGCTGGTGGCCTGGGCCAACAGCGGGATGCGCTTCAGGCGCAATATACCGCCGCACGCATGACGGCCAGCCTGCTCAAGGCCAAGGAAGCCGCGGCGAATGTCGGTAAAGCCTTCCGCAAAGCCGGTGAAGCTTTCGGCCAGGCTCTGCAGGATGGATCAACCAACAACGACTAATGGAGGAAATTTCTCGCCGGTGGTGGGTTTCTGGCTCCCGCCCGTGCAGAAGGTTCCGGTGGATGGGAGGACATCACTTCTTCGGCCCCGCTGGCGGTGGCACACCATCGTCTTTTCTGCTCACGAAGCCAGACGCTGGCTCCTGAGGTAGGATTTGAACCTACGACCAATCGGTTAACAGCCGACCGCTCTACCACTGAGCTACTCAGGACTTGGCCGCGATGACAGAGCAAAACAAGCAGTGCGGGCAAGGGCTGTCAAGGTTGCAGACTGATGACCTCTGTATTTAGCGGTCTGTCCCCGCGATTTTTCGAAAATGTGTTTGCGCCCAGAGCTGGGGCTCTTCACCTTTGGAAGTGCTATGAAACCATACTTCCTTATTGTGGCGGCGACCGCGTTTGGTCTGGCCGCTTGTGATCAAACCAAGCAAGACGTCCAACAGGCCGTCGAAAAAACCGGTGATGCTGTTGAGTCCACCACCCAAGCTGTGGGCGACGGTACCCAGGCAGTGGCCGAGGGCGCATGGGATGCGACCAAGGCAACCGGCAAAGCCGTCGGCGAAGGTGCCCAAACGTTGACCGAAGGAACTTGGGGCGCCGTGCAGGACACTGCCTCGGGCGTGAAGGACGTAACCGGAGGCATGTGGGATGGCACCAAAGACGCCGCCAAAGCCACGGGCGAAGCCGTTGAAACCGTCGGGCAGGACCTGCAAAAAGCTGCCGAGTAATCCATCCAACCAATCATTCATAAAAACGCCGCCCTCCACGGGGCGGCGTTTTTATTTGTAGTGGCCGGCTGGCCGTAAACGAGGGGAGGTCAGATTCCTCTTGCGCGGAGAATTGTCCGGCCAGAGGACCGCAACCATCGTCGCTCTCCGACACTCGGCTCGATGATTTCGACAGTGAACTGGAAAACCGGCGCGATCGGTTCTGCCGTAGTGACGGTCACCTCAACATTCGCCCAAGGTCGCGCTGGGCTCGAGACGGGGTGTCCATACTTCAACGTCATCGCTCTATTCCAACGGCTGAGATGCAAATTCCTATTCTCAGTGGTGTGTGTTTTTTGGGGGGATTTCCGTCGAAATAGCCAAGAGGTAGCGTTTTCGGAACAAAAGAACTCCGAATGACATCCAAAATGCTTCGTTTCCTCGGAATGCTTTAAGACATACTGGGTTAAATTGGCCAAAACTTTATGAGTCTTTTGCTGTCTTTGTTAGTCTTCCTCCTTGCCGGCTCCGCGCTTGAAGAGTTGGCTGTTACCCAGAGAAACCGCAAGACGTGGTATCAGCCGACGGTGCTTTTTTTCCGAATCCTCCTGCTTGCCGTCATCTATGGCTTTTGGTGCGCCGCAACTAACCGCCCAATTATCTCCTTGGTACTGGGCCTGGCCACGGTCGGTGTCTTTGTGGCTTCCGGCCGGACCAAGCACCACTTGCTCGGCGAACCGCTTGTTTTTCTCGATCTGCAGTTCGTCGGCCAGATCCTTCGGTATCCCGGACTCTATTACGGGCAACTCTTACTTGCGCCCCGTAATGCGCTCGCCGGAGGGTTGATTCTCCTTGGACTCGGTGCCCTGCTTTTCTCCTTGGTTAGAATGGAGCCGCAGCTTGATCCACCACTTCATCGGGGTTTGTGGGCACTTTTTCTCGCTGGACCAATGCTGCTGTGGCTCATGCCGCGCTATATTATTTTGGCCGATAGAATCCGAAGGCTATTGTGCGCGCCCGCCGATGAACTCCGTCCCCAGGTGGCAACGAACAAGTGGGGTATTTTTGTCCCAATGCTGGCCCAATACTCCCGGTGGATCACCGAGCAGTCGGCTCCCAAGCCGCAATATAAATTTCTCCGGCTGCCCAGCCAGTTGTCGCGGCTGCCTCACGTTCTCGCTGTCCAATGCGAGTCGTTTATTGACCCACGAAGAATCTTTGTCGACGCACCAAACTTGCCCGATTTCCAAGCCGCAAAGCACGATGCGTCAGCTTACGGGTCTCTAGACGTGCCCTGCGGCGGAGCCTATACCATGCGCACCGAATTCAGCTTTCTGACCGGGATTCCTCCAGCTGCGCTGGGCTGTGACTGCTTTAATCCGTATGCCCGTGCCGAACGGCGCCAATATGCTTCGCTCCCGGGAATACTCAAAGAGGAAGGGTACACCACGGACTTTGTTCATCCTCACGACTTGCGCTTTTTCCGCCGTAACAGGGTGATGCCCGCCTTGGGTTTCGACCGGTTACACGGAGCTGAACGATTCCGCACCGCCCCGCGCTGCGGCCCTCACGTATCCGATGCCGCTTTGGCCGTCTATTTGGAACGCCTCTTCGAAGAAAGCGAGGAACCACGCTTCGCCTTTGCGGTGACTATGGAAAACCATGGCCCTTGGCTTTCCGGCCGTTTGGACGAAGGCCAGTCGCCGCGGGAGGCCTACCTCCAGCACCTCGGTAACAGTGACCAGATGTTCGGCGCGTTAGTAACTCTCGGCGCCCGCCTCGACAGACCAATCGTGCTGTGCTGGTATGGAGATCATGCCCCGATACTTGCTCGCGACATCTTCCACTCACGCACGCCTTACACTGATTACCTGATCACCACCAACGGACTGACCAAATCATTTGCATCCCTTCCAATCACCCTCTGTGCCCATGAACTTCCGAGAGTCCTTCTTTCTGTCATAAGAGAGTTTTCTAGGAAACCGAAAAATTCCGCATGCGCGCTGACGTAAAACGCGACGACACGTTTTTAGGATCTGGTCTGACCTTTCTCTTCCTGCAAGGTGTTGCTTCGCCCTTATTTGCGCGGCTTGCCGACGAGCTTGATGCTCGTGGCCACCGCTGTGTGCGGGTAAATTTTTGCGCCGGCGACCGTCTATTTTGGAGACGGCCGGATGCAGTTAATTACCGTGGTCGATATGACGAGTGGCCCGGCTTCCTGCGGGAAATTCTCGCGGTCGAAAATATCACAGACCTCGTGCTTTTTTCCGACGTGCGGCCCATGCATGGTCTGGCCTGCCAAGAGGCGCTGAATTTGGGCCTGCGCATACACGTTTTTGAGGAGGGTTATCTTCGCCCATACTGTCTGTCTCTAGATTTCGGAGGGGCCAACGCTAATTCACCGCTGCCTAGATCTGCTGAGGCTCTCGCTGCTGCGGCATCCGCCGACCCAGTGTCCTGCCGCTCGGTCGATCCAGTGCCCATTTCCATGGTCAGGCGTGCGGCTTGGGATGTCTCGAACCATGCCGCCAATCTTTCCATGCCTTGGTTGCATCCGCACTACCGCTCCCACCGCCCCTATCATCCGATGCGTGAGCTATTCGGTTGGTCCAGGCGCATCCTGAGGCGGCACGCGCTCGGCGAGAAGCGTCGGCATTTGAGAAGGTTGGGGTTCTTTCTTGCTTCGGGAACGCCTTTCTTTTTTGTGCCCCTGCAACTGGATAGCGACGCGCAAGTCGTGAAGCATTCGGACTTCCTCGACATTGAGGAGTTTCTGGGGGAGGTATTCGCGTCCTTTGCGCGCTACGCCCCGACTCCAATGAGTTTAGTCGTCAAGTGCCACCCTCTTGACAACGATCTAGTGCCCCGCGGCGGCCAGACCGCCCGTCTTGCCGCCCACCACGGCTTAGCGAGTCGGGTTCTTTTTATCGACGGTGGCCATTTGCCCACTCTCCTCGCAAAAACCCGCGGCTTGGTTACCATTAACAGCACCGTGGCCACCTCGGCTTTTGACCATGGATGCCCGGTCAAAGCACTCGGGCGCGCCATTTACAATTTCCCAGGACTAGCCTCCCAGGTATCTCTTGACGAGTTTTGGCGTAATCCCACGGCACCTGACCCGCGTGTGCATCGTGACTTCTGCGATGTTCTGTTCAGTCGGTGCCTTATCCGAGGGTCTTATTACTCGGACAAAGGAATCAGTCTTGCCGTTCCTTCGATCGTTAGCCTGCTCGAAAAACGGGCGTCAGCTCAGCAAGTTCCTCGCAGGCAGTGATCCCACTCCTGTCTTCTCAGAGGGAGCAGACCAACGAGTGGTGGTTTTTTTGAATTGTGCGAGCAGGGTTTCTAATATGCCCGCGGCTCCGAGACGAAGTCCTTCCGCTATTTCCTGCACGACCCGTTCAGGCGTCGTCGGGCGTGCTGTCACTGCGCTGAGATAAAGCGGATAAAGGATGAGAGCACCGGCAACCAACTCCTCAAGGTCCAAGAGCCGGTCCCGCCTTCCAGGCGACCCAAGTATATCGTTTGTCAGCCCCCATCCAGCATAAAAAGGCATGCCGTGGACGGTAACGGACTTGCCCCGCAACAATGCTTCAAACCCAGCGAGGGATGTCATGGTGTGAACCTCGTGCACCATCGGAAACAAAGAATCTAATGACACCCAACGGTCAGCTATGCTGTCGGCCCAGTCTAGCCAGGCACCATCCCCTCCGTAGCGTGAGCCAGCGATGACATCCGGGTGAGGCTTGTAGAGCAGGTAGGCATCCGGGTTCCGCTCGCGTACGGCTCGGAGCAGCGCAATGTTCGTTCTGATCTGGGGAGATCCCCAAACCACCGAGGCATCATCCTCCACTTGGCCGGGCACAAGGATGAGTCGTCCGACGCCGTCCGGTATAGTCCAGCCGTCCGAGCCGACATTATATTTGGTCAATCTAGCGCTGATTATCGCTTCGGTTAAAGACCTGGCCCTGGACCGCAACTCCGGGGTGAAAACTGCCGTCTGGAGGATGCTCTCGAGGTCGGAAGGCCGAGAAGCATCAAAGTAGATTCCCGTTCTATCCGCTACCCACGATGCAGCGGGTGTGAAAGCGGACCCTAAGCCCGCGGAGCGAATAAAGCCGTCTTCCAGTCGGATGACGGGTTTACCGCAGCTATGGTGGGGCGAGCGCGATCTCCCCCAAACCAAGACCGCTTCGGTATTTTTTGCATGGAGTGCGCTTTTTTTGAAGTTGACCTGGCTGCAAGGAAAAAAGCGTCTTACGGCGGCACGCTTGGCGAGAGACAAGCTGGGCGCAGCCAGATACGCCGGGTATCGCTCCATAATCTCCCGCTGAACGCCGAGGTACTCGATGATTTCTTCCGGCTCGCACTGCTGGCCGGTTTCGGGGTTCACATAGCGCGCATAATCGACCAGAGCTGCTTGCACCAATCGTCCAAGGGGGCAACGCCGTCTCCGGCTGGGGGCAGCAATCGCGTCCTCGGTCAATCCCCAACCTGCGTAGAAAGGCATGCCGAAGGTGCGAACAGCTTTGCCCCATAGAAGAGCCTCGAAGCCCGCTTGCGAAGTGACAGTGTAAACTTTTTTGGCCTGCTCGATACAGCGCACCAAATGAGTATCCTCTGAGATGAGGTATATACGCCGTTCCCGGCCGACCATTCCTAGGTTGAAGTGTCCCGGCTTAGTCCCTTTGGCCGCCAAAGGGTGGACTTTGAGCACAATGTGGTCGTCCGGATTCTCCTTAAGCGCAGCTTCGAGCATGCGGTGGAAAACAGACGGGTCCCCACGGCCGTGACGAATGGAGAGATCTCCCAGTGTCTGATCGACGACCAGAACGTAGTTTTCTGGGAGTTGGCCAGAAAACTCCCGCGCGTGGTTGTATTTGGAAACCCGGTGCTTCCGCCACAGACGGACCAGATTGGCGGCCCGTTCCTCATTGGCCGCCGAGCCCGAAGTTTGGAAAATCAGCCGCTCCAGCCGCGATTCATGGTCAGCGTCATAGTAGATGCCGAGGTCGTCAAAAACCATACCAAGCGCAGGGTCTGACTGCCGCGGGCAAACGGAGCGGAGGAAGGCGTCCTCTGCCCGCCAGAGCGGCAGCCCGTGTCGGGCTGCCGCTTCGGCCGCCTTCTCGGAACTCGGTTTGAGACCCCAAGCGATGACGGCTTGTGCCTTTGTTGGGTCGGCCGTAATGCGGGACGGCGCTAATAGTTCCCCCAAGCGTCGGGCATGTCCGCGCTGACGAACCGCACCCGGTGAGCCGAGAAAGAAGCGCTCCGGCAAGACGTCGGTCCAGCGGTTCATTTTGCAGAAGCTGTCCCGCAATCACGGCTTGCTTGGGTGGCAAGGCTGAGTCGTTCTGCGGGGGATTGCAGCAAACGAATAATTGCCTCAACCCAGCGCTCAGGCTCGTTGGGCAGCAGGAGCCCGTTGACACCATCCCGCACGGTGCCTTTAAAAGTTTGGCTTTCGGAAAAGATGCCTGCAGCTCCGGTGCGGGCGATATCGAAAAACTTGACAGGCGCGCGGGCCCGGTTCAAAGCCGTATCGAGGAGTGGCGCAAGCCCCACGTCCGCCTTGAAAGTCGATGTGTAGCGCAAAAAGTCCGCCCAGACCATGGGGTGAATGCAACGGGTCCGCGGAACCGAACGGAAAATTTCCCTTCCCGTGCGGTCCGCAAACAGTTCAAACCATGCTTCGGGAACACGGCGCTGGACCTCTCCCACTATTGGGGCAAGCCACGCCAGTTCGGCATGGTGCGACGAGGTTGCATGGTAAAAATAGAGCAATGGAAGCTCCCGCGCAGGCGGGTCCACCCTCCGAGGCGGCCATACCTCGCGAGGGATATTGGGAAAGCGCGAAGCCAGTTCCTCTGTCGAGAAAGCATAGTCCGTTCCCCTTCCTGCCAGAAGGACCTTAACGTGCAGGTATCGCACATACGATTTCCAAACGTACACAGTAGGCAAAGATCTCTGCCAAAGCATTGCAGGAATGTCATCATCGAGGAACCAGGTAACGCGTGATAGCTCCTCTCTTCGGGAAAGAATGAAGCGGAGCCACGACGGGTGCGCATGCCTGAATATTACGACCCAGGTTCCGGGTTGGAGTTTCGGACGTTTCACGCAGGGTCGGGATGCGTAGCAAGTTTCGATGTTTCCAGACGGCACTTTGTCTGCGACATGCGAAAAATAATACTCGAGCGTCGGAGATGGCGATGGTGCAAGGACAAAAGCATGGTTGTAGCCAGCGCGGGAGTGCCCGGGCGGAACTAGGGCCGAATTGTGCGGAGTTTGAGTCACGGGCAGTAGGTGAGGGACTTATTTGGAGGCGGCTGTTCCGCATGTCAGGGACGCGAGCAAAAGGTGACTGTGCTTAAAGCCCTTTCATCTCACTGCGGTCTAACCGGCTCATCGCGCAGATTTTCATGAGTGAGGCAGCCGCCTCTTTCCCGCGCAGCTCGTCGATAGTCGAAAGCTGTCGGGCAAACCTATGTTTGAAGCTCGCCAGCAAGTCCCCCGAAGCGGTTGTGGGGTAATCTCGTTTGACAAACCTCGAGCATCTCGTGGCACGACGAGCGCAGACCGCGGGGCTTAATGTGAGCTCCGCCCTCCGGACTCCCCGGAGATCGGCATGTCGTAAATACCGGCGAAGACTGAGGATCGGGTGCTGTGCGATATCTTCATAAATGTAGCGCCAAGGCTTGATGCTGTGACGCAGGAAAAAAGCTTCCCAACCATACTCCTGCTGGACGATGTGCAGCAACCAGCACATCAGTGCCTCATGATTTGCCGGAGAGGGATGAAACCAAGTTGCATCAAACACGGGCTTGGCCTGGCCCTTGCGCGAGTGAGCCGAGCCAACTCTCCGCATAAGGTACAGTGAGAGAGCCTGGGCCGGCAGGTCACGACGCGTCAGGTAACTCCATATGGTGGTTGGAAAACCCTCCGTTGCCAGAGTTGTCTCCAGCGGCGGGTCGAGCAATGGCATGAATTGGAACCAGCTTGCTTTGAGGTCGTATTGCTCCGTGCCGGACGAACATGCCATGCCTTGGTGCAGTTCAGCCCAGGAGATAAGTGGAGTATTGGGGGGACGTGATTTGCACCACAGGCCATCACCGTTGAGAAATTCCGCCGGGCGACCTAAGCCCGCGTGAGCAAGCAGATCGCACCACCATGTGCTCCCGCAGCGGGGCGTTATGGCGATAAACTGACGACAACTGGGCATCGGAGTTTCCCCTCCTGGAGTGTGCTGCAGGGATAGGGGTAGAAAAGGGTGACTAAAGGATTTCCTAGCCTCAGCATCAATGCTGGTCGTCCCGGTTTAACTCGGTACCCACTATTTTTGGAACAAGTATAGGCAATTGCGCTTCGCGTCGGTCAAATTTCGAGATACGTACCGCGTTAATTACCATAACTGCCCTCACAAGGCGCGAAAACCACAGTGACTAAAGGTGCCGACGTAAGCACTGGGCGCTTGAGTCAGGCACAGTTCATTCGAGAAGAACCGGAAACAAACCAGAGTCGCATGCAAGAAAGAGTAAACCGCCTCGTTTGGACTGCAGTGAGTGCCGGGCTTTCCCGTAAAAAAGAGGTCCTTCACGTTGCGGCCCCACTTTTTCGCGAGGCTAGTGCAGCTCGGAGCTCCTCCGCCTGCCATAAACAGACGTCGCGAGCGGGGAAACCTTGGACGTAGTCCTCGATAGCTTTTTGCGGTTCCGGAAAGGAGAAGGGAGGCAAGCGGAAGTTTATTTGTCGGAATCCCTTCCCCGGGGGGAGGTCGTTGTTCGCCGTGTTTCGGTGACAAGTGAGCAAAAGGGCGTCAATGTCGCTGGCAATAAAGTTTTGGAGAAACGCAAAACAATCGTCGTCCGAAAGATGAAATAAACAATCGCGGCACATCATGAGGTCGGCACTCGGGAGGGGGTCGGCTGTGATGTCGCCGGCAAAGAAAACGCGGTGGCGGGAGGCGAATTTTGACTGATTGGCACGGATCAGGTCACGCACCACATCCATGCCTAAGTAAACCATCCCTTCTGGGACCTCAACCTCTTTGAACCAGGCAAAGTCACCGCACGGAGCGTCAAGAAAAGTGAAGACCCGGAGTTCTTCGAGCAGTGCCCCAAGATTCTGCCGGAGGTTTTTCGTGTATTCCAAACTGGAACCCGCTCCCGAAGCGGAACCCGCTTTGCCACCGGACCAGCCTCCGCGCCGATAGATTTTGGAGAACCGTTCTTGCAGACTTGCCGAGTCGCCGTTCGCAACAACGTGGCGGCGTGCCTCCGCAGTTGGGGCGGGGTCTGCGGTCCTGTGAAATACAAGCATCGCCACATCCGTCACGGCACCAGGAATCTGCTTTGCGATTTCGGTGGTTTCTAGCTTCCAGCCTGCCATCGCCGCTTCATCGACAAAATCGTCAACCGTGCCATGAATTTTGTCGTCCTCGACTTTGCGACCTCGATCACGATTGCGGAGCCGCCGGGTGCGGGGAACGAGGTCCAAGGTGACCACTCCCCAGCCTCCTGCCCTGACAAGCTGTGCCGCCGTTTCGAGCATTTCGATGCGTAGCGACCGTGGAGTGTGCTCAATCACGCTAATGCAGTAAAATGCATCCAGAGAACCGGCCTCGAGGTCCACTTTAGAAAGAGGCTTATTATAGGAGCTTATCGAAGGATCAAGGAGGGAGTAATCCAAGAATCCCCACTCGGTCCACTTTTCACGATCTTTCAAGGATCGCACATTACGGCTATAGTCAACGGTTGTGACTTTGATTCCCCGACTGGCCAAACGCAAAGGTAGCGGCGAGACTCCAGCACCCACATCAACCGCCGTGCGCACTCCGCGCGATTCGAGTTGGTGGGCGGCCCAAGGATATTCGATAGCACGCGTCGCATGTTTGGTCAAAAAACCAATGGTTTCAAGCGCCTGTCCTTTAAGTTCCTCCAAGAGGGTAGGAAAAGCAGTAAGGCGGAGAAATTCGGAAAATTGTTGTTCACCAATGTGGCGAGGATTAACCGTGGTTGTTTGAATTGTGGTTTTGTCCATTAGCATTAAGGGGAAAAGCAGAGATCCAACAGGTTTGCATTCTTGCCACCCTTCATCTCTGCTGCGTCTTGCCCTGTCCATTTAAGGAAATAAGCCTGCCGCCCCTGCGACGGACCCTCCAGAAAATAAAAGCGCCCGTCGCCGCTTTTTTCGACAAGGAACTTTTTACCCGAAGATACGTTTTGGAGACTCGGATCCAACTCCCCAATGAGGCCGTGACGGAGACCGCAAATCGTAGCATACCAAGCAAAGAATGCCTGTTCGGGGGCCATGCCGAAAATGCGGCGCAGATTTTTATTCCGGCCGAGTGTCGCCGCGTGCAAGGGGTCGACGGTATTCCGACGGCTCAGAAAGAAACCGGCGTTGTAGCCACTAAGTATACCGGGGGAGAGAATTTGCATGGTGCACCGCGCGACATCGCGTCGGATTGAACGCTTTGGGGACGAACGCATCAGAAACAATATATCATGGTTTTGGTCTAATCTCTTTCCCAGCTCGTTGAGGGGGCTGAGAACAAGCGTGTTAACATCCATGAAACAAAACGTCTGGAACGGACCCGTGAATGCATTGAATTTTCTGTAATACCGGTAGGCCGGCACGCCAGGACGGTAGTCTTCGTCGCCGTAGATATTCTTGCCGATGAGGTCCCAAGTTAGATCCGGTGGGACCAGTGATGCCCCGTAAGTGGCTGCCAATTGCTCTGTTTTCTGCACGGAATCGTCGAACGGAATAACCCCGATCGGCACGGATGGCATAACACGTCTTAGGCTCCGCAGGAAGGACTCCAAAAATGAAGCCATTCTGTCGTTGGCCATTGTGTAGATGCCATCCATTAGTCAGGGTGCTAAGCGAGCGAGGACCACTTCTCATGCCAAATTCCGGCCGCTCGCATCGACAACATTTCTTCGTGGAGTCTGGCACGCGTGTAGTCGGCCCAGTCTGGCGGGATGGAAGCAGGCGTGCTTATATTTTTTCGACCGTGCAGGTCGCCATGATAGACCACGGGTTCTATTTCAAGGAAGCGGAAGAGTTCCGCGAGAAACTGGTCCGGGCTCGCTATCATGTCCTCAAAGTAAAAAAGGCCAAAATTGCCGGTGCCTAAGCCGGCCCGCAATGATTGGACCGTTGTGGAGTAGCAAGCGTTTCGCCAAAACCAGCCCTTGGCTAAAACTGTTCGAAAGAGATCAAAGTCTTTCTCGGGTTCCCGAGCCGCGGGATGTTTGCTAAACTGAAGATGGTATTTGAAGTGCGACCAAATTCGTGGGAGCGGATCGCGGAGAATATAAATCACACGGATTTCCCGCGCATGCTTGTCTCTCAGGTCACGCCAGTTGTCCGGAGTCAGAAAGCAGTTCAGGTTCGAGAAGTCGGCTAGAAAGCGCCCATTGGCTTGGGGCGCATCCATAATGGTCTCAAACCAGTTGAAGTCGACGGGATCGCTGAGGTAGCTCGCTCGCCACCGACGTAGCCTTTGGAGGGTCTTCGTTGCCGCTTTTTCGCCACGCGCGAGACGCATGGCCTGCTTGGCCCGCCTGTCGCGCTTTTTGCCGGCTAAGGCGTTGCTGTGCCCATAATGAAAGGCGAAAAAATGCACCTCTTTTTGTGGGGAGAAATGAATGCCTGGATGATGGCGTACTTTATCGTAAAGCCAAGTGGTCCCCGACTTCATTGCACCAACAGACAGGAAGAGCTTGTCGATCATTTCCGGACGCTTTGTTTGTTGACGCCAAAGTTTAAATAGCGGCGGATTTTTACCATCACTAGAGGAGACTTGTTAATCCGTTTGTTGTTATGGCTACCGACTTGCTTCGCTGAACAAGTCCATTCTAGGAAAGAGCCATTTGCCGGTGATGATGGAAGAGATCCGCGTTCTTGCCGCCATGCACGGCGGATACGTCCTGGCCGCCCCATTTGAGGAGGTAGATCGGATTATTTTTCCACGGACCCTCGGTAAAGCGATGAAGGCCGCCGTCGGTCTTCTCAATCGAGAAGCGTGCTCCGCCGATGATTCTGCGCAGACTCCGGCTAATTTCTGCCATGGAAAACGCATTCAAGCCGGTGACTGCGATGTACCAAGCCATGAACGCCTGCTCGGGGGCACGACCGAAGAGAAGCCGAAGATTTTTGTTCCTGCCGATGGCCAGTGCTGTCTCCGGTTCTATTGTTCCCCGCCTGCTCATGAAGCAGCATGCGTTAAAGGCCCCGCCCAAACGGGGGGAGAGTATTTCCAGCACGGAACGGACATCGGGCTTGCTGATTGTCCTGTCGAGTCGTGATCTGATCGCAAAAACAATATCCTGGGCGTCACTCATGCAAGCCGTCCACAGAGGCCGCAGGTCGTTTAAAACGAGGCAGTTGACATCGAGAAAAAGAAACCTGTCCAGATCCGTTTGGAAGGCGTTCAGTTTGCGCAGATAGCGCCACGCAGGCACTCCCCGTCGATAATCCTCGTCTCCGAAAAGTTTGGCTCCCAACTCGTCCCAGCGTTGGTCTGGCTCTACAACTTGTGCACGATGAGATTTGGCCAGAGCCTTTGTTTTCTCGATGTTGTCGTCGAAAGGGATTATGCGGACTGGCAAATCAGGCATGTGAGCGCGGACGCTTGGTAAAAATGCCTCCAAAAATGGAGACATGCGGTCGTTTGCCAAGGTGCATATTCCGTCCATAAGGTTGGCTTCCAGCAATTGCTTATCGCCGCTTGGTCGCGTCTAAATTAATGCATTTAGCCCTTGAGACAGCAGCCTTTTAAGGACCATCGCTGTCGGAACAATCGACCATGCAGCCCGGCAGGTCAAGGCTGCGTCATGACAAAGAGGCTGCAGCGGACAAAAGAGACGATATACGCACGGTCTCCAGTGTGCCATTGCCAGACGGGTCGCGGACATGCCCGGCGAGGGGCGAGCAAAAATTATTTGACCTTCCGGTTCCGTGGTGGCGGGCTTGCCTTGGGGGAACTCAGACTGTCCAATCTCGATCGGTGTAGCGCGCACGCTGGAAATCCGGTGGCAGACTACTACCGGGTGGCTAATGCCCTCCGCAAACCACTTTTCATGCCTGTTTGGTTACGTGCGCCGGAACTGCTTGTCGACACCTCAGGTGTCACTGCACGGGGCCAGGGCCCGCGACTTGTAATGGGGGAAAAAATCGGAAAGAAAGGCAATCTGCGCAGCGTAGCGCTCGGTCACTTGCGTCACCAGCTCGGCATCAGGCGGCTCGACTTCCTCAAGGCGATTGCTAACTTTGCCGACGCCAGTACGGAACTGAACCGCGTCAATTGTGACGTTGCAGGCTTCCCGCAGGAGGGGCAATACGGACTCCGGCTCGGTAACGAGCTGTTCGTAACTGAGCGCCAGAAAGCGCGGGAATACCGAGCGGTAGATCCGAATGGCGCGCTCGTAATCGTTGTAGCTGTCCTGGGCCAGCATCCAAGTCGTCTTCTCGGCCAAATTCCGACGCAACCAGGCATCCAATTGCAAGCGGTTCATCCGTAGGGCATTATAAATGTTGTAGAGTTTGGCGGCGGAAAACAGGCGTTGAACCGGGTCGCGACAAAGCATGATGATGGTGGCATCTTCGCCGACCATTCCGCGCATGCGGGCAACCTGTTCTTCGTCGAAGAGCATGTATTCCGGCGTGACTTCACCGAGGACGCTGTACTTGCGGAGGCACGGGCGGAACAAGTCCAGGTAGTCGACATCGCTGATCGCCGTGGTCGCAAGGATTGAGTTTGCTCGAAGGAAACTTTTATATCGGCGGCTCATGAAGCCATAGTCTTTCGCAGCCATAATGCGGTCCATTTCGCGGGAAAGTTGTCGGCGGGAGAAATCCGCGAGCGCTTTTTGCGGCCGACTTCCGAAAAGGGTGTCAAAGTAATGGAGCTCTTTGACCGGATGCATGAACACTTCTATGCAGTCCCCTATCAGGCGGTGGAGCAGTGTCGAACCGGCGCGCTGCGAGCCTATGCCTATAATGAAGCGATGGCTCATGAAATGCCGGCGGCTTTTTTGTATAAACTGTGCAGTGTTTCCAGGTTGTCCGGGGGTTTGTTCGAGCCAATGCCGGCGAGCGCATCCTCTCGCCAGCCCTGCAGCACCTTCCGCCCCTCCGGGGTGCATGCCCACCGGATGGCGTCGGCCAGCGCCTGCGCGTCGCGAGGGGGAATGACTTGGCCGTTGATGCTATCGAAAACTGGTTCGGCGAGCGCTCCAGAATCCGCGGCGATGACCCACACCCCGGCTGCCAAGGCTTCGCGAGTGACCAGCCCGAAACTTTCAGGCCAAATGGAGGGAGCAATAAGGACATCAATCGACGAATAGAACAGCTGCATGCCGGTCATCGGAATCGGGGCAATGAATCGAACGTCGATGCCGCCCCATTTAACGGCGCAGTATTCATCGCCGGCAAGGGAGTGGTCGACGATGCGTAAACGGATCTGGTCGGCCTCACCGAGCAATTGGCAGGCTTCGAGCAGAATGCCGGCACCCTTGTGCAGGCTCCACCCGCCTATGAAGGCGCACTCGAGGGGGGCGGCTTCCGGGCGGACACCTCCGGGGGAAAAAATTTGCCACGAGTTGTTCAAGACTTCGACCTCTTCCGCTCCTGCTTGTGCACATAGCCGGGCAAATGAAGACGACACGGCCAGTCGTGCGGTGGCACCGTGCAGAATACCTAAGAGGTCACGCTGTCTGACGTAAGCCGAATAGACGCGGATGCGGATGGACTGATCGGCGATCAAATCTTCGAGACGGACGTCTAACTCACGCCGTTTGGCCTGCAACTGACCGCGCTGAGAAATGTCTCCTCGGGCGGAGGCCTCCGATTGCTCCTGAGCGTTACGGTGTAAAAGACGGAGTAATTTTTCCAGTTTCCGCAATTGCGCGGCGACCGACACGACCTCGCCGCCCGATGTTGGGGAGGGTGGGCGCATACCGGTCTCGGCCAACCAGTCCTGGGGGTCCACGGGCTGGCCGGAGGGCGAGGTGAGAAACTGGTGGGGTGAGAACCACCAAGCGTCATGGATGCTCACGATGTAAGGAATGCTGGCTGCTGCCACCGCCTCGAGCACGCTCGCGGTTAGCACTTGGAGTGCGTGTACGTGGACTACGTCGAAGCTCTCCCGGCGGAGCCAATCTTGCATGAATTTCTTGCTCTCGTCGTCCCTATAGGAGTGCCATTCCTTGGAACTGGTCTTGAACCGGACAACACGAACGCTTTCTTGCCAGTAAATGTCGGTGCCTCCATCGTGAGCAAACCGGTCCGCGCAAAGCACGGTTATCTCGTACCGTCCCGGGTAGCGATCGAGCAATTTGCGGATCTGGTCTTCGACCACGCGTGTGGCGCCTCCCTGCGACTGTGGTTGGAAATAAAGATTAACCAAGAGCAGTCGCAGCGGGCGTCCGGCGGGCCAAGCCTCCTGCGGGTTTGTCGCTTCTTGCCTGATGATCTTGGACCACACATTTTCAGCGGTTGTTGGGGAAAATGAGGCGGTTGCCTTGCGGAGTGCCCTCTCGGCAATTCGCGTGCGGAGATCCGGGTCGCTGATCAATCGCCCCAGTTGTTCTTCCCACTGTTCCTTGGTTTCGGCGAAAAGAACATCCGATCCGTCCTCCAGCAACTCGCGGTAAGTGGCGGAAGGGCTAACGACCGACGGAACGCCGAGAAAGGCGGCTTCCATCCATTTGAGCCCGCTCTTCGCATCCGAGGCCACACCCTCCTCGATGGCGGCGAGAGTAAGGTCTGCGGAGGAAAGAATGTCGAGATATGCGTCGTAGCCAATGAAGGGAACGATCTGGACACGCGGGTGGTTGGCAAGGCCGTGGGGAATGGCTTTGAGTCGTCCAACCAAGGTGATGTCTAACTGAGGATACCGCTCAAGCAAATCCTCTAGCACCGGCAGGATCCATTGGTTTATGATTTGTTTGTGCGCTTTGGTGCCTGTTCCGTAGACGAGACGCATGCGCTCGGTGGCCCGCCACCTGCGGATGGTTGGGTGCGACAAATAGCGGGAAACTCTTCCCCGGCTGCGAAGTGGACCCGGCTGGCAATTTGGTTCGATATGCACGGGCTGGTTGTCGCCTAAGAGAACTCGTACGCGTTCGGCTAGCGTGGCGGTCGAAACAATGATCTCATCCGCCAAACGCATGGCCTCGAGCCACAGTGGAGTGTCCTCCGCAAGTTGCCGATGCTCTCGCCGGGTGACACTTCCAGAATAAGTCTCGTAGGCGGGTGGGAAATTTTCGTGGTCGAAAATCAGATCATCGACTTCGTAAATCACCCGCACGCCGGCCCGGCGAGCGGCGTGGATGAGTCGCAAAACGGAAAGAGTTGCCGGCAGCCGACAGACCACGAGAATGTCGGATCCGACCAAACAACGGGTCAGCTTGGGATCGTTGATCTTTTCCCAAGTATCGGCCCGCTCGACGTTTATCGGCCTTGTGCGGGTGGAGAGGTTACGCAAAGCCGCCACTTTTTGTTCTTGTCGGTAGAGATGGACTTGAGGCAGGTCCCGCGAACCAACGAGCAGGATATTGAGCGGTTCGCCTGCGGCTTTCGACCCGCGGGCTAAAGGGCGGATCGGTTCCAACGAGAGTAACTCCTTGATGGATCCGATGATATCGAGGCGCGTCTGCTGCGCTTGGCCGATTGGTTGCCCTGCCGTTGTGGCCGGATTCATCAGAACTTGGCCCGCAAATTCAAGGTAACCGTGCAGTGCCGCGAGAAATACGGGGTTCGTCACCGCCTGTTCCACGCCGGAGCCGAGGCGATCCTTCCAGGCGCGGATGACCGCAGTTGGCAAGGTCTGCCCGAGTTCGCGCGCCGCACCAAGTTGCGATGCAAAGGCGTTGACTGCACCGGAAACCGACTCCTCGCTCGGAATGCGGCTCTCAATGGAGAGAGCTTGCAGAAATTTGCGCTGTTTCATGAGGGCGACGACCTCGCGGCGGGCATGTGCCGAGGGTTGGCCACTGTAAACCCCGAGTTGACGCCGCAAGCGCTGCAATCCGCCTATAATTTCCTCGTCCCTGTAAAGAAGAGAGACAACAGCTTCGACCGCCGAGAGTTTGGCGGCCAAATCTTCGTTTCCGTTTCTCTCGGCCGGGAGATTGGTGGCCAGTTCAATAGTTCTGAGCAAATTATTACGCACCCAGCCTTCCCAAGGAAGAAAGTGCAGGCGACCGGCGTGGAGCACCGGGGCGAGAAATAACGCTTCGAGGGGGGCGGGCGGTGCGACGGGTTTTTCGTCCTCGGCCTCCAGCAGCGCTTGCTGCTTCCAGACGCTTCGCACGGTGTCGAGGAAATCTTCGGCAATCATGGCCGCTTGAAAGCCCGCCACCGCGTTTTTCCACAAGGGGTGTGACCGGGCCAATCGCGAGCTGAGTTGACAGAGTTTGGCAAGGTTGGACCGGAAGTCCGCCTGCCCGCCGACTTGCTGGCCACACAAGTCCTGCATGAGTTGCACGCAACGCATGGCTCCCGTCTCATCTTGCAGCCCTGCAAGACCTTCCTGTTCAAGCTTGGAAAACTCTGCGTCGAAAAGCTCCAGGGCCTCCAGATCGAAGGTGCTGCTTTCCAAGCTCAGAGCAAAGAATCTCGCGAGCCAGTTCCAAAGTATCTCATTGCGGCGTGCGGGCTGAAGGACCGGCCAGTAAAGGGGCTGACTGACAAGCGCGCCAGAGATTCCTTCGATCCTCAGGGCGCGCCCGGAAAAAAACGGACCCAATAGCGGTAAGATTTCGCGGAATTCCACAATGAAACCGCGCCCTGAAGGGAAACCCGCCTCCGCCAAATCTTGGCGTTGGATTTCAGGATGCACTGGCAATCGCTCATCGCCGCAAACGACGGAAAACTCTCCGGGATGCCGTGTTGAACGGTCGAGCCAGCCGCAAATATTGCCTGCGTGATCGAAGCCCTCGAAGTGTCCCGCAACCGGCTCCATCGCCGCATCGCCAGGGCGCGGGGCGCCCACTCGGGCCGAAGCTGGTTTGACAATTTTGGAAGCGAAGGAGAAGAGGATTTTTTCCTGTTCGCGTGCCATGGTGGGAAGTTCTTCCCAAACCAAAATCAGGCGGCCGTCATCCGGCCTGCGCTGTCGGCGAGATGGTGGGAGCGATGTGCCATTGATTACCAGCTGCGGGATGAGCTCCGATGCGGCTTCCTCGGAGTGTTGCCCAAGAACTGCCTCCAACCCCGGACGATCGGCACGCCAGACCACACTAAAAACAGTTTCCGCTCTGCCCAAGGTGGTCGGGGGAGAAGCAATTGTTCGCTGGATTCTGCCGAGCAACTTTTTCATGGTGGGGTGGCTAGTGAACGGGACTGACTCTGCACTCTACGCGAAAATGATGCCTCTGACTACCGTCAAAAGGTTGGCCCACGCGCGCCGCGCACCCCGACCCGGTATCAAGCTAGAAATGGCCGTAAGAAAGAGGGGCAGACGGGCAAGATCCTTTCGCGTCCGTGATTTGCGACAACCACGCCCAGGCAGTTTTTAACAACTTTCTCGCATCCTTGAAAGGAGCCTGCGGTAGCGTTTTTGCGGAAGACAAGTGGAGCAAGCCTTCCCCGCCATGGGCCATGTGATGGCCAATTCGGGCCGTTCCGGCGCTAGGCGCGCTCTGCTCGGGTGGTGGTGGGGTGGCTTTGGAGAAAAAATCGCATGTTTTGCCCAGCGCCACGAGACCATAGGCGCAGCCCGGGGGAGACATGGAGACGGTCCCGAGTCTCGGTACCCTATTGGTGTTTTTTCACGGTTCAAAGAGGCACGCAATTGTTTTCAGAAGTCGTAAGGGCCACGGGAGAAGCTTGTGTTGCCCGCGCAAAATCGCTGACCCGCAGGGTTTTAAGCGGCTAGTTTCTGGCAGGGTCTTCGCCGGGCGCTAGCGAACTGGTGGAGGACCGCGATTAGTTCTTGGGGTTTACGGGCAAACTCCATGGAAAGGAGCAAATGATCCCCGCCGTGACGACGCAACCGGGACGCCTGTGCCCCGAGGTCGAACGCGGCAACGGGAAGGCCTGCCTTGAGCGGGATCGACAAGGCGTAGCAATAAGTCTCAGGCCAGACCGAAGGGACCCAAGCCATATCCGCGTCAATCTCCCGTAGTGTGTCGCCCGCGTTCTCGTCCC
This sequence comes from Chthoniobacter flavus, assembly GCA_945871065.1. Classification (GTDB taxonomy): domain Bacteria; phylum Verrucomicrobiota; class Verrucomicrobiia; order Chthoniobacterales; family JACTMZ01; genus JACTMZ01. The sequence goes on along the minus strand of CAMBUL010000011.1, from coordinate 15,519 downwards.
AATATCGTCCGGTAATTTTCACTCCAACGCTTGCTAGTTCTTTGTCCCGACGCGTGTAACCCATGACGATAAGCTCAAGGGGCAGCCGTGCCCTCTTCGCTGCGCGGGCAGCAGCTAAGACGATGTCGTAGCCCTTGACCGTGCTTATGGCGCCCGGAACAACGATCCGCACCGGGCCGCGGCGGCCGGAGCGTGATGCAGAAGACGGAGGGAATATGGCCGGGTCTTCGTGCGGTCGGACTAAGTAATGGGCATGTGGATAGTAATAGGAGAGACGATCCATGACATCTTGGTCGGGGACGATGACCCGCCGTGCTCCCTCTAGTAGAGAAGCCTGACGCACCCTCCATGCATGAATATCAGCTATGTTCGGATTTTCTATACCGCGGACCCGGATTTTGAGGCAGCGCCGGCAAGTGTGCTCGTCCGGCTCTCCGCAGTAAACTGAACTTGGCCCGACAAGATTGATGCGGGGGCAAATGTGTTGATAGTCGTGAACATAAAAGTCGAACGGAATCCCGCGACGACGTGCCGCGCCCGCGATCGTCCGTGCCGCGCCGCGGTCGCCACCCGTGATGGCCCGCGGGAAGTCGACCAGTTGATGTATCTGAACCTCGCTGATGCCCAGCCAGCCAAGCAAGTCTTCGAGCTGTTCGGCAGAAGTAAGATCCACAGGCGGAAGGTTGGGAAGCCGCGGCAGCCCGGGGGCGCCGAGGCGTCCGAATCTTTCTTTTTCCGGCTGCAGTAAGAAGCTGCCAACTCCCCGGTTACTCAGGTGCCGCATCTCCGACTCCACGTGTCTAGCCGCTCCGCCCCCTCTGGTGTGAGTCACGAAGAGAACGTTCTCCGCAGAAGATCGGCGGCGCAACAGGCGGGCTCGATCGAGTCCGGCGCGATGCGGTGCCAGCCCGTCGGCCGACACGAACTCCTCGACCAACCGCCGATAGCCAGGGTGCCGCTGCTCCATGACTTGCATAGCGCGGGAAACATGCTTGTTTTTCTCACCCAAAAACGAACGAGCGCCCCAATGCCAGATGTAAACGTCCGCGGTGATCCGGTTTTCCCACCCTAATTTGACCGCCCGCCGGCAAAAGTCGTTTTCCTCTCCGTATCCTTTCCCGAAGCTTGCTTCATCAAGCGGACCGACTTCCCGAAGAGCGAGGCGGCGGATGTAAAGACAGAAGCCCACACCGGTCGGTGCCTGGACACATATTCCGCGGTTGGTCTCCGCCGCCAACCGGTCAAATTCTTTTGGGTCCAATTCAAGCGGCCCGGGATTGTCGCGGTCAAAACGCGGATAGCTGGCGATTGTCGCATTGTTCGAAAGAGGCGTCACCGTGGCAACCCGCGGATGCCGGTAGGCGGTCGCTCGCAGGCGGTCGAGCCAGTCATTGTGCGGTTCGGTGTCTGCGTTGAGCAAGATAACGTCTCGATCGGGGTGGAGCAAAAGAGCTTGATTAACAGAAAAGACAAAACCTTTGTTGTCTGCGTGTTCCACCAGATCGAATAGACCTCGCTCAGCCAATCGGCTTAGTTCAGCGGCTAGTTCTTTGTCGGGGCTGCTGTCATTGACCACGATCAGCCGGAAAGGAGTTTGTTGTTTGGAGCTAAGGACACAATACAGGCAGCGCAAAGTCTCGGCGCGGCCCCGGAAGACGGGAACAATGATGTCGACTAATGGTGCGGCTCCTTGCATGGCGGGCAATCTGGTCCAATCTTCGCGCGATGGTGCCTCTGGTAAGTGAGTTCCTGCGGCCAAGGCGAAAGGAGAGTAGTGAGATGCGGCAGCGTTACCCAGTTGGCGAAACCAAAGTAATGACTCCTTCCGTTTGAGCCGGACATCACGATGATTCTGGTAGAAGTGCCGGGTGTCGAAATTCGGACTGACCTCGGGTTGGAGGAATCGCCCGATGAACAAGTAGTGCAGAAGACTGTTGTATTGGTGGGAAATCGGCGCGGGCAGCGAACGCCGATAGTGCTCAGGATCAAACCAAGGCATAGGTTGGCGCCCTTCGCGGTCACCATAGGCCAGATAGTGCCACAAAGGATCCATTCCGCTTTCAGCAACGTCATGGTTTTGCTGCTCATAATAATCGCGGTCGAAAAGTCCGGACCGGCGGACAATTAATGAAGCGCAAAGTAGCCACCACTTCCGCAGACGTCCCCTCGCGGTCGTTGGGCCCCGGGCCAGCAAAAGTGGCGCCAGATAGGATGCAATCATGGAGCAGTTCACGGTTTTGCCGGATGCCGTGGCAAACGGGGATTGAATCGCCTTAAAGGTGTTCGCGCACTGCAGCGACCATGAGGCCGCCGATTGACCAGACAAGAAAGGAACCGACGGCGACGAGCGCGATATTGAATGCGCGGCGTGGGTATTCGGGAGCATCCGGCAATTGAGGGCGCACAAAGGCCTCAAGATACCTGTCCTGCTTAGCCGCCTCGAGGCGCGCCTGTTCCAGCGAAGCCAAGGCTGAGTCGTAAGCCTTGGCGGAAAACTCGCTCTCGAGCTTGAGCTTGGAGAATTCGGTAAAAATTTCCGACGCCGAAGCCCCCTCATTTGACGGGGAAGAGGTGGAACGTTGACGTTCTGCGCCGAGTTGGCTGCGGGCAATCTCGAGGCGCTGACGGAGTTGCCTAATACCCGGCGCATCGTCTGGCAGGTCGCGCCGAAGTCTCTCGATCTGGGCCTCGTATCGTGAAACTTCCTGCTCGATGCCCGCTTCGAGTTCGCTGCGCGCCTGAACAAATCCCTCGGGGCTAACCTGACCAGCCCGCTCTTGGTAAATGCGAAGACCATCAAGCGCCTCGGCTACTCGTATATATGCTTCGTCCACATCCCGCTGTGCTAGTTCAAGCCGGTCATCTTGGGCCCGGTCGGACAACCGGTTTACGAGTGCTTCGCTCAGACGGAGTACGCTGTCGGCAACTTGCTTGGCTTCCTTTGCGGTGAAGGCACGTACCCCGAGGTGGCTTATGCCTGTGGTTATATCGCAACGGACACTAATCATGCCTCTCCAATATTCGAGTAGGTCCTCTTTGCTTACCGCGGGGTCCAGTCGTGCCAAGCGGTCCGCTTTGGGATCGGAGTAAATAGCTCGAATGTCGAGCTCGGGTTCGAGGTCTTCGAGGATCTGGTGGCTGAGAATGTAGTCGCGCAGAATAAACATGTCTGACATAGCGGCCGCTGCCCCTCCGGCCAGCATCCCACCCAAGCCGCCGCCGCCTGCGGAGTGTGGAGCAGCCGCGGCACCCTGGGAGAAGCGAACCGCGTAGTCCGCTGTGGTGTAGTATTGATCGCTGGCCATAAAACCGAAGTAGAGCACGGCAAGAACAACAGGCAGAGCCATGAACAGAACCGCCGACAAAAGTAAATTTCGCGTGCGCCGTGGTGCGGTGGGGCGCTGCGGTAGGCCGGCTATCGGGGGAAAGATCTCCTCCGCCCGGACCTTCAGCGCCGGGTGGGCAGAAGCTAACTGGGCGGCTGCACGGCGCCGACGGCCATCCAGGGGACCGCGAGCCGCTGGCAGGTCCGGAGTCCCGGCTTTCTTTGGGCCTTCCGACGGGACGGGAGATGAGGGATTGGTGTCCATATTAAACGCCGAGGAGATACTCGTAGATCGGGGCCGCCTGATCGATAGTCATCAGCGGGCTGAGTTTGCCTTGATGGAGTATGGCAGCGTGGGTACAGTGTTCATAAATGGTGCCGATTCGGTGGGAAACCATGATAATATTCGCCCTTTGCAGACGCTGGCGCCACTCCTGATTGAAGCGCTTGGCAAACCTTGCATCTCCGGTGGCATGGCCCTCATCGACAATGTACGTGTCGAAGTCCAAGGCCAGGCTCAAAGCAAAAGATAATCTCCCGCGCATGCCGGCTGAATAGGTGCGCGTGGGCTGGTAGAGGTCGTCTCCTAATTCGGTAAACGAGGCAACATAGCGCATGACCTCGCGGTGGTCGACGCCGTAGAGACGACTGACAAAACGCACGTTTTCTTCGCCGGTCAAAGAACCGTTGAAACCGCTGAGCGACACGGGCCATGAAATGCGACGGTTGCGGCGGACACGACCGGACGTCGGCTGGTCCGCTCCAGACAGCAAACGCAGTAGTGTAGACTTGCCGGCTCCGTTCATTCCCAATACACCCACGCTAAGCCCCGAGGGAAAGACAAAATCAATGTCATCAAGGACAAGTTTGAGCCCGCCCTCGATGCGGTAAGTTTTGGTGACTCGCTCGAGTTGGATCATGGCAGGTCTTTCATGCGGTGTCTCGTGATGCGCTCCAGAAGAAGTCCGAGCGCAACGAGTCCGAGAGCCCACGAAAACAGATACCACGGATCCGCCAGATTTGTAACATAGAGATTGGAATAGCCGTGACGGAATAATTGCACGCCGTGCAGGCAGGGGTTGAACGAGAGCCAGTACTGTATGTCGGGAGGTAGTTTTTCCGGGTCAAAGAAAATGCCGCTAGTTAAATAAAGCACTCTGACGACGATGACATTGAGCTGGCCTGCAACCGGGAAGAAGGCCGTCGCAATGGCTTTGCAAATGCCGAAGCCTAATCCGAGCAATGCCATGCCGCCTCCAGCCAAGGCAAGAGTTCCGAGACTGTCAGGCCACGTCGCTACTCCAAATGCCACCAGTCCAGTAAAGAGCACGACCGCAACCACGATTAATGTGCCCGACTCCAACAAAAAGCGCGCCGCAATGGTGTCGAGTGTCTTGACGGGAGGAAAGGCAAGGAGGGCTCCATTGGCGGAAATCGCCCCCCCGACATAGCTATTCATCTGCATGAAGGTAATGAGTGGCATAACACCGGTGCCGAGGAACAGCCAGGGAGACATGTCCGCCGCACCACCTCCTGCGCGGATGGCGAGACGTATAACGAACCAGACTCCAATGTGAATAGTTGGCTCCAGAAAGACCCATAGGTAGCCAAGCTTGTGGCGCCCGAAGCGAGTCATGACCTCGCGCATCATCAGAGCCCAGATCACGGAGACCTGCTCCCGCAAAGCATGGCGGAGCGAGTGTTCAGGGATCTCAGGCGGCAAGGCTGCGGGGGCTTGCCGGGTGGTCATGGGGAAGCGTGAGGGTCTCAGAATCCTGCGGCAGGACTGGTCACGCTCAAACCCGAGCGGGCAGGGGCAAAAAAGGCATTGAGCAGACTCATAAACTTGAGAACGCCCACACTGCCAGCCGCGCCGTAATAAAGGATGTCGTTGTCGCGGATCATGAAATTGTCTGCAAAGAAGAAGCCCTGCGGTTCTTGAAGCTGAAGTTGGTATATGACCGGCAGGGCAGCACCGGGAGGGAGGTTTGTCTTGCCTGCTGCCTCGAGAAAACGTCGTGATTCTTTCCGATAAACGAATATTGTGGAGGGATTCGCCCTGTTGTCATCAAGCCCTCCCGAGATTGCGATAGCTTGAGCCAAGCTCAAGTCCTCAATTTCGATTGGTTGATTACCAATCTTCCCGCCAGCACCAAAGACGAGATAACTGAGTAAACGGTTACTCACCAGGACCGTGTCGCCAGGTTGCAGAAGAATATTTTTCCCCTGCACGTTGTAAATCTCTTGAAGAGAGTCGGAGCGGGTGACCCCATTGCGCGTTACCACAACCATGGCTTGGTGGGGACGCGCCGTGCTGCCGCCTGCTGTGGTAATCGCGTCGACTAGACGTGTGCCGGCAAGGCTAACCGGGACTTGAGTAGGAGACTTAACATCTCCCCCCACGCTCACGAGATCTCCTCCGTCGCGCTTGGCGACGGTGACGATGACTTGGGGGTCGACCGTCTTTCCGCTCAGCATTTCGGTGATTTCAGACTCTAGGTCACCAGGCAAACGCCCAAGCGCACGCACCCGTCCGGCGAACGGCACGGTAATGTCACCCTGTTGGTCAACCCTTTGGGCAGGAAGGGATGTGACCGGGCTTCCGCTACTTTGTCCCTCTGGCGTTAAAGGTGTGAAGAGGCCGCCCCCGCTCTCGAAAATTGCAATATGAACGATATCCCCGGGTTGAATAGCTTGCGCGCTTCCCTGACCGAGCGCTTCGATGCCTCGAGGGAGAGACGTGAGGACCTTCTTCTCTCCCTCAGCGGAAACATACGATGGTGTCGGACTGAATTGCTGGAGCAGCTCGACCGTCGGTTGGTCGACCTGCAGCCATTCGTAAGAAGCCAGCCCCTTGGTCTGCTTGGCCCCGGCCTTGATGCGGAAACCCGACGGACCAGAGCTGGGGAGAAAGGTGCAACCAGCCAACGTCAAGAAAAGCGGTAGTAAGACAAACGGCCACAATTTGCCCTTTCGACGCCGCTGTGCCGGTGCTGAGGCAAGAAGGGCCATTTTTCTGTGCGTCGGCTTCATCGGGCTTTGGTGGGACAAGCTACCGCCCTTGGTCAGACCATGTGGCCGGACTCAGCGACATTCTTGAACTGCGCCAGCAGAGGCATCCAAACCTTGCAACAAGTTGCAGGCAGATCCGGCCGCGCTCGGGTGATGACTTTGCTCATTCTGTGTGGTTGCGGGCTGATGCCTTGCCGGATCTCCGATTTAATAATGTATCTCCGCCAAGGGGAGCGAGAGTAAAAACCTGTTGGCGGCATCAATAGGCCAGCTGCTCAGTCATTCCTTTTACGGTAAAAACTTTGCCACATTTTCCCGCTTGCTCTCCGGTTTTTGTCTTCACGGTGCTTGCTCAAGAAGTAAATCTCACGGGAGCTTCACGGGAGCAGTAGGCTCCTAGAATCTCAGCCTCGGGGGAGGAGCCGCATTCTTGATTTCGTACAGCAATCCGCGCGGAGAATGCCTGTTGCGAATTGGCCATAATGAGTTGACCCCAAAGAATTTGGGCGTTTAAGAAGGATCTAGGAATGCGCATGTTCCACCGCTTGCCAGCAGCTGTCAGTTCGGCTAAACTATCCAATTCAGGAGGGGTGGTAGAGCGGTCTATTGCACCGGTCTTGAAAACCGGAGACCCGCAAGGGTCCGTGGGTTCGAATCCCACCCCCTCCGATTTCCGGCGAAGCCGGGTTGAAACTTTCCGGTGGGATGAGAACGAAGTTCGAGCCGGAGACAGGGCGCCGGAGGCGGCCAATCCCACCCCCTCCGATTTCCGGCGAAGCCGGGTTGAAACTTGCCGGTGGGATGAGAGCGCCGCGCCGCGGCACAGACCAACCGGAGGTCGGCCCCGCAGGGGTGAAGGCCAACGGCCGGCATCAACATCCGAAGTTCGAGCCGGAGACAGGGCGCCGAAGGCGGCCAATCCCACCCCCTCCGATTTCCGGCGAAGCCGGGCTGAAGCTTTCCGGTGGGATGAGAACGCCGCGCCGCGGCATAAACCGACCAAAGGTCGGTCCGGCAGGGTGGAGGCCGTGGGGCCGGAATCAACTTTCGCAGTTCGAGTCGGCGAAGCCGGGTTAGGAATCTCTTCGTTTTTCTTGTCGCATGGTGCGAAGGGGACCATCCTAAAAGCTCGGTCTGCCAACCAACCAGATATGAGCCAACAAGATTACGCGTACCCTGAAGCCTTGGTCTCCACCCAGTGGGTGGCCGAGCATCTGAATGATCCTGCGGTGCGGATCATCGAGAGCAATGAGGACGTGTTGCTCTACGACATGGGGCACATTGTCGGCGCGGTGCATATCGATTGGCGGACCGACCTGCAGGACCAGACGGTCCGTGACTACATCACGCCGGCGGAATTCGCCGCGGTCTGTGCGAAAAACGGAATTGGTCCCGACACGACATGCGTTTTCTATGGCGACAAGTCGAACTGGTGGGCGTGCTATGCGCTGTGGGTCTTTCGTCTCTTTGGTCACGGGAAGGTCAAAGTCATGAATGGCGGGCGCGACAAGTGGGTGGCTGAAGGTCGTCCGCTGACCCGGGAGAAACCGCATTACGCCTCAGTGGATTACCCCGTGCCGACGATGCGGCGCGATGCCGCGATTCGCGCGTTTTACGAGGATGCGATGCGCCACAGCGAGGCGAAATTGCCCCTGATCGATGTCCGTTCGCCTGGCGAGTTCCGCGGGGAGGTCACCCATATGCCGGAATATCCCCAAGAAGGTGTGCTGCGTGGCGGTCACGTGCCCGGTGCTCGGAGCGTGCCTTGGAAGGCGGCGGTCAATGACGACGGAACGTTCAAGTCGCGCAATGAACTCGAGAAAATTTACACCCATGGTTGCGGGTTGGCGCCGGGCGCCGACATCGTGGCTTATTGCCGGATCGGCGAGCGTTCGAGTCACACTTGGTTTGTCCTGACCTATCTTCTGGGCTATGACAAAGTGCGGAACTACGATGGGTCCTGGACCGAATGGGGAAACCGTGTGCGGGCGCCCATTGCCGTGGGGGAGGAGGACGCTTGAGAGCCGGGCAACGGTTCGGCCTGGGGCTGGCTCCGTTGGTGGCGTTTATCCTGGCCGGTTGCGTGGGCATGGATGTCGGGACAGGTCCGCAAGGGGAGGATGCGCGAGAGACCTATGCCAGCCTGAATTCCGAACAGCTCTGGCAGCTAAGGGAAGCCTCGCGGGGAGGGGATCACGAGTTGGTGGCGACTGTCTCGCGCATGGCTTGGGACAACCCCAATTCTGCCGTCGAGTTGGGGAACTATGCTGCGGCCTTGCGGCCGGAGGCCTCGGAGCAGATTGCTTCCGCGGTCACTCGTGCGGTGGCTAGGTGAGTCAGCGCTGCCGAGTCGCGAGGGAGAGACCCAGATGTTGCGCGACCGGTCCCGGGCTGGTCTAGATCAAGCCTGCCGCATCCGGTCCGTCAGGCGCCGCCCGTCTTTCAGAGCTGCCCGGTTGCTCCTGCTACGCATGATTTGAAAAGCCAGCCATGCCGAGAGGAGTGTGCTCATGGCGCCGGCGAGCGTGGCGGCGAGGAGCAGGGAGAGTCTGCCCGGAGCGTTGGGGGGAACCTGCATGACCGCGACAAGAATCCCGAGGGAGCCTCCGATGGCCATGGCCAGTTGAAGGGTGCGGCGCTTGACCAAGCGATAAGGAGACATGGGATCGCTCATTCGGTATGCGGCCAAGCCGAAAAGGAGTCCGGTGATGCCGGCAAGCATGCCGCTATAGGCAATCAGATAGGCATTGAGGTGCTCATTTTTCATCCGCCCCTGCCAGCCCTCCAATATCGAGCCGACTTTGCGGTCAAGGTAAGGATGTGGCTCCGAGAGCTCACTGATCACCGTCGGGTCTGGCGGGTTTTGGCCCGGGGCTGGCGTCGGGACGGCTAAGACAAAGGCTACCGCGGCCGCGAAAAGAATGGCGGCGGGCACAAAGAGTGGAGTGCGAAGGTTTGGCAAGGTTCTGGTCAGGGGGTCAGGAGCGCAGGGTGGTTTCGATTTCCTGGCGGAGTTTGGCCACGGTTTGGGCGGGGAGAAGGCCTTTCCAGTGGACGCAGGGGTGGACCACGGATTCTCGCCCGAGCAGCGAGCCCGGACTAATCACCGCATTACAGCCGATTTCGGCCCGATCGCCGACGATGGCACCGAATTTTTTGAGGCCGGTGGGAATCGACGCGTCGGACCCGCGGACGATGATTTCGTCGTGGTCGAGGCGGACATTGGAAAGAATGACCCCGGCGCCGAGATGCGCTTTGTGGCCGAGGATGGAATCACCCACGTAGTTGAAGTGCGGAACTTGCGCGGCGTCGAAGACGATGCAGTTTTTGAATTCGCAAGAGTTGCCGAGGACGGCATCGTTGCCCACGATGACATTTTCGCGGATGTAGCAACCGGCGCGGATCTGGCAGCGGTCGCCGATCCAAGCAGGGCCCTTGATCATGGCGCCTTGTTCGATCGTGGTGCCGTGACCGATGTAGACGGCATTGCTGATGAAGGGGCGGCCGATTTGTTTGCCATGGATGGCCGGCTTGAGGCGGAATTGGAGATAGGAAGCGATGAGAGGGAGGGCTTCCCAGACATTGGTCACCTTGTCAAACAATGAGCGGTGGTCGGTGTGCTCGAGGTCGAGGTAATCGGCGGGAGAGAAAGTCATGGAAGAAGTGACGAGTGACGAACTGACCAATCGTGTTGTTTCCTCCCTCAACCCTCAACTCTAAACCCTCAACGACTTTCAACCTCCGGTGCGGGTGAGTTTGGTCCCCTCTTTGGTATCTTTGACCACCCAGCCGTGTTGGAGCAACGCATCCCGCAGGGTGTCGCTCTTGGCCCAATCCCGGGCGGTGCGTGCGTTGGTGCGTTCCTCAAGGAGGGCGGCGATTTCCGGCGGGATGGCGGTAGCTTCGGGTTCGAGGCGGAGGATGGAGTTCAAGCGTTCCCAGTAATCGAGGAGCCCGCGGGCTTGTTCGGGGGAGAGTTCACCTCGGTCCATGGCGCGGTTGGTATCACGGACGAGATCGAAGAGGGCACCGAGGGCGGCCGAGATGTTGAGATCGTCATCAAGGGCGGCGGCGAACTTATCTTCCGCGGCGGCGGGATGCGGGGTGCTTGCTTTCGCCGTGGCCGCCAGTTCGGTGATCCGCTGCTGCCATGCGTCGAGTCGCTGCAGGGCGCTGCGGGCGCCGGCCAGGCCTTCGAAGGTGAAGTTGAGGGGGAGGCGGTAGTGGGCGGAGAGCAGGACGAAGCGCACCTCGCGTCCGGTCCAACCTTTGTCGAGCAGGTCACGCAGGGTGTAAAAGTTGCCGAACGACTTGGCCATCTTCCGTCCGTCGACCATGAGGTGGGCGCAGTGCATCCACAAATTGACGAAAGTTTGCCCCGTGCAGCATTCCGTCTGCGCAATTTCGGCCTCGTGGTGGGGGAAGATGTTGTCGACGCCTCCGCAATGGATATCGAGCCGGTCGCCAAGTATTCCGGTGGCCATGGCGCTGCATTCGATGTGCCAGCCGGGGCGACCCGGACCCCACGGGCTGTCCCACTTCACGTCGCCGTCGGCCGCATTGTGCGCTTTCCAGAGGGCGAAGTCGCCGATGTTTTCCTTTTCGTATTCATCGGAGCTGACGCGGCCCGAGGGGCGAAGTTCTTCCAGATTGAGATGGGCGAGTTTCCCGTAGTGGGGAAAGCTGGCGATGCGGAAGTAGACCGACTTGTCGTCCGCCTGGTAGGCGTGACCGGCAGCTATGAGTTGCGCGATCATGGCGATCATGCGCGCAATGTGCTCCGGTTCGGTCGCCGCGGGGAAAGCGTCGGCCGGTTTGATGCGCAGGGTGGTCAGATCCTCGAAAAAAGCGTCCTTGAAGGGTTTGGTGAAATCGGCCAAGGGAATGCCTTTCTCCCGGGCGCCGCGGATGGTTTTGTCGTCCACGTCGGTCAGGTTCATGACGCGCTTGACTTGGAATCCGCGGTATTCGAGATGGCGCTGGAGAAGATCTTCGAAGAGGTAGGCGCGGAAATTGCCGATGTGGGCGTGGTTGTAGACGGTCGGTCCGCAGGTGTAGACCTTGACCTTCTTGCCGTCCGGATCGAGGGGAACAAATGGCTCGGCTGCTCGCGTCAGCGTGTTGTGGAAGTGGAGCAAGGGAGTTGAGGGTTGAGGGGGAGAAGAGGGCGGAGAGCGGAGACCTGAAACTTGAGTGAAGGGTGGTAGGCCGAAGGGGAGGTGGTTAGGCGGGGCGTTCGACCGTGGCGATGGCCATGGCAGCGATGCCTTCGCCGCGGCCGATCGAGCCGAGGCCTTCATTGGTGGTCGCTTTGAGGCCGATGCGTTCGACGGGGAGTCCGAGGGTCAAGGCAAGGCTTTGGCGGATGGAGTCGAAGTGCGGGCCGATCTTGGGCTCTTCGGCCACGAGGGTGGCATCGATGTTGTTGATCGTGGCGCGGCGGGCGGTGACGAGTTCGCGGGCGTGGGAGAGGATTTCCAAACTGCAGATGCCGCGGAGAGATTCATCGGTATCGGGGAAATGGTGGCCGATGTCACGTTCGCCGATGGCACCGAGAAGAGCATCAGCGATGGCGTGGGTCAGAACGTCGGCGTCGGAGTGACCTTGCAACCCGCGATGGTGCGGGATGACGATGCCTCCAAGAACGAGGGGGCGTCCTTCGCTAAAGCGGTGGATGTCGTAACCGAGGCCGGTGGTGATCATGCCGAAGTTTTCAGTGTGCAGTTTTCAGTGTTTGATCAGTTGGGAACCAAGGAGGCGAAGTCGGCTCGTCCGCTCGTGGCGGTGATGCGGAACTTGTTGGGGTTGTCGGGGTGGGGTTGGAGGTCGACCGTGCCGCCGGCGGCGGGAACAAGAAGGAGGCCGGCGGCGATGTCCCACAAGCTGATTGTCCCTTCGAGGTAAGCGTCGAGGCGGCCGGTGGCGACATAGGCGATGTCGAGTGCGGCGCTGCCCAGCATGCGCATTTTTTTGACCTGACGGATGGCGTGGTTGAAAGCGGGCAGGGTGTTGTCGATGGTGTCGCCGGTTTTCGAGACACCCATGGAGATGATGCACGCCGACAATTCGGTGCGGGCGCTGACCTCGATCTGCCGTCCATTGAGCAGCGCGGGCCCACCGGCTTCGACGGTCCAGGTTTCGTCGCGCATCGGATCATGGACGACACCGGCAAGGAGTTCGTTGTTGCGGCGGACCGCGATGGTCGTGGCGAAATGGGGGATGCCATAAAAGTAGTTCACTGTGCCGTCCAAGGGGTCGACAATCCATTCGCAGTTACTGGTTCCTTCTGTAGTGCCTTCCTCGCCGAGGATGGCGTGGCCGGGGTACCGGGCTAGGATGTGATCTTCGATGAGGCGTTGGGTGCGGCGGTCGAGTTCGAGCTTGATGTCGTGAGCATGCATGGCATCGACCTCGAGCGGCTTATCGAAATTTTCGCGGAGCAGTTTTCCGGCGAGGAGTGCGGCATCGACGGCCGTGGTGAGGAATTCGGACATGTCTGATGATGTGGTAGCAGATGTGGCGTGTGCGGCGGACAAAAAAATCGGGAGGGGATCGAAATCCCCTCCCGTGCAACTTCGTTAAACCACTAAGATTTAGCGACGGCGTTTAGCGGCTTTTTTCTTTGCTGTTTTCTTAGCAGCCTTTTTCTTGGCGGGCTTGCGCTTCGCAACTTTTTTCTTGGCAGCTGTTTTCTTTTTAGCGGGCATCCAAAATCCCCCCTTTCAATCCGCAGTAGCGGTTTAGGAGTGTGCTTATAATGCAACTCACAATTGCGTTGGTAGAACTGTGCGGCACAGTCGTCAACGGTTTTTTCAAAAAACTTTCAAATACTTTTGCGGGAGATCCGCGCATTTTTGCGCGCGCGCTGCGCAAAAAGTTCCGTCGCGCCTGCGGCGACGTCAATCGCGCCGCAACATTTCGTCCGCTTGCGCGGCGATATCCTCAACGGGCCAAAGGCGCCCGGCACCTTCGTATCCGCAAGCGAGCAGACCTGCATCGGGTCCGATGAAGGTCGCGCCGCGTGCGCGCAACACCTCCGTGTTCTGCACGGTCGCCGGGTGCGACCACATCTTGCCGTTCATGGCCGGTGCGATGAGCAACGGGGCACGAGTGGCCAGTGCCACGCAGGTCAACGCGTCCTCGGCGAGGCCGCAGGCCAGGCGGGCAAGCGCGGCGGCCGAAGCGGGCGCGATGAGCAGCAGGTCGGCGCGATCGGCAAGTTCGATATGTCCGGGGCACCAGCCTTCCTCTCCGGCGAAGACGGCGGTCGTGACCGGATTTTTGCTCAGGGTTTGCAAGGTGAGTGGCGTGATGAAACGTTGTGCGGAGTCGCTCATGATGACGCGGACATCATGGCCTTTCTTGACGAGCAGGCTGGCGAGGTCGGCGGATTTGTAGGCCGCGATCGAGCCGGTCACGCCGAGGACAATGGTTTTCGGTGCGGACATGTCAGTTCTCCAGCGAGATGATGCGCCGGCTGTGGTAGCGCTCGGCGCGGGTGATGGCGCGGAATTTGGTGAGGTCCTCCTCCATCGATCCACTGATGATGGTGTACTTGTATTCCCGCCAGCATTTCATTTCGGCCGCGGCATTGGTCAGGCGGAAGTCGATTTGCCCGGCGGACTCCGTGCCGCGCTTCTCGAGGCGGTGCCGCAACTCTTCGAGACTGGGGGGCATGATGAAAATGTCGACCAGGGAGTCGCTGATGAAAGGATCCGTGCTCTGGCGAATGGTGTCCGCACCCTGCACGTCGATATCGACGAGCACATCCGTGCCTTCCCGCAGGGTGTCGACGATGCTCTGGCGGAGCGTGCCGTAGTAGTGGTCGTGCACTCTGGCGTATTCAAGGAAATCGCCCGATGCGATCCGTCGTTCGAAGTCGGCGGGGTCCATGAAATGGTAGTCCTCGCCATCGGTTTCCCCGGCGCGGGGTGTCCGCGTGGTGCAGGAGACGGCGTAGACCGTATCCGGCGTCTGCCGGAGCGAACTGCAAATCGTCGACTTTCCGGCGCCGGATGGCGCGGAAATGACGAAGAGAATGCCGAGGCGTTTCAACGGAAGAATTGAGGGTTGAGGGTGGCGGGTGGAAAGAGAGCGGAGATCGGAGCGCTCATTTATTCGACATTCTGCACTTGCTCGCGGAGGCGCTCCAGTTCTGTTTTGGCGTTGATCACCCGGCGGGTCACTTCGGCGGAATTTGCTTTCGCCCCGATGGTATTGCATTCGCGGAACATTTCTTGGGCGAGGAAGTCGAGGGCGCGGCCGTTGGCCTCTTTGGCCGCGAGGCCGGTGGAGAATTGTTTGAAGTGGCTTTCGAGGCGGCTGAGTTCTTCGGTGATATCGGAACGGTCGGCGAAGAGCGCCAGCTCGCGGGCCAAACGCTCGTCGTCGGCGGCAAATGAAGGCTCGAGTGCGTCCAATCGTGCGCGCATCGCTTCGCGATGTTTGGCCGTCACAGCAGGTGCCACCTTGCGGATGGCGGTGATCTCGGCGGCAAAGCTGGCCAGGAGGCGCCGCAATTCGCGCGCCAAGTGGGCACCTTCCTTGGCGCGCATTGCTTCGAGCGAGCGGACGGCTAAACGGGCCGCCTTGGCCAGGGCCACGGTATCGGTCTGCGGCGCGGAAGACGTCTCGCGCGCGGTGGCCGCGTAGAGGCGCACGAGATCGGAGAGGGTCGGCGCGCCGGGGATCTTGAGGTCGCTTTGGACCGCGGCAATTTCCCGGTGGAGGCGTCGGAAGAGTGTCGGGTCGAGGAGCGGACGGGATTCTTGTCCGGAAGAAACGGAGGCGGTCACGGTGGCGCGGCCGCGGACCACGGACGGGGTGATGATTTCGCGCAGGATGTTTTCCTGCACGGCGAGTTCGCGCGGCAGGTTGAAGACGAGTTCCGCGTTGCGGCGATTGACGGTGCCGATCTCTACCGCATAGCGCGTGCCGCGGCTGATGCACTCACCGCGTCCGAAACCGGTCATGCTTTTCATGATTCGAAATGACAGCGTGCGGCAGGCCGGGTGTCGAGCCTGCGGGCCATTGGTGTCGGCGACGGAACAAAAGGAGAATTCTCGCCGGAACAAAAGGAGAATGGTGAAATTAGAGGGTAAAAGCACCCAGAACGGGTGACCAGCGGAGAGTTGGAGGTCCGTCCAACGCCCAAAAGCGAAGGTTTGGATGGAAGACGATAT
>CAMBUL010000010.1 GCA_945871065.1 Chthoniobacter flavus | reverse complement strand
CCGTATTCGCTCCGCCTCTACGTCGGCCTCCGCTACGCTCCGGCCTCCTGCGAGGCGGAGCGAATACGGGTGTCAAGCCCGATAAGACCTCTGTTTAGAGAATTCTCCTTTTGTTCCGTCTCATTCTCCTTTTGTTCCGGCCCCGGCAGGACGCGGGCTCCGGCAGAATCGGGTGTAGACTTGGACGTGACCAAAGGGACCCGCGCCCGGTCGGGTTGCCTGTACTCACCGATGAGACGGGGATTTGCGGTAGAGGCAGGTTGGGGTAACCAGCTTGTGGCCGGTGCCGCGAAAATTATCCGGGGATCGGAACCGGATCGAGGTGCCAAATGTCTTTGGCGTATTCCAAAATGGTGCGGTCGCTGGAAAATTTCCCGACCCGCGCGGTGTTGAGGACCGCCATTTTGCCCCAGCGGGCTTTGTCTTGGAACGCGGCGGAGACTTTTTCCTGGGCGTGGCAATAGGATTTGAAGTCGGCCAGGCAAAGGTAGGGGTCGTGATAGAGAAGATTGTCGCGGAGCGGGGCGAGAACATGGGCGCCTTCGTCCGGGGTGAAGTAGTCTGTGCCCAGCCAGTCGATGATGGCGGCGAGTTCGGGGTCGGAACCGTAGAACTTCTGCGGGTCATAGCCGGCGGCAACCGACTCGCGCACTTCGTCGACCGTGCGGCCGAAAATGAAAATGTTGTCTTCGCCGACTTCTTCAAGGATCTCGACATTGGCGCCGTCGAGGGTGCCGATCGTGACCGCACCATTGAGCGCAAGTTTCATGTTGCCGGTCCCGGAGGCCTCCTTGCCGGCGGTGGAGATTTGTTCGGAGAGGTCGGCGGCGGGAACGATGCGCTGGGCCAAGGACACGCGGTAATTGGGCATGAAGGCAACTTTGAGTTTGTCCTTGATGCGCTTGTCGGCGTTGATTTTCGCACCTACGGCGTTGATCGCCTTGATGATGAGTTTGGCTGTGTCATAGCCAGGCGCCGCTTTGGCCGCGAAGATGAAAACACGCGGCGGGATGTCGAGATTCGGGTCCTTGAGCAGACGTCGGTAGAGCCAAAGGATGTGGAGAAGGTTGAGGTGTTGCCGCTTGTATTCGTGGAGGCGCTTGATTTGCACGTCGAACATGGCGGAGGGTTCGACGGTGACGGTGCATTCATCAAAAATGCGTTTGGCCAGCTTCACTTTGTTGGCGTGTTTGACCGCCATGAATTCCTCGCGGAACTCGGCGTCATTGGCGTGGGGTTCGAGTTTGCGAAGAAGGTCCAGGTTGCGCTCCCAGCCGTTGCCGATCGTGCGCGTGATGAGGTCGGAGAGGCGCGGGTTGCAGGCCACCAGCCAGCGCCGCGGGGTGATGCCGTTGGTCTTGTTGTTGATCCGTCCGGGATAAAGCGCGTCGAATTCGGGGAAGAGGTCGGATTTGACCAGCTTGGTGTGCAGGGCGGCCACACCGTTGACCGAGTGGCTGCCGACCACGCTGAGATGGCCCATCCGAACCATTTGCTCATGGCTTTCCTCAATGAGGGAGAGAACACGCTTTTTCTCCACATCGCCCGGCCACTTCTTTTCGACTTCCTCGAGGAAGCTTTTGTTGATCTCGAAAATGATCTGCACGTGGCGGGGAAGGACTTTGCGGAGGAGTGCAACACTCCACTTCTCTAGCGCCTCGGGCAGAAGGGTATGGTTGGTGTAAGCAAAAGTGCGGGTGACGATGGACCAGGCTTGGTCCCACGTAAGGTCGTAGTCATCGACCAAAAGGCGCTGCAGTTCGGGTATACTGATGGCCGGGTGGGTGTCGTTGAGTTGAATGGCGACTTTCTCCGGGAATTTGAACCAGTCCGAGTTGTCTTTCTGGAACCGGCGGATGATGTCGCGCAGGGAGCATGCGGTGAAAAAGTATTGCTGGAGGAGGCGAAGTTCCTTGCCTGCCTCGGTGTTGTCGTTCGGGTAGAGGACTTTGCTGATCGTCTCGGCCATGTTCTTCTGGCGGACCGCCTCCTCGTAACCGCCGCGGTTGAAGGCGTCGAAATCGAATTCTTCGGGAGCCTTGGATTCCCAGAGGCGGAGGAAGTTGACCGTCTCGGTGCCGTAGCCGGGGATGGGAATGTCATAAGGGACACCGATGATCTTGCGAAAATCGACCCAGACCGAGCGGGTGTGGCCGAAGCCGTCGTCCACTGCCTCGACATGGCCGTAGACCGGGACCTCTTGCTGGTGCGAGGGGCGGATGATTTCCCAAGGCGAGCCGTATTGGATCCACGCGTCGGGAAGTTCGACTTGGTAACCGTGGCGGAATTCCTGTTTGAAGAGTCCGTATTGGTAGTGGATGCCGTAGCCCACGGCGGGGAGGTCGAGAGTGGCCAGCGAGTCAAGGAAGCAGGCGGCGAGACGCCCGAGGCCGCCATTGCCTAGCGCCATGTCGTATTCCTCGTCGCGGGTGTCTTCGAGGGGGTGACCAAGGTTGTTGAGGGCTTCGTTGACTTGGTTGAAGACCCCCGCGGCAATCATGTTGTTGGCAAAGAGGCGGCCCATGAGGAACTCCATGGACATGTAGTAGACGCGGCGGACGTTCTGCTCGTTATGGACAGCGAGGGTTTTCATCATGCGCTCGATGACGATGCGCTGGATGGCCATGGAGGTGGCAATCCACCATTCCCGTCGCGACGCTGTGCCTTGGTCGCGGGCCATGGTGTATTTTAACTCGTCGATGATTTCCTTCTCGAATTTCAGAGGTGGAATCTGGTGCATGATGTGCGTCGGACGTTAATGTAGAATGCGAATGGTGCGAGAAATATTTGTTCAAAGCGGGGTGTGGGCGTATTGACAACCTCATGACCATTGTCGTTGGCGCAGGGTTGGCGGGTTCGACTTGCGCGAAGGTGCTCTCGGGGGCCGGGCATCCGTTTGTCCTCTGCGAAGCATCCGACCGTCCTGGTGGGAGGGCGGTTTCCGATCGGACCCCGGACGGTTTCGTACTCGACCGCGGGTTCCAGGTGCTCCTCGATTCCTATCCGACGGCGCGTCGACATCTTGATTTTGCCGCATTGGGCGGCGGACGCTTCCGGGCAGGCGCCATGTTTGTCGGAGGTGGCCGTCCGAGTTGCCTGGAGAACCCCTTGCGCCGGCCGCCGGCGCTCTTTGGCGCGCTACGAGCGGAGGTCATCCCCTGGGCCGACTTGCTCCGTTTGCTCCGTCTGGTTACCAAGTCCCTCGGATCCAGGGGAGCGGAGGAAACCTTTTCGACCGGGGCCATGTTGCGGCGCTACGGATTCAGTGAAACTTTTTTCACGCGCTTTGCCCGGCCTTTTTTCGGTGGCGTGTTGCTCGACCCGGAGTTGCGGACCAGTGGAGAGGTGTTCCTTGGTTACTTGAGGCGCTTTGTCACGGGGCGGGCCCTGCTTCCGGCCCGGGGCATCGGTGCTCTTGCTGAGCAGTTGGTGGCGGGGATTCCCCAAGGCATGGTCCGTTACGGAATGCGAGCGGAGGCACTGGTCTTCGCGGGGGGAAGGGTTTGCGGGGTACGCTTCGCCAACGGAGTGTTTCTGGCCGGTGACGACGTCATTCTGGCCGTCGACGAACCGGCGGCCTGCCGCTTGATCGGGAGCGGCCGGCCACGGCCCGCGCTGGCCACGGCCGTCCATTATTTTGCGGCAGACCGTCCTTTTTATCGCGGCGCGTGGCTCTGCCTTCCGCCGAGGCGCGAAGAAAGTCCGGTCTTGCATGCCGCCTTGGTCAGCAATGCCGCGCCCAGTCTGGCGCCGCGGGGCGCGCACTTGTGGAGTGTAACCGTTCTGCCCGGCCATCCCCGCGCGGCGGATGCGGAATTGGTGCGGGCAGAGGTGGCGTCATGGTTTGGAGAAGACCCGCGATCGATGCGTCCCTTGGCTTTGATCGAAGTCCCCTATGCGGTGCCCGAGCAGTTGCCGGGCTTCCGTCGCCGTCCTTCGCCCTGGGGCGTGCTGCCTCCCGGGGTGCAGGTGGTTGGTGATGCCAACTGCGGGGCCAGCATCGACGCGGTGATGGCCAGCGGCGAGGAGGTCGCCAAAAAAGTGATTTCGCCCGAGGCGCTTAACTGATTGATTCTATCCCGTCACGGCGTATGAAAAAAACTTTGCTCACCATGCTGCAGTTGGCTGTCACCATCGGCCTCTTGTGGTGGGTCTTCCATGATCCCGAGCGCCGGCGTGAGATGCTCGGGGCGGTCAAGCTGGCCGACTGGCGCTGGCTGGGGGCCGGCGTCGGTGTGTTTTTTCTTTGCACCATCGTGGCCACGGCCCGGTGGAAAATCCTTCTCGCCGTGCAAAATATCCACATGACCTGGCTGCGGACCTGGCAATTGTTCATGATCGGGATGTTCTTCAACCTCTTCATGCTCGGGTCGACCGGCGGTGACGTGGTGAAAATGTTTCTGACCATGCGCGAAGCGAAGGACAATAAAGCAGCGGCGCTGCTCAGCGTATTCATGGACCGGGTGATCGGGATGCTCGCTTTGATTTTTCTGAGCGTGGCCTTCCTTTATTTCCGTTACGACTTGCTCAATCACGCGGAGGGAAGCTCGACCTTGCTGAATTTGCTTTTGTGGCTGCTCGGTGCCGCGCTGATCACCATTTTGGGCATGTTTGCCGTTTCGGGTCTGGGCTGGGTGCACTATCTGCCGCAATGGACACCCCTGCGGGGGAGGATCGTGGAAATTTCGGCGGCTTGCCATATGTATGCCAAAGGCTGGCGCCTAACCATTTGGGCCTTGCTCATTTCCTTTCCGCTCTTCGGGATGTTTTTTACCACGTTCTATTGCGCGGCCCGCGCCTTCACCGACCTGCTTGGGGTAGTTGATATTTTTTCGGTCATGCCGATTGTCGCGGTGATTACGGCGATCCCGATTAGTGTCTCGGGCATTGGTCTGAGGGAGAGTCTCTTTGTTTCCCTGCTTGCCCCGTTCGGGGTGGGGGCGGCCATCGCCACCTTGATTTCCGTTACCGGCTTTCTCATCAACACGTTGGGTAGTCTAGCTGGCGGGATTATTTTTCTTTTCTACCGTTCGTCGTCACATGAATCGATCAACCTGCGCGACATGCGGGAGGAGGTCGACCAGCTCGAGGATCAAATCGAGCACAGCGAGTGAGCAAGGCGGGTGAGGTCCGGGTCCGGCTGAGCTTCGACGGCAAATTGCTCGGGCCGCGCGGGCAGGCGGGGACGTTGGCGGCCATGCTCGCGGCGGGAACTTTGCAGCGATTGCGTGTTGTTTTTGTCCCGGAGATAGTTGGAGGGGCGAGTACCCCGACCCTGATCGGCCCGGGGCTGCGCTCGCTGCTCGACAAGTCGGTTCGCCTGCGTCTTGAGGGCCTGCGTTGCCGCGGTCGGGGTTACGAGGCGGAATACAGCGTGCGGTCCGCGGGGATTTTTGCTTCCGCGGTCTCGGCCAAGGTTGTAAAGAAGTCACCATGCAAACACGCAATCCGGTAGACGAATTCATCCGTTGGCTGATTCTTCTGGCCGCCACAGGGACAGCGATTGGTTTGCTTGCCGTGGCAGTGACCATCACGGTGCTGGTTAGTGCCAATTTCAACATCCTGAACTGGATGGAGTAGGAAAGGCTTGCCAGCTCTCCCTTCGCACGATAGGTTCCCACCCCTTATGCCGAAATCGGTAGCTCGCAGAAAAACAAAGAAAGCAGTGGCCAAGCGCTTCAAGGTCACTGGCACCGGCAAGGTCCTCCGCTCCCACGCTTCCCGACGTCACTTGATGTCGTCGAAAAGCGCCAAGCGGAAGCGGCACCTCGCGAAGAGCGCCCTAGTGGACGCCTCCGACGTGGCCCGCATCAAGGAGAACCTGCCGTTTGGTTAGAGATTGACGCCGGCTGGCGCACCTGGCCCCGCGATACGGGGCTCACGGGATGGATGAGGTGCACGGCCGAACAACGAAACGATCTGTCCCAAGGAGACCGCCGAGAGGCGGAAAAATAGATGCCAAGAGCAACAAACGCGCCGGCCAGTCGTGAGCGGCGCAAAACGATGGTGTCGAAGGCCAAGGGTTACCGTGGCCGTCGCAGCAAGCTGTTCCGTTACGCGAAAGACGCGCGGATGAAGGCCCAAGTCTGGGCGACCCGCGACCGCAAGACGCGCAAGCGGAATTTCCGCGGATTGTGGATCACGCGCATCAATGCCGCGTGCCGCGCCGAGGGGATCACCTATAGCCGGTTGATGGAGGGTCTGAAAAGGGCATCCATCGCGATCAACCGCAAGATGCTGGCCGATCTGGCCGTGACCGACGAAGTCGCGTTCCAGCAGATCGTGGCGAGAGGTGCGGCCGCGTTGAAAGCAGCCTGATCGTGTTGTAGAGGCGGCAGCTTCTGTCGTCTCTACGCCAAGCTGGCGCGGCAGAGACTGCCGCGGCTACAATGGGCACACCATGCGTGAGGAACTGACTGCCCTGCGCGAGCAGGCGCTCCGCGATATCGCGGGCGCGGCGGACCTGTCGTCACTCGAACTGGTCCGGGTGGCGATCACGGGGCGTTCGGGCGGGCTCACTCGGGCCGGAGAGCAGATGCGGCACTTGTCCAAGGAGGAGCGTCCGGAAATCGGCAAGCTTCTCCATGAAGTCCGCACTGCAATCCTCGGTGCGCTCGAGGTGCGCGGGGCGGAACTTTCCGCCGCGGCCGAGGAAGCGGAGTTGTCGCAGATCGACCCAACGTTGCCCGGTGTGGCGCGGACGGTCGGAAGTTTGCATCCCCTGCAGCATTTGCAGCGGCGGGCGGTGGAAATTTTCCGGAGGATGGGATTTTCTTTGGCTGAGGGCCCCGACATCGAGACCGAGTGGCATTGTTTCGACGCCCTCAATACACCTCCCGATCATCCGGCGCGCAACGATCAAGACACCTTTTATCTGCCCGACGGCCGCTTGCTGCGGACGCATACTTCTAGTGTGCAGATCCGCACGATGGAGAGGGAGACGCCCCCGATCCGGATTATCGCCCCGGGTGCTGCTTACCGTCGTGACGAGGTGGATGCCACCCATTTGGCTCAATTCACGCAGATGGAGGGCCTCTACGTCGATGAAGGGGTCACTCTGGGAGACTTGAAGGGCACGCTCGAATTTTTCTTTCGTGAACTATTCGGATCCGACACCAAAGTGCGGTTCCGTCCGCATTTTTTCCCCTTCACCGAACCGAGTTACGAAATCGATGTGCGTGCGGCGGCCTTGGGCGGCGGCGAGCGTTGGCTCGAGTTGGCGGGCTGCGGCATGGTCGATCCTGCCGTTTTTGCGCAAATCAACGATCGGCGCGGCGACAAGGCTTTCGATCCGGACAAGGTGACTGGTTTCGCCTTCGGCTTCGGCCTCGAACGCCTCGCCATGATCCTTTACGGCGTGCCGGATATTCGGATGTTTGTCGAAAACGACCAGCGGTTTCTGGGGCAATTTGTGTCATGAAAATCTCCCTTCAGTGGCTTAAAGATTACGTGGGACTGCCGGAATCGGCGAACGAGTTGGCCGAGGCTTTGACCAACGGCGGCACCGAAGTGGTCGGACGCCAAGAACGGGGGAATATCCCGGAAAAAATCGTCGTCGCCCAAATCCTCTCCAGTGCGCCACATCCCAATGCTGACCGCTTGAGCGTGTGTCAGGTCGATGACGGATCGGGCCAACCGCGGCAGATTGTTTGTGGTGCGAAAAATTTCAAGGTCGGCGACAAGGTGGCGCTCGCGCGGCCCGGCGCGGTGCTCGGCCCGGATTTCAAAATCAAGGCCGGAAAGCTGCGCGGCGAAAAATCGGACGGCATGCTATGCAGTGCCAAGGAGTTGGCGCTGGCCGAAGATGCGGATGGCTTGCTCATTTTGGCGGGAGACTTTCCGGTGGGCCGACCGGTGAAGGACCTCTTTCCTCCCGACACGGTGCTCGAATTGGAGGTGACTCCGAACCGACCTGATTTGCTCGGCTACCGCGGTGTGGCTCGAGAGGTGGCGGCTCTGACCAAAGTCGAAGCAATATTGGCTGCGCTGCCGTCCGTCCCGGAGAAACCGGCGGACGGATTTGTCCGGCTGGAAGATTCCGGATGTCCCTTTTACACCGCGCGGATCATCCGCGGGGTCAATGTCGGGCCCAGCCCTCAATGGTTGGCCGACCGCTTGGCGACCGCGGGGCTGAGGCCGATCAACAATGTGGTCGATGTGACCAACTACGTTCTTTTGGAAACCGGCCAGCCTTTGCATGCCTTCGACTTGGCCAAACTCGAGCAGGGAATCGTGGTGCGCAACGCGCATGAGGGTGAGATGCTGAAGGCTCTGGATGGTTCGGAACTCAAGCTGCGGGCCCATGATTTGGTTGTCGCCGACCTAGGGAAAGCCGTGGCGCTGGCCGGGGTGACGGGCGGAGCGGAAACTGGAGTGACGAACGAAACAAGGGATATTCTACTCGAAGGCGCGTGGTTCGAGCCCTCGCGGGTGCGCAAGTCTTCACGCCAGTTGGGGCTTTCCACCGACTCAAGCTACCGCTTCGAGCGACGGGTTGATCCGTCGGGAGTTTTGCCGGCATCGGCACGCGCCGCGGAGTTGATTTTGCAAACGGCGGGCGGTGCAGCCGATGCGGAGGTGTTGGTCGCGGGCCGGGAACCGCGGAACTTGGCAGCGATCACCTTCAGCCACGACCGCTGCCGCGCCTTGCTCGGGTTGGAAATCGCCGACGGGGAAATTGACGCCATCTTTGCGCGGCTCGGACTGACCCAAGCTGGCGGCCAATGGAGCGTGCCGGGATTTCGTCCGGATCTGACCCGCGAGGTGGATTTGATCGAGGAGGTCATTCGCATGGCGGGGATCGAGCGGGTGCCCTCGCGCCGGCGCGGGTTTCCGGCGCCAGCGAGCGTGGCGGATTTGCGGCATGACAATGCAGAAAAGTTGCGCGAACGCCTGAGGGCACAGGGCTTCAGCGAGGCGCGAACCTCGCACTTTGTTTCTCCGGATGCGTTGCAGCGGGTGGGCGCGACGACGGATGACGCGGTGGCGGTAAGAAATCCACTGGGTGCGGATCAGGCACTGCTGAGGCCGGCTTTGCTTGCGGGTTTGCTCGAAGCGCTGGCTAGGAACCTGCGCCACGGAGCGGTGAGTGTACGCTTGTTCGAGATCGGGCCGGTTTTCCGCGCGGCAGGCAAGGAGGAGGGGACGGCCCTGGCTTTGCTTTGCACGGGCGCAGAGGCGGGACTTTTTGATGTGAAAGGGGGTCTGCAGGCCGTGCTCGGCGCGGTGGAATTCAGGCCTGAGGATAGTCTTGCCTTGCGCGTGACTGGCCTGGGCGTCGAGGGCTTGCTGCGGAGACTGCCGAGGGCGCTCGGGGAGAAATTCGCAGCCAAGTCCCCGCTTTATTATGCGCAGATAGATGTCGATGGTTGGCTGGAGACCGTGCCCGCTCCCGTGCGGGTGCGCCCCTTGCCGAGGTTTCCGGCTGTCACGCGCGACTTGTCGCTGATCCTGCCGAAAACCACACGGTATGCGGCGGTGGAGAAAGCTTTGTCCGCGGCGCAGGCGCCGCATTTGTTTTCGGTCGGACTGAAGGATGTTTTCGAGGATCCGAGCGGTGTGACTTTGCCGGCGGAGCAACGTTCCTTGACCGTCACCTTGACATTCCGCGACGAGGTACGAACATTGACTTCGGAGGAAGTTGACCGCGCGGTCGAAACATTGCGCGATCACGCGAAATCGGTGCTCGGCGCTGTATTTCGTGCCTAGATCTTTCGCATCGCCGCAGACAATTTGCCCTGGAGAGTTCGAGTAAACGATTCAAGCCCCGAACCGTATTATATCATCCCAGGAGGCTGAGCTGTGGCCGGCAAGGACATGCCTTCGTTGGAAGTCCGCGCTAGCCGCGGCGGTCGTCCGCCCTTGTCTTCAAGGGATCGGGAATTGGGTCGTGACGGCTCACCTGGGGCAATACTTGGCAAAGCGCCTCCCGTGCCAACGGGAGGCGCTTTTATTTTGCGACTGGACTGGGCCTGGGCGAAAGCGCTGAATGGATTCGCTCGACGCAGCGGGAGGGCCGCTCTTTGGGATTTGCGGGCGACCGGCCGAGCAGATAAAAGATGCGTTCGATCATGACGGCGATTCTGGCACTTGAAGACGGGCGAATTTTTTGCGGGGAGGCATTTGGTGCCATCGCAACGGTGACGGGAGAAATGTGCTTCAACACGTCCATGAGTGGATACCAGGAGGTGCTGACCGATCCCTCGTACTTCGGACAGATCGTGGCCATGACGAATCCGCATATTGGCAATTACGGCATCAATGTGCTCGATGAAGAGGCCCGGGGGCCGCAGGTGCGGGGTTTTGTCATCGAGGAATTGAGCGAGGCACCGAGCAATTGGCGGTCGGAAGAATCCCTGCATGATTACTTGCAACGTCATGGAGTCCCGGGCATTCGGGAAATCGACACGCGGGCTTTGACCAAGCATCTGCGTGAACGTGGAGCCATGAAGGCCTGCCTCACGACGGAAGTGATCTCTCCCGAACAGGTGGTGCAGCGGGCGAAGCAGGGCAACGGTGTGGTGGGGATGGATTTTGTCCGGGAAGTGACGCCCCGCGAGGCCTTTGACTGGGACCCGATGGATGCGGAAAGCCGTCCGTGGAAAGTGGCCCAAGGAACAAATGCGGCAGGCGAATTGCGCGATCCTCTGGGCAACATTTTTGGCTTTCTGCCCCCGGTGCGGCACCGCGTGGTGGCTTATGATTTCGGGATGAAGCGCAATATCCTGCGCGGACTGCGCCAGCGCGGCCTGGCGGTGCGGGTCGTGCCGGCCGACACCTCGGCCGAGGAGGTGCTAAGTTTGGAGCCGGACGGAATTTTCCTCTCCAACGGTCCGGGTGACCCCGGCGCGCTGGATTACGTCCACAAAAACGTACGCGGCTTACTTGGGAAAAAACCCATCTTCGGGATTTGTCTGGGCCATCAGATTCTGGCCTACGCTCTGGGCGGAAAGACGTTCAAGCTGAAGTTCGGCCATCGTGGCGGCAACCAACCGGTCAAGGATCTGCTCACCGGGAAGGTTTCGATCACGGCGCAGAACCATGGGTTCGCGGTTGACCCGGAGTCTTTGCCGCCTGATGCAGAGGTTACGCATGTCAACTTGAATGACGGCACGGTGGAGGGCTTGCGCAGCAATGCCATTCCGGTCTTTAGTGTTCAATATCACCCCGAGGCCGCGCCCGGTCCGCACGATGCGGAATACTTTTTCGACCAGTTCGCCAAACTTATTGATGAGACCAAGGCGGGCGGGTAATTTGAATCGGCTATGCGCTTAACTGTCTATTTCCCTGATGACAACCCGGCGATCCATAATTGGACGGGGGAGAGCCTGAGCATCGGTCGTCTCGCCGACAATGACGTATCGATCGACGATGATTCGATTTCCAGTCGCCATGCTGAGATCTCCGGGGTGGAGGGCGCAATGGTCTTGCGCGATCTTGATTCGACCAACGGAACGTTTCTTAACCGCGAGCAAATCACCGGTGAGCATCCTCTGGGCGAGGGCGATGAGATCTACTTTGGTGGCATACGCACTGTTTTTATGGAACCGTCCGGCGCCGAGATGGACGAACCGGAGGTCGCGGTGGTCGCGACGCCGGATCTGGATTTTGTTCCGGATGCAGGGGAGGGCGGGCACCCTGATGGTTTCCGTCCGCTCTCGCCCTTGCCGCCTGAGGCCAAAAAGCGCGACACCCTTGCGTTGGCTGCTTGGGGTTCGCTTGGCTTAGGTGTGGCGGCGGCGCTTTACGCCCTTGTCGTCGTGGCGACAAGCTAGCGCGACGAGTCGGAGAGGATCTTGTGGGGGGGACATGGCCTCCGATTTGCTCATGTGGTCAGAAGACAAAGGTCAGTTGGCTGGCGCTCGGCGTGTCCTGCGATCGACGCCGGGCCAGCAGGTTGCGCTTGATCAGGGCGAACATGTGCACGCCCAACTCGTGGGGCAATGGATCGTTGCGGCGGATGCTGAGGGTGCGGTGACCGGAACGGGTGTGGTTTTTTGCTTTCATCGCCCGCGAGTTTCAACGATGGGGTAGGACATCCGCTGTCCAATGCCCTCCAAACCACGAAAAAAATCACCCGGTGCCAAGATGCCCGCGGAGGGCAGCACGCGTCCGCCTATGGAGCGGATGTGGCGCATCCACCGCGAGATCTCCGAAGGCGATCACCCCAACTGCCAGGGCCTTGCCGCGCAACTCGAGGTCTCGGCCAAGACGGTGATGCGCGACGTGGAGTTCATGCGCGACCGGCTTGGCTTGCCGCTGGAATACGACGCGGTGAAGCACGGGTTTTATTACACCGGGGCGGTGCGTGACTTTCCGGTCATGAAGATTTCGCAGGGTGAGGTTGCCGCCTTGCTGCTCGCCCAGAAATCGCTCGAGCAATTCCGCGGCACGACCTTCGAGCGCCCGCTGGCCTGCGCTTTCCGCAAGTTGAGTCGTTCACTCGGCGGCGACATGGAGGTCGCCTGGCACGAATTGGAGGGTGCCTTGTCCGTGCGGAGCAGCGGGACCGGGCTGGCTGATGTGCAGGTTTTTGATGCTTTGGCCAAGGCGGTGACCGAAGGTGCGGAAGTGGAGCTGGCTTACCACAAGCTGGCCGGGGAGAAGGAGGAGATGCGGACCGTGCAGCCTTACCATCTCGGCTGTATCGAGAACCAGTGGTATATGTTCGGTCACGACGGCTCGCGCGGTGCGGTGCGCACATTCGCCTTGCCGCGCATCCGGGGTGTCGGGCGGACCGGGGTAAAATTCCGGCGGCCGAAGAACTTCTCCCTCGCCAAAATGCTCGAGGGCAGTTTTGCCGTCTTCGAAGGGGGGAGGGCGCGCAAGGTGAGGGTGCGTTTCACCGGTGTGGCCGCGCGTTTGATCGGTGAACGCGTCTGGCATGCCACTCAGAAGCTCACTCCGGATCCGGAGGGGCTGATTTTGGAGATGCGGGCTGGGCTTTCACCGGATCTCCGGCAGTGGCTGCTCGGTTGGGGCGGGGAGGCCGAGGTGCTGGAACCGGAAGAATTGCGAAGGGACGTGGCCCGGGCAGCGGCGGCGACGATTGCCATTTACGGCGCGGCGTCCGGCCCCGGCGGCAAAGATTAGGATTCAAACCGTCCCGTTCTTCGCTCAGGTTGAACTTGTGCAGATTGACGAGATCCGACCGGCCGCATGGCAGCAGCGGTTCTGGTATGCCGCCCTGACAGCCCTCGCCGTGGTGGCTTTGGTGGGCGTGCTCTCGGGCGTGGTTTTCCTGGTGGGGCGCACTGCGGCGTTCCTCCAGCCATTGCTCATTCCTGTCGTGGCGGCCGTCATCCTGACCTATCTGCTCGGGCCGGTGGTCGACAAGCTGTGCTCGTTCGGTCTGGGGCGGACAACCGCGGTGATTGTTCTTTTTTTGGCCATCGGGCTGGGACTGGCCGGCATCGGGCTCTGGGTCGGGCCTGTTCTTTGGCAACAGACCTCACAGTTCGGCCAGACTCTTCCTGATCAAGCGGCACGCGGGCAGACCTTGCTGCTCTCAACTTTGGACTGGGTGCGCGGCTTGCAGCACCAGTTGCAGCCCGTCCCCGTGCTCGGAGAAGATCGGACGATACGGGATGAATTGTGGGCGATAGTCGGCAGTTACGTGGAGGGATTGGCCGCGTGGGTGCAGCAGCGGCTGCCGGAAATATTGTCCACCGTAGGCTCTTTCCTCCAGCGCAGTGCCGGCGGCTTTCTCGGGGTGGCCGGGGTGGCAGTGAGTTTGCTCTTGGTGCCGCTCTTTCTTTTCTTTTTCCTCAAAGATTCCGCCCGGTTTTCCCAGGAGTGGCGCCAGTACATCCCGCTGCCGGAATCCAAGCTCCGCGACGAGGTGGCTTGGCTGCTCAACGAGATCAACAGCTACCTGGTGCGGTATTTCCGTGGTCAGTTCACGGTGAGTCTGATCGACGGTGCGCTGATCGGCGCTGCTCTTTACCTCGTGGGGCTGAATTTCGCGCTGCTCATCGGCTTGGCGGTTTGTCTGCTTGCCCTCATTCCTTACGTCGGGCTGACCATTTGCTGGATTCCGGCGGTTCTCATCGCGGTGGCGCAATTCGGGGATTGGACGCACCCTCTCATCGTCACGGCGATTTTTGTCGGCATGAGTAATGTGGAGAGCTTCTTTATCGCCCCGCGGGTGGTGGGCAGTTCGGTGAGCCTCCATCCTTTGACCGTGATATTTTCCGCTCTCGTCTGGAGCTTGATTTTGGGGGTTTTGCTCGGCTCGCTTTTGGCGGTGCCCTTAACCGCGACAATCAAAGTCGTGCTGCAGCGTTATGTCTGGCACCGCCAGTTGTAGCGCCTGCGGCGGCGAGGCGCGCGAGGAGTTCTTCCCAGTGGTTTGCTCCGCGGAGGATTTCAATTTCGACGCGTAGAAAGAGCATGGGGACCTGAGGCTGGTCGATGTCCGGGAAACGGACGGCGTCTTTTTCCGTGGTGACCAGAGCGTCGAGCGAACGCCGGTCACACCATTCGAGAAAGCGGAGGATTTCTTTTTTGGTAAAGCGGTGATGGTCAGCAAATGCTTTGGACACCTCGACCACGGCACCGAGTTGGCGTACGCCTTCCTCGAAACTCTCGGGCCGCGCGATGCCACTGAGGGCCCCGACATGCCGTTCCCGCAGGTGGTCGAGGGGGTAATGCACCCCGGTCTTGAGATCCTCCCAATGGCGCGGGGCGTGGCTGCATTCGATGATGGACGCCGTGCGGTTCAAGGTACGCAGGCGGGCAAGGAGGGCCTCGTCCGGTTCTGGGCCCGACTTGGTCACGATGATGTAGGACGCGCGGCTAAGGTTGGCCGGTGGCTCGCGGAGGGTGCCACGGGGTAGCAGATGTTCGTTTCCGAAGGGAGATTGGCGGTCGATAAGGACGATGTCGATCCCGTGACGGAGACGCTGGTACTGGAGCCCATCGTCGAGGAGCAGGATGTCGCTGCCGAAATGACGCAGAGCGTGGAGCCCACTTTTGACCCGGTCTTTGTCGACCAGCACGCAGACGCCAGGAAGGTTCTTGGCGAGCATATGCGGTTCATCCCCGGCGCGGCGCGAATCGAGGAGGACTTTTTTGCCGTCCGAGACGATGCGCGGCGGGAAAAGGTCAAGGTGCTTGAAGAGCTTGTTGCGCAGGCGTTGCATGAAGGGGCGGGGGACGCTCTTGTAGCCGCGGCTGAGGATGGCCACACGCCGCCCGCGACGCTGCAGTTCCCGCGCCAGCATTTCGGCCACAGGTGTTTTGCCCGTGCCACCGACGGTGAGGTTGCCCACGCTGACCACCGGACATCCGAGTTCCTGGGGTCGCAGGATGCGGCGGCGGTAGAGATCCAGACGGATCTGCACCGCACGCTGGTAAAGCCGGGCAAAGCCACCGAGGACAAACTTAAGTGCATTGGCCCGTCCACCCTCGCGGCGCTCGAGAATGACATCGACGGCGTAGCGCTCGAACCTTTCGAGGACGACGCGCATGATCAGCTTTCCACCCCGACACCATGGTTGTCCGCAGCGAGAACCAGTACGCGAGCACGAGGGAGGACGGATTGCATGGCGGCTGCGACCGCCCCGGGATCGTCGAGCGTCAGACAGGCAACAGAAGATCCGGACCCGCTGAGATAGCCACCAAGAGCACCCGCGTTTAGGCCAGCTGCGATGGCTGGCCGCAAGTGAGGAATAACGGCTTCGCGATAAGGCTGATGCAAGCGGTCGGACATGGAGCCGCGAAGTAGTTCGTAACGCCGCGAGGCGAAAGCGGCGGTGATCAAGCTCGCGTGGGAGATGTTGAATACCGCATCGCGGTGGGTGATATGGTCCGGGAGTCTGGTGCGAGAGATGTCGGTGTCGACCTCATCCGTTGGAATGAGCAGAATGCAGCGTAGGTCCGGAGAAATGTCGCAGCGATAATAGGCGCCGTCGGGGCGTGCGGCGGCAAAGCCCCCGAAGGCGGCAGGCGCCGCGTTATCGGGATGTCCCTCCAGCTTGGCGCAAATAAGGTAAAGTTGAGTTACATCAAGTGGGCGTCCTGCCAGCTCGTTGAGACCGTGAAGGATGCCGAGGCGCACGGCGACGCTGCTACCCAGTCCGCGAGAACGCGGAATGTTGCCCTCGATCGACCAGCCGTAGGCAAAGGCCGGGAGGCCGGCTGTGGCGAAGAAGGTATCTGCTGCCGCGCCAACCATGGCATCCGGTATTCCCCGGCCCGCGCGATCGACCGTGACGCGGTTGTGCAAATCGAGGGCAAGACCGAGGCAATCGAATCCCGGGCCGAGGTTCGCACTGGTGGCGGGAACGCGTATGGTGACCTTGTTCATAGACCCCAAGCACTTTGGCTGAAACCCCTGCGCGTGGCAATTTTCCCCGCTCGAGAGAGTTTGCTTGCCGCAGGGCCCCGGTCGCGGCGAAATACACGGTCCATGATGACCCTGCCCACCGAAATACTGACCAAGGCCGCGCGTGATGCGCGGGGACTCGCGATCGACGCTGTAGCGGCCAGCAAATCAGGGCACCTGGGTTTGCCCTTGGGGTGCGCCGACATGGGCGCCGTTCTTTTCGGTTTCGCCTTGCGCTATAATCCGAAGGAACCTCGCTGGCTAAACCGTGACCGTTTTGTCCTCTCCGCCGGTCACGGCAGCATGTTCCTTTACGCGTGGCTTCATCTTTCGGGTTATGATTTGCCCCTCGACCAGGTGAAAAAGTTCCGCCAGCTAGGCAGTATGACACCAGGGCATCCGGAGTTTGGCGAGACACCGGGCGTGGAGTGCACCACCGGTCCGTTGGGGCAAGGTGTGGCCAACGCGGTCGGCTTGGCCGTCTCCGGTAAAATGTCCGAAGCCCGTTTCAATACGGCCGAACATCGCATTTTTGACCATAAGATCGTCTGCCTGGCCGGCGACGGCTGCCTGCAGGAGGGAGTGGCGAGCGAGGCTTGTGCGCTGGCCGGCCACCTGCAGTTGGACAACCTTATCCTGATCTACGATTCCAACAATGTGACGCTCGACGCCATGGCGCTCTTCACGCAGAGCGAGGACACGGCGACGCGGTTCAAAGCCTACGGATGGAGCGTGCAAGAGGTTGACGGGCAAAATATGGAAGAGTTTTACCGTGCTTACGACAAGGCGAAGTCGGCCACGGGTTCACCGCAGCTCATTGTGGCCAAGACGCTGATCGGCAAAGGCATTCCCGAGGTGGCGGGCACGAGCAAAGCGCATGGCGAGGG
This sequence comes from Chthoniobacter flavus, assembly GCA_945871065.1. Taxonomy (GTDB): domain Bacteria; phylum Verrucomicrobiota; class Verrucomicrobiia; order Chthoniobacterales; family JACTMZ01; genus JACTMZ01. The sequence continues at coordinate 31,524 of CAMBUL010000010.1, read as the reverse complement.
TGGGGCTAAATTCGCGGACGAGGCGCGCAAAGGTCTCGGTCTGCCGGAGGAGAAATTTTTCGTTGCTCCCGAAGTGCGGGAATTCTTTGCCCGCCATGCCGCCGGGCTTGAGAGTGCCTGTGCCGAATGGCATGCGCGTTTCGAGGCCTGGAGCGCGGCTAACAAAGACCTTGCCGCGGAATTGGATGCCGCTGTGGCGAAAAATTACCCGGATCTGCTCACGTGCATCCCGGATTATCCGGCCGAGGCTCCGGACATCGCGACGCGCAAAGCGGGCAGCGATATTTTGCAGTATGTGGCCAAGGCATTGCCACTGGTGGTTAGCGGGAGTGCGGACCTGCACGGTTCCACGCTCAACTACATCCAAGACGGTGGGGACTTTGACGCCCGCAATCGTTCCGGCCGCAACATCCGTTTCGGGATCCGCGAGCATGGTATGGCGGGCCTTCTCAACGGCATCGCCTACGATGGGATCTTCCACGCAAGCGGAGCCACGTTCCTTGTTTTTAGCGACTACGCCCGCGGTGCCATCCGGGTGGCGGCGCTTTCACACCTTCCTGTGGTTTACATTTTCACCCACGACTCGGTCGGGGTTGGCGAGGACGGTCCGACCCATCAACCGGTCGAAACTCTCGCCGCCCTTCGCGCCATGCCGAACCTTGATGTTATCCGGCCAGCCGACCCGGCGGAAACCGCCGGCGCTTTCGCGGCCGCTTTCGACCGCAAAGACGGTCCAACCCTGCTCGCCTTGTCGCGTCAGGCCTTGCCGACCCTGCGGCAAATCCCGGAAGAGGAGGCACGGCAGGGCACTTTGCGCGGCGGGTACATTGCCCGACGGGAGACATCACCGCTTGAGCTGACACTGTTGGCCACGGGGAGCGAATTGCAGTTGGCCATGGAGGCATCGGAGAAGCTCGGAACCTCGGTGCGAGTGGTCTCGCTTCCCTGCTTCGAACGCTTCGAGCGTCAGACGGAAGAATACCGTGACTTCGTTCTCCCGCCGGAGTGTGTGCGCCGCATTTCCATCGAAGCCGGCGTCTCGCAACCATGGTACCGTTATGTCGGCCGCAGGGGCGTGGTGATCGGCATCGACCGCTTCGGTCTCAGTGCGCCTGGCGCGACAGTGTTGAAGACCCTCGGCATCAGCGTCGACGCCCTGCTTCAGGCCGGACGGGCCCTGCTGGCGAGACAATGACCGCACGCGCGGCACTCTTGGCCATGGGCACCACGGCGTTGTCTTTGTCCTCGGTGCTGGCGGAGTCGGGGGAATTCGTTCCGGCGTGGGCCAAAGATGCTGTCTGGTATCAAATTTTTCCCGAACGCTTCCGCAATGGGGATGCCTCGAACGATCCGACCAAGGCGGATATTGCCGGGGCTTTCCCCGACGCGCCGAATTTGCCGTGGAGGGTGCATCCGTGGACGTCCGATTGGTATGCGCGACAAGACTACGAGAAAGGTGCGCCGATTCCTTTTCATCACCTTCTCCAGCGGCGGCGCTACGGGGGAGATTTGCAGGGGATCATCGACAAACTTGATTACCTGCAGGATTTAGGGGTCAACGCCATTTACCTGAATCCCGTCTTTGATTCGCCCTCGGCGCATAAGTACGACGGGAACAGCTATCACCATATCGATCCCAACTTCGGGCCGGACCCGGAGGGCGACCGGAAGTTGATGGCCGGCGAAGACCCGGACAATCCGGCGTCTTGGGTGTGGACGTCGGCGGACAAACTCGCCTTGGAAATGATCAAACAGTGCCACGGTCGCGGGATCCGCGTGATTTTTGACGGGGTCTTCAACCACATGGGTCAGCGCAGTTGGCCTTTCCTCGATGTGTTGGCAAAGCAACAGGATTCGCCCTACGCCGACTGGTTTTCGGTCAAGTCATGGCGTGATCCCGCAACGGGGGAAAAGTTCGATTACGAGGGATGGTTCGGCCACAAAACACTTCCTGAATTCCGCGAAGACGAAGAGGGGATTGTGCCTGGCCCCCGGGATTACATATTTGCAGCGACGAGGCGATGGATGGATCCGGATGGTGATGGTGATCCCTCCGACGGCATTGATGGGTGGCGGCTTGATGTGGCTTTTTGCGTGGCCCATCCCTTCTGGAAAAAGTGGCGCAAGGTGGTGAAAGAAGTGAATCCCGAGGCTTACGTCACGGCCGAACTCATTGATCCGGTGCCTCAACTGAAACCTTATCTGCAGGGCGATGAATTTGATGCGGTGATGAACTACAACTTCGCATTTGCCTGCTCCGACTATTTCGCCGATGACAAATCCCGGATCAGCACAAGTGAGTTCGACCGCCGCCTGCGGGAGTTGCGCGAAGCTTTTCCCGCCGGGGTGGCCGAGGTGCAGCAGAATCTTTTCGGCAGCCACGATACGGATCGAATCGGATCCCACATTGTCAACCGCGACCGGGAGCATGCCGGCAACTGGCAGGCTTACTTCGAGTTTTCCAAGGTGGAGAACGGCCAATACAACCCGCGCAAGCCGACGCCCGGGGAACTGGAGTCACAAAAGCTCTTCGCCGTGCTGCAGATGACCTACGTGGGTGCGCCGATGATCTATTATGGCGATGAAGTCGGGATGTGGGGTGCAAACGACCCGGACTGCCGCAAGCCGATGGTTTGGGCTGATCTGGTCTATGAGGACGAGGTTGTTTTGCCCGACGGGTCATCTAGGGACATCCCGGATAAGGTGGAGGTGAACCAGGAGCTGTTCGATCACTACAAAAGGCTTATCGTTCTGAGGCACGCCCTGCCGTCGCTGAGAAGGGGAACTTTTGAGCCGCTCATCGTGGACGATGATCGTCAGCTTTACGGATTTCGCCGCGAGTTGGACCATGAGGAGGTTGTCGTGATACTGAACAATTCCGACCACGAACAGGTCGCAGAGTTGGCCCTCAACGGTAAGTGGCGCGATCTTTGGAACAACACCGAGCTCGCCGCCAAGCACGATGGTGCAAATAAGCTTCTTTTGTCGCCTCGGGGCGCAGCGATTCTTGTGCGGGAAAGCGAAAGCGCCCCCCTCCGGGACTAGAAGAAAAACGGGACCCCCAGAGCAGCGAAGGCGGACTTTTCCTCGGTCAGATATTTGTCGGCCAACCGGTCGAAGCCTCCGTCCGCGCGGAAGTCAGTCAGGAAGGTATTGACCTGCGTGCGAAGTTCCTCGTCGCCTTGGCGCACGGCAATAGCCCACGACTCTTTTTGTAGGGGATTGAGCATGGGCCGGGTGGTTCGCGGGTTGCGCTTGGCATTTTGGTAAACCGACATCTGGTCGTAAATGAAAGCGTCGGCCTTGCCTTGGGTGACCTCAAGGACGCAGGCGCTCTCTTTTTCCAACCTGATGAGGGCAGCCTTGTGCACATGGGTCCGGGCAAACACTTCGCCCGTGGTGCCTTGGCGGACCACGATGGTACGGCCGGGTTGATCGAGGTCGGAGAGTCCTTGGGCCCTGCTGGCGGCGGGCACGAGGGCGGCCAGACCTGCGGTCAGGTACGGTTCGGAAAAAGCGACGGCTTTGGCCCGCTCGGGCGTCGCGGTCATGGAGGAAATGATGACGTCAATCTTGCCGGATTTGAGCGAGGGAATGAGCCCCAGGAAGGAGATGTTTTCAATGACAAGTGGACGTCCCAGGCTATCGGCTAGCCCTTGGGCTAGTTCAACCGAGATGCCGGCGGGCTTTCCATCGGGCCCGATCGTCTCGAATGGCGGGTAGGAAAGGTCCATGCCCACGCGGAGCGGGATAGGTTCGGCGGTGGTAACCGCGATGGAGGCGAGAAGGAGAAGCAGGAGGCGCATTCTGCGATAGGAAGCGTCAGGGCGATCCGTGTCAACAACAGCGTTTTTTGCTGGTGCGCGAGGCGGAGGGCGTTCAGTTGTTGGGTTCTATGTTGAACGAATTCAAAACCTTTATCGCCAAAGGCAATGCCATTGACCTCGCCGTTGGCGTAGTGATCGGCGCGGCTTTCGGGAAAATTGTCTCCTCGCTGGTCGACGACATCATCATGCCGCCGATCGGGTTGATCCTTGGCACCGTGGACTTCAGTCAGCTCTATATCAGCCTCGACGGCAAGGCCTACGAAACTTTGGCCGTGGCCCAAGCGGCCGGGGCGCCGACCTTGAATTACGGCAACTTTGTCACCGTCGCCATCCAGTTCGTGATCATCGCGTGGGCGATTTTCCTGCTGGTCAAAGGAATCAACGCGCTGAAGGCAAAGGAAGCCGACAAACCGGCGGCTCCGCCCGAGCCTTCGGCCGAGGAAAAGGTGCTGACCGAGATTCGCGACCTGCTGAAGAAGCAAGCGGGCTGACCGAAGGGCTTGCCCCCGCGGCCCGGGCGTGTTTGATGGCGGCATGGTGGCAGGCAAAAAGCGTCCGGTGGTTGCGGTGGCCGGTGCCTCCGGTTTTGTCGGCACGGCTTTGCTTCCAGTGCTGGCCGCGGACTTCGATGTGATTGCCCTGCGGCGTTCGCCGGCAGCGGAACTGACGGGCGTGGAATGGCGGCAATGCGATCTGTTCTCCATGCTGCAGACGGAACGCGCCCTCGAGGGTGCGGACTACGCGGTCTATCTCGTTCATTCGATGCTGCCGGCCCGGCTGACTCAGGCGCGGTTCGAAGACATGGATTTCATTCTGGCCGACAACTTTGCCCGTTCGGCCGCGCGGGCCGGCGTGAAGCAAATCCTTTATCTGGGAGGCATCATTCCGGACGACACCCAGTTGTCGCGTCACTTGGCCAGCCGTCTCGAGGTAGAGCGTGTGTTGGCGGCACGTGGTGTGCCGGTCACCAGTTTGCGCGCGGGGCTGATCGTCGGCGCGCAAGGGTCGTCCTTCCGCATTGTGGCGAGATTGGTGGAACGCTCGCCGGTCTTGTTGTGTCCGCACTGGACGCGGTCGATGACCCAACCGGTCGGTTTGCGCGATGTGGTCAAGTTGCTGCGTTTTTGCGTGGGTCGGGAGGAAATGTATGGCCGCGCCTTCGACCTCGGCGGGGCCGAGGTGATGACTTATCTCGATCTCATGCGGCGCACCGCCGTGCGGCTGGGAAAAAAGCGCCTGATCATCGCCCTGCCTTTTATTCCGACCCGGCTGGGCGTGCTCGGGGTGCGGTTGGTGACCGGCGGACACCGTGAGCTTATTGCCCCGCTGGTCGAAAGTTTGCGTCATGCCATGGTGGCGCATTCCCCGACTTTGCAGGAGAGGGCGGGGATCGAGCCGCAATCGTTTGACGAGGCTTTGGAGGAGGCGCTGCCGGGCGTCAAGGCGCCGGCTCCCGAAATCGACCAGCATTTGGCCCGGCGCCACGTGCACAGCGAGCAAGGTCGCTATGTGTGCTCCATCCAACGGTTGCCGCTTCCGCCGGGCTATGATGCCACGTGGGTGGCGCGCGAGTATGCCAGTTGGCTCCCGTCGCTCTTCCGGCGGGTCCTGCGGGTGACGGTCGACGATCAACTCAATCTGGCTTTCCGCGTGTCCGGCCTCCGCCGTCCGTTGCTCGAGCTGAGCTATTCTAGCAACCGTTCGTCGGTCGACCGTCCGCTCTACTACATTACCGGCGGGTTGCTGGTCAGGGCAGACGATGTTCCCGACGGCCGGGCCCCGGCGCGGCTCGAGTTCCGGGAAAGTCCGGACCGGCGGAGTGTATTGGCCGCGATCTTCAACTACAGCCCCTCCTTGCCATGGTGGTTTTACCGCATCACGCAGGCGCCGATGCATCTTTTGGTCATGAAGTTGTTCGGCTGGCATCTGGCACGCCAGCAGCCCAAGCCGCGAAGCGCGCCAGAGGGCAGGCCGGTGGGGCAGGCCTGAGACCCATGCGGAGACGGATAGTCAGCCGGGCGGGCAGTCTTGCGGCCTCAAACTTCGATGGCAGGCCCGGGGTCGAGAGCGCGCTCTTGCCCGAAGGTCGCTCACGCCGTTCAATCAGTCTTGTGAAAATTAACTCCCTCTGCGTGATATGTCTGACTGCGCTTTCGTTGGCTTGTTGTCCGGCGGAAGCTGTTTCCATCGGTGAATCCTTGCCGGATATGCGGCTAAACTTTCTCGGCCCCGATCCGGTCCAAGCGGGAAAGCCGGTGCTGCTCGAGTTTTGGGCGACGTGGTGTCCCCCTTGCCGGGAAAGTATTCCGCATCTCAACGAACTCCACGCGAAATACAAAGACCGCGGACTGGTTATTATCGGGGTCACCGACGAATCCTCCGGCGTCATTCGCAAGTTCCAAAGGACCACCCCGATGGACTACGCCGTGGCCACCGACTCCGGGGGCAAGCTCAACCGGGAGATGGGGGTGGATGGCATACCCCATGCTTTTCTCGCCGACGCTTCGGGCAAAGTTGTCTGGGCGGGGCATCCCACGAATCTTGGTGAGGAGCAGATAGAGGAAGTCCTCGGTCGCGATCTGCCGGCACCTTCAGAAACGGCCACCGAGACGGATGGAAGCGATGAAGCGCCGGCAGTCACCGATTCGCTCCGGTCCGGGACGGGCGAAGCCACGCTCCCCTCCGCCCGCGGAACGTCCCCCGGGGCGGATGTCTTGCCGGCCGAAGATGTGGCCGGCCTGCAGTCAAGTGTCGGCTCGGAGGTGGCGGTTGAAGGAGTGATCAAAAATGTCGGCCAGGATGCCAACGGCGGAATCACCTTCCTCAACTTCGGCGATCGGAAGTCCGGATTGGTGGCGGTGGTTTTTCGCATGTCCTACGACAAGTTTCCGGAAGGTTTTGACCAGTATGTGAACCAGCAAGTCCTCGTGCGCGGCACGCTGGAGAACTACAAAGGCCGCCAGCTTCAGATACGGATCACTACCCCCGATCAGCTGGAAATCGTCACGAGCCAGCCCTGATCGTGGGGCTCAGCGCTCCGGCCCGCGTGTTTCCATCAGGCGCTCCACGTACTTGGCGAGAATATCGAATTCCAAATTGACCAGATCACCGGCTTCGAGGTCGCCGAGGTTGGTGTTTTCCAAGGTGTGGGGGATGACCCATACTGAGAAGTTTGCTGGATTGACGGCGGAGACGGTGAGGCTGACGCCGTTGATCGCGATGGATCCTTTGTAAACCACATAGCGGGCAAATTCTTCAGGGAGCGCGATATCGATGCGCAGATCAGGTCCTTTTTCTTCCAGAGCAACAACTTGGGCGGTGCCATCAACATGACCCTGGACAAAATGACCGCCAAGCCTTCCATCCACCCGCAGGGCGCGCTCCAAATTTACCGGGCGCCCGGGTTTGAGGTGTCCGAGGTTGGTCCGGTCCAGGCTTTCGGCGAGCAGGTCGAACATAAATTGGTCCTCGCGCTGGGCGGTCACCGTAAGGCAGCAGCCATTAACCGAGACACTTTCCCCAACCCGCACTCGTGTCGCCGTGCGGGGGCCTTTGACCAGGAGCTGCACAATGCGGTCGGAGCGGCGCAACCAAACAACCTGACCAACTTCGCGTACCAAACCCGTAAACATAATTGGCAATAATGACACAATCATCCTCGGAAGGGAAGTTTCGACAACGCGAAAAAAGGGCCTCGCCTGGCTTTGGCCGGGGAGGGGACGGACGATGTCCGGGTGATTGCCCCGATCCAGTGCAGATGTCGCCGGACCTTCCGCCGGCCAACTCAGCGCTGGAGATTGCCCTCGATGGTGTAGCCGGGCAGGGGTGATGCCTGCCACACACATCCGGTGGCGGCATGCATTTCACGCGGCGCGAAGGTCAGCAAGTCGAGACGCAAGCGAAAAAAGGACGGCGACAAATCCGGATTGCCGTCCGGATAAAGCAAGCCAAGAACCGGGCCGGACTGCTCCTGCAGGCGGCCGAGCAGGGGCATGATCCATCCCGGGGGTTGACCCGAGGAACGGTATTCCAAAGCGGCAAACCACATCTGCCAATCCAACCGGGGCATGTGAGGCAACAAAAAGGGCAGGGTGTTTTTATTCGCCGCCATTTGGTAGCGAAAACGGTAAGGCTGCCAATTACGGCCGTCCACGCTGGCTTCGATGGTGATTTCCGGACGCTCGGTCGTCATTACACTGAAGAGTCCGTACGAATTCGCACTGCGCAGTGGGGCAAATGCTCCGAGCAGGGGTGCAACCGCCGACGGATGGACAAACCGCAGGACGACGAGCAGTTGCAGGGTGGTGAGAACCACTATGAGCATGGCAAACCAGGGCAAAAGTTTGCCTCGAAGGCGCGCGGGCCACGCCGCTGTGGCCACGGTACTCCCGGCGAAGCGCTGCCGCAGCCAAGAGGGCCAGCAGGCGTCGTCGACCAAACTGACGCAGAGAGCAAGGGTCAGCAGGTTGAAGAAGCCGTAGTGGCCGGAGGCCATGATGAGAACCATGAGCAAGCTGAAGGCCCAAAATGCGGCCATCCGCAGGCGCCGCGGACCGATTATAAAAAATGGCCCGAGCAATTCGATGGCGAAGACAACGGTGAGGGAAAGAACATGGAACCAGTCGGGGCATTGCGCGAACCACCAACTTGTCCAGACCGGAATTGGCTGGGTGAAATAGTGGTAGTCCAGCGCGGTGCCTTCGAGCCATGTGTTGCGTCCGGTGGCGTCGAAGCCGTAGAGCTTGACCAAGCCGGATTCGAACATCAGACGAAAAAGAAGCCACCAGACGAGAAGACGGGCGGCCCATGGCGGGGCCGAGGCGCCGCAGGGCGCGCGCAGTGACCAAGGAACGTAGAAGACAACCAGCAGGCCTGCCTCGAGCAGGAGTGCATCCCACTGGAAATTGAGAAAAAGCGGGACCGCGGAGGCCAACGAGAGGTAGCAAATCCAAGCAGTGAGGGCGGAGACCGCCGGGAGCAGGCCGAGGACGAGTGCCACCGAGGCAGCCGTTCCCGCGGCAAGCCACAGGTGGAGCATGAGGTCGCTGGATCCGAACCAGAGGAGGCTCGGTACCGCCCACCAGGCAGACCATGGATGGTCGGCCGCCGTGAAGCTCTCCTTCACCGTTGTGAGGTGAGCCTCGACCGGCAGAATTCCCAGGGACCCGGCCAACCCGTCGATCTGCGACCAGAGCGAGAGGAAGGCGAAGACATAGATCAGGCCGATGAGACGGGGGAAAAAATATCCGGAAATGCAGTATCTTGTGACCAGCGTTTCGCGTCCCCAGAAAAAGTTTGTCATAATGGCACACCAACTCCGGTGTCTGGCCACCCAATGGTAGGCGGCTTCGGCGATCTGGCGGAACAGCGGCAGGGTATGGTAAGCACGCAGCAGCAGATTGCTCCCGGGCTGGTCCGCGGCCAGAGCGGCCAGTGCCGCATGGGCGCCGGTGATGAGGGACCCGTCCGGGCAGGACATCACGATGCGCTGGAAAGGCTCGCCACCGGCCGCGGCCATGACGTCGGGCGGTGCTGCTTGCAGGGTGCGATAAATGACCGCTTCGCCGGTGCCAGCTTGCCACCGCTCGACCCAGCGCCGGCAGAAGGCGCAGTCCGCGTCCCAGTAAAGGACGGACTGGTTCTGGCTTCGGTGTTCGTCCATCTTGGCTAACGACCCTGCAATGGTGTAGGGTGCAAGTCCAGTTGTCTTGGCCCGGTGCCCGTCCGCGGGTGTCCGCGTTCGCCGACTGGCCAACATCGCACACAAGGCATGCCAAGCCAGAAATACTCTTGGGAGAATGACCCGCAGCCTCGCCGCCGACGAGCCTGGCGCTGGCTGTTGCTACTGCCCTTGCTTCTCATTCTGCTCGGTGCGGCCGTGGGTGCTGTCGTTGTCCTTTCGGCTCGTTCCGAGTTTCTGATCCTGGCCGGACAGTTTGATCTCAGCCGGCTCGAGCGCATGGAGTCAGCCTCGCTCATTTACGACCGCAAGGGCGACCTGATGGGTAAGATCTTTATCCAGAACCGTGATCCGGTCCCCTATGAGAAGCTGTCGCCTTGGCTGGTCAAAGCAGTTGTCGCGGCCGAGGACCAACGATTCTGGGAGCACACGGGCGTGGATTATTGGGGCATAGTCCGGGCCGCTCAGGCCAATTGGACGGCAGGACGTATCCGTCAGGGGGCGAGCACGGTCACGCAGCAACTGGCGCGCAACTCCTTCGACCTGAAAGAGCGGACCTATCGTCGCAAGCTCCTTGAGATGGCGCTAGCCGTGCAGATCGAGAAAAAATTTCCCAAGGAAAAAATCATGGAGATGTATCTCAACCGCGTCTACTTCGGCGGCGGTCTTTACGGTGCGGAGGCGGCGGCGCGGGGCTATTTCGGGGTTTCCGCTGCGGAACTTACAGCTTCGCAGGCGGCCACCTTGGCCGGACTTCTCAAGAGCCCGAACAGTCTTTCTCCCTGGGCCAATCCCGCAGGTGCCCGTGAAAATCGCGATGTCGTGCTCAGGCAAATGCGCGACATGGGCTTTCTCACTGGCCTCGAATATCAGAAAGCGGTGGCGGACCAGCTGGTGATTCGGGAGCGGCCCAGCCCGGTCAAAGAGTCTTACGCGCTCGACCACATCCGCCAGCAGGCCATTGCTTCGCTTGGTTTTGAGCGGGCCATGAACGGCGGATTTCGCATTTACACCACCATTGATGCGGAGATGCAGCGCGTGGCTGAGCGCGCACTGCAACGGCGGCTTGCCGAAGTGGAGAAACGGCCGGGATATGCCAACGAAACATTCGAGGATTTTCGCCGCCGCTATGACGCGCGTCCGCCGAAGCCAGGTGCTTCCAACACCATGCCCCCGACCTATCTGCAGGGAGCCGTCCTCGTGCTCGACAACCTCAGCGGCGGTATCGTTGTCATGGTCGGCGGTCGTGATTTTCGTCACAGCGAATACAACCGCAGCGTGCAAGGCCGCCGTCCTCTGGGCACGGCTTTTGTCCCCCTGCTCTATGCCGCAGCCTTCGAAAAAGGCGTCTTCCCTGGGGCGGTCGTGCAAGACTGGGCGCTGGACAACCGGTTGGTCGGCATCGGCGGCAGTTCGGGGGTGCTCGGGGAGTGGGGAGTGGAACGGGCCGACAACGAATACGAGGGTGAGGTCACGGTGCGGGATGCCTTTGTGCGGGGTAAAAATGCCGCGGTGGTCCGGGTCGGTTTCAAAACTGGCCTCGATGCGTTGGGCAAGCTGACCAAAGATGCCGGGATCGGCTCGCCGCTGCGCCCTTTTGCCAATGCCTACCTCGGATCGAGCGAATTCACCTTGGAAGAGTCGACCCTTGCCTACACCATGTTCCCGGGCGGCGGGTCCCGTCCCGCACGAACGCACATCATAGACCGTATTGATGACGGCGAGGGCGAAACCATTTATCGGCGGACGGAAGAACGCAAAGAGGTTGTTTCCGCTGCCACCGCATGGCAGGTGCACAGTCTGATGACCGACGCGCTGGCCCGGGGGACTGCCTCGAAGGCAATGACCGATTACGGCTTGGCTGTGGCCGGGGCGGCCGGCAAGACGGGAACATCCTACGGGTTCACCGATTTATGGTTTCTGGGCTACGATGAGAAGCTGACCTGCGGAGTGTGGATGGGGTTTGACAAGCCGCAGCAGATTTTTCGCGGTGCTTTTAGCCGTGACCTCGCCCTTCCGGTCTGGGTCGATGTGATGAATGCTTCACGCGGGGATTTTCCGTCCAGCCCGCTCAAAGCCCCGGTCACCGTCGAGCAGGTGCAGGTGTGCCGCCTCAGCGGGGACCTCGCCACGGACAAGTGCATCGAGAAAATCAGGCGTCCCGACGGGACGGAGGTCACCGAGTCGACCGCGTACACCGAATACGCGCGCATTGGCAAAGCGCCAACCGCCGCCTGTCCTCTCCATTCGGGCGGGCCGCAATCTTATGTGAAGGAGTTTTCCGAGGAGGAGTGGCCGCGCGCCGCCGCCGCGATCGACCTGAGCAAGATCCGTCCGGTCGATGTTTCCTCGCTCCCGGTGGTCGGCGCGGCGGATCCCTACCAAAGTGTTTCCCCCGCTTCTATGGGAGGTATGGCCGCGGAAATGCCGGTGGCCGAAGCCGTGGCTGTCAATGCGTTTGTTCTACCCGCTGGAACGGTTGGCGGCGCGGACAGTGCCATCCCGGAAGTCCGTCCGGCTCAAGCCGCCGGGGTTTCGGCCGCGGTGCAAACAGAAAGGCCGGCCATGAGTCTGCCTGCGCCGCCGCCGATCCGTTTCTAAGCGGCGCTGAGTCGGCAGGCGTGGGCACTGAACCCTGCGCCGAACGAGGTGAGCCACCAATCTTCCGATGGCCGCGGCCGGTCTTCGCTCAGCGCTTCAGCCAAGGCAAAGAGAACCGAGGGACTGCTCATATTGCCGTGGCGGCGCAAAATTTCCCGCGAAATGGAGAGGTCGTGCCCGGGCAGTTCTGCTTCCAGGGCGGCAAGCACGTCTTTGCCGCCCGCGTGGCTGAGGATGCGGGCGATCGGCGGCCCATGGCAGGCGGTCGCGCGATGATAAAGGTCTCGTACGGCACCGGCGGCCAGGCGAGGTACGGAGGGATGGAGCAAATTCCGCAACTTGCCACCGCGTTGCTCAAACCGGATACGGTCGCGGTTTTCTGGGTCGTGGTGCGTGTCGTACGAATGGCATCGGACGCCCGTAGGGCCCGGTTGCGAGCGCCAGATGCTGGCCGCCGCGCCATCCCCGAACAAACAGGCACTGATGATGACGCCGGGGTCATTGTCGAGGTAGAACGCGGCAGAGCAGACTTCGACCGCCACGCAGGCGACGGTGGCTGCCGGGTGGGAGGCCAGGACACCGTTGACCGCCCGCAGGGCGGGGATAGCCGCACCGCAGCCGAGTCCGACCAAATCTTGAAGCCACGCATCGTTCCGCAAGCCGAGAGACTCCGCAACATAGCTACTCACGCCAGGGCAAAGGTAACCGGTGCAGGTGCACACCACCAAGGCGTCGACTTCGTGCGGCTCAACCCCAGCTGCCTGCAATGCGGGGCGGAGTGCCTGGGAGGCTAGGGAGGGGGCAGAATGACGGAATTCCTCATTCAGTTCATCTGCTTCCAGCGCGAAAAGTCGCCCGACATCGCGGGTGGCGAATTGCCGCCGCGCGATACCCGAGTCGCCGCGCAGAATGCTCGAAAGCATAAGGCGGGAGCGGCGGTCCAGATCCCGCTGCAGTGCCGGGGAGTTGCGCACGAGATCAAGGCACTCGATTTGGGTCAACGAGTGGGGTGGGGTGGCCGTGGCCAGAGCGTGGAGGTGCATGGAACTCAATGGCAGAGGCGGTAAAGGGGTCCGAGGGGTAGGGCTCCCCAGCGGTGCAACAGGTGAACAACCCAACGCCCCTGCGGGACAAGAAGCCACGGGTGAAGAACCCGGCCCCAAGCCAATTTTCGGGCGAAACGCCGGCGCAGGTCCTGCTGGAGCAAGGCGAGCATTTCGTCCCAGGTAAAACGTCCCCTTGCCCATGGTTCGAGGCGGCGTGCCGCGAGAGCGGCGCTTTGCATGGCCACGGTCATACCGTGACCGGTGAAGGGAGGAATGAGTCCGTGGTAGTCGCCGAGGGCAGCCGGTTGCGGAGCTGGCCGGCCATAGTCGAGGCCGGCCACGGCGCAGGCGCTCGCTTCGACCGGGGTGGCGGATTCCAGACGGAGCGCGAGAGAGGCGAGTCCGGCCGCGCGCACGCGATCGATTAACCCGCAGGCCTCACCACGGCCGGGACGCGGAAACAAGCCGCACACATTAACGGCCCGGCCTTCGATCCGGGTTAGACCCACGTAAGCCCCTTGACCAAGATGAAGTTCGAGGTCCTCCCGCAAATCCAGCTGATGGAAATGCTGCTTGAGGCCGACCCAGCGTGAACCGGCCTGGGGACGTCTTCCGCTGGCCATGATGCGCCCCGGTTGCGCATCGGACGGGCCGCGGCACCCCGTGCGCAAGTCACCGCCGGCCGCAGCGAAGGCGGAGGCCATGGCTTGATCCAAGCGGTAGCGGCTGAGACAAAGGGCCACCTCGGGTAAATCATGCCGCACACTGGGGCGCCCCGGTTCCGCCCAAAGGACACCGCGGGCCTGGCGTGCTCCGGCCAGAATATCGGTCAGTTGCAGTTCCTGGCGGGTATCATGGTCGAGGCCGGTGATGAACTCGCCACAGACGCGATGTCGCGGGTACTTGCCTGCCTCAATAAGTCGCACGGGAACGCCCCGGGCGCGGAGTCCGAGGCCCAGAGCCAGCCCGGCCAATCCGCCGCCGATGATTTCCACCGTATGCATGGTCAAGGCAAGTGCACGAAGACGGTCTTAACTCCCGTGCCGGCTTTTCGTGCCGGCGGGATGAATGAGAAGCGAGAGGGGTTCAAACGAGTGCTGGGCGCGCCTCCAAAAATACACTGCTGCTTCGGAAGCTTCCTTGGGCAGGCGACGCCGGATGGCGATCTTATCGATTTCCCCGGCCCGGGGTTTCATCACGCCAGGTTTGAGCAGAACACGATAAAGGATGGTGACGGAGGCGGAGCGCGGGCGGTCGAGAATGTCGATCGGCGCAGCGGTTGCGATTTGCATGCCGATTTCCTCGCGCACCTCGCGGCGCAACGCATTGATCAGAGCTTCGCCCGTGTTGACTTTGCCGCCTGGCAGGGACCAACGGCGGCTGCCCTTTGCTTGCTTGACCAGGACAACAGCCCCGTAGGCGTCCTCAATCCAGGCCATAACCGACAGGCGCTTGCCGGTCTTGCTCGCGGGGGTGGTGGCCATCTCAGTCTGGCTCGCGTCCAAGGGCCAGAACGCAACTTTTTGCCACGAGGCGAACAACCGCGTGGTCTTCGAGTTGCGGCCCGGCCCCGGGTTGGTGGATGTCGTGCGGTGAAGACTGTGCCGTGTCGGCCAGCAGCGACCAGCGGTAATTGGCCGGCAGGCCGGGAAGTGTGAAATCGAGAGCCTCGGTGTGCATGTTGAAGGCAGCGTAGAAAAAATCTCCACGCCCGCCGAGGGCGCGATCGTGGCCGCCGCAGATCAGGAAGGCAAGGGAGTGGCTGCGCTCACTCCAGTCCGCCTGAGCCGGTTGGACCCCATGCCAAGAAATGTCCGCGTAGCCGCTACCGACCTCATCCTCCCCGGTGAACCAGTCGGCCCGGTGCAAACTGGCATGGTCGCGCCGGAAGGCGACGAGCAGGCGGACGTAGCGCAACAGGTCGGCCTCCCGGGCGGCCAGTCCCCAGTCGAGCCAATTCCATTCCTCGTCGTGGCAATAGGCATTATTGTTGCCACGCTGGGTGCGTCCCATTTCGTCTCCCATAAAAAGCATGGGCACGCCTTGGCTGACGAGAAGGATGGTCATGGCATTTTTCGCGCAGCGCAGCCGCAACTCGTTGACCGTACCCTCGTCCGTGGGTCCTTCTGCCCCGCAGTTCGACGAGTAATTCTCGTTGCCGCCATCCGCATCACTTTCACCATTCTCGAGATTGTATTTTTTTGCGTAGGCAAAAAGGTCGGCGAGGGTAAACCCATCGTGGCAGGTGATAAAATTGACCGAGGCAGATGGCTTCCGGCCACTTTCGCGGTAGAGGTCTGGCGAACCCATGATGCGTTGCACCATTTCAGCCGCGGAATTGTCATCGCCGCGGAGGAAGCGGCGGGCCGCATCACGGTATTTCCCATTCCATTCCATCCAGCGTCCGTAGCTGGGAAAATTGCCGACTTGGTAGAGCCCACCTGCATCCCAGGCCTCGGCGATGAGTTCGCAATGAGCCAAAACCGGATCGTAGGCAATCGATTCGAGGAGGGGCGGGTTGGGCAGGGGATGGCCCTGCGAATCACGGCCGAGCACGGACGCGAGGTCGAAACGAAAGCCGTCGATGTGGTATTCGGCCGCCCAGTAGCGGAGGCAATCGAGGACAAAATCGCGGACTACCGGGTGGTTGCAATCGAGGGTGTTTCCGCAGCCACTGAAATTCAGGTAGGCGCCGTCCGGAGTGAGGAGGTAATAGGTTTTGTTGTCCAGTCCGCGGAAAGAAATGACTGGCCCGGTGGCGTCTCCTTCCGCCGTGTGGTTGAAGACGACGTCGAGAATCACCTGGATCCCGGCCGCGTGAAACGCCTTGACCAATTCCTTGAGCTCGTTGACCTCCTGACCGTGCCGGCCGCCGGCGGCAAAACCGGCCTTGGGAGCGCGGAATGCTAAGGTGCTGTAGCCCCAGTAGTTGCAAAGCCGCTCATTGGTGAGGGGATTCACCCGTGTGCTTTCGTGCTCGTCGAATTCAAAGATGGGCATGAGTTCGACACAATTGATTCCGAGGTCGACGAGATGAGGAATTCTTTCGCGCAAACCGTCAAAGGTGCCCGGATGAGCCACCCCGGAAGACGAGTGACGGGTGAAACCTCGGACATGCAACTCGTAGATGATCAGTTCGGAAACAGGAAGGTCGAGAGGCCTGTCGTGTTCCCAGTCGAAGTTGTTTTCCGGAATTCGCCCACGGTGCGGAAAAATGTTGCGCGGCCCCGAAAGCCCGCCAAAAACCGGACGTCCGCCGACGGAACGGGCGAAAGGATCGAGCAGGATGTGACGCCGGTCGAAACGATGCCCAGCGCGGGGATTGAAGGGCCCCTCCATGCGGTAGCCGTATTCAATTCTTTCGGGATTGAGATCGAAGACCATCATGGCGAAGACGTCGCCCATCCGGAATTCCGGCGGGAAAGGGATCTCGGCAAAAGGGCGTAAAGCGTCCCTTTCGAACAAAACTAGGGTGCACGAGGTGGCGTGCGAGGAGAAAACCGAAAAGTTGATTCCCCCGGGAACAAGACTGGCCCCGAAGGGTAGTGGGTGGCCATAGCGCAAACGGAAGACGCCGTGGTGATGCGTCGGGTGGTGGTTGCGGGCGGCGACCGCGGGAGTCTTGCCGGGGGGCGATGCTACTTCCACTTGATGTTGCAGCCCGTACTCGGATGTTGCGCTTCTAGCAAGGGAAGCCCGGCGACCAAGGTGTCAAGCGCACGGCGGAGCTCAGAGCCATCGCACGGCTGCCCATTGCCAGGGGTGCTGCCGTCGAGGCGTCCATGATAGCGCAAGGTCCGCCCAGCGTCATAGACATAGAACTCGGGTGTGCAGGCGGCCTCAAAAGCGCGTGCCGTTTCCTGCGAGGCATCGTGGAGGATGGGAAACGGAATGACGTGATCTCTCGCCATTCTCGCGAGATTTTCCGGCGAGTCCTCGGGGTAGCTTGCGGCGTCGTTCGAACTAATGCCGACGAAAGCTGCGCCACGGGGGAGGTAATCCGCGGCAAGGCGAGGGATTTCGGGCAAAACATGGACGACATAAGGGCAATGGCGGCAGAGAAAAATAACAACCAAAAGAGGCGAAGCGGCAAAATCTTTTGCTGTGACAGTGTGACCCGTGGTGACGTCGGGCAGGGAGAACTGAGGCAAAAGAATGCCCGGAGTAAAGGGAGAGCTGTTGGTCAGAGCCATGAGCCCAATGGTTGTCGTCGTTCGGGGGAAAAGCAACTCTGGTTCCTCCGGGCAACAATGGTGATTGACGCCGCGGGACGGGACGGAAAAATCTTCTCCGATGAAGATTCACCTCAGTCGCGCCGGGCAGTCGTTGGGACAATTCACCCCGGAGGAACTCCGCACGGGTTATGGAGACGGAAGATTCCTCGCGGGCGACCTCGCATGGCGGGACGGGATGGTTTCGTGGCGGCCGCTTTCCGAGGTCATCGATGAGTTTGCTCCGGCCGATGAGCAGGCCCAAGCGGTGACAGGAGAGGCCAAGCCGCAAGCTGGTCCTCCATGGGAATTCCGCGGCGAAAGGGGAATGCTGACGGCCTTGTTTGAAACGATCCGTCTTTTTTTACTCGAGCCAACAAATGCCTTTACGGCCATGGGGCGCACGGGCGGGTTGGGCGCGCCGCTTTTTTACTACGTCATCCTCGGTAGTGTCGCCGGTATGGCGGCGATCTTCTATCAGGCCGTCTGGCAGTCGGTCGGCGCCGCGGAAGCGTCCGGCAGCGAAGCGATGCTTGCCTCCTGGATGTCTTCGCCGGTCATTATTGGTGCGTCGATTGTCATGCTGCCGCTTTACGTCATCTTTGAAGCTTTTTTTTCGTCCCTTCTGACCCATGGCGCCTTACTCCTGGTCGGGGGCGCGCGGCGGCCGTTTCAGGCGACATTCCGCGTGGTGAGTTATGCGGGGGGGTCGTCCTACGTGTTGCAGTTGCTCCCCCTCATCGGGGTGCTGGCGGCCATGGCCAGCAATTTGGTGCTCAAGGTGATCGGCTTGTCGGTGGTGCACGAAATCTCGCGGACCCGCGCGGCGGTGGCGGTCATTTTGCCGGCCCTTCTCTTTCTGCTCTTCTGGGTCGCGATTGCGGTGCTGGCGACAACATTCCTTCTCTCGGCCGTTGGCCAAGCTATGCAGGGAGGGTGAGGCGGACCACGGCGGCAAAGGATTCGGAGATACCGTCTTCCGGTGCGCAAACGACGTTGACGGTGGAATCATTCAAGGCCCCGCTGACGAGTGCGGCAGCCAACTCGGGACGGTTGCAGTCGCGGCTCAGGTGTCCGAGCACTACGTGGCGGAGGGTTGCGGTGCGCGCACGCACCGCGAGGTCAGCCGCCGCACGGTTGGAGAGGTGGCCATGCGGCGACATAATGCGCTGCTTGATGGAGAAAGGTCGTTTGTTATCGGCTCGGAGCAGTTCCTCGTCGTGATTAGCTTCGATGAACAGGCAATCGACACCGGTCACGTGATGAACCACCGAGTGGTTGGCGTGCCCGAGGTCTGTCAGGAGGCCGAGCGAAAGCGAGCGGCAGCGGATGGTGAAGCCGACCGGATCCGAGGCGTCATGGGGTACGGAAAAGGCGGTGACCTCGAATGCGCCGAGGGAAAAACGACCCCCAGTCGAAAAAAGGCGCCAATCGGCAGTGGCATTGCGCCCGTCTTGCCCGCGAACCTCTTCGGCGGTCAGTCGCGTGGCGTATACCGGGCACTGCAGGGAGCGCAGCAGGACGGGCAATCCCCCGGTATGGTCCCCATGTTCGTGGGTGAGGAGAATGGCGGAAATTTCGCCGGGGTCGACGCCGGCCAAGGCGAGGCGCTGAAGGGTTTTCCGCGCGCTCAATCCCGCGTCGAGAAGGATAGTTTGTCCCTCTGCCCGCAGGACCGCGGTGTTTCCGCTGCTCCCACTGCCAAGGATGATAAGTTCCACGCTGCGCAGGCTAACGACACAGTCGGGCTGGGGCAAACCGCTTCGGCGTTTCGGTCATGGCCAAAGCGGTTGCTCCTGAGCTAAAAAGCGGGCGTGCAAGAATACCATCGCCTTCTCAAAATGGTCCTCGAGCAGGGGAGTCCGCGCCATGACCGGACCGGCACCGGTACCCTTGGAGTTTTCGGTGCCCAAGCGCGCTTCGACCTGCGGGAAGGGTTTCCTCTCGTCACCACAAAAAAAGTCCACCTGAGGTCGATCATCCACGAGTTGCTCTGGTTCCTCCGTGGGGAGACCAATGTCGACTATCTGCGGCGGAACGGCGTGACCATTTGGGAGGAGTGGGCGGACGCCAACGGCGACCTCGGCCCGGTCTACGGAGCGCAATGGAGGACTTGGCGCGGCCCGGACGGCCAGACCGTCGACCAAGTGGCCGAAGCGGTGCACCTGATCCGCACCCAGCCCGACAGCCGGCGCATCATGGTCTCGGCTTGGAACCCGGCGGAGATCGGGCAGATGGCACTGCCGCCGTGCCATCTCCTTTTCCAATTTCACGTCGATCAAGGCGACTTGCGCTGCCAACTTTACCAGCGCAGCGCGGACCTTTTTCTCGGTGTGCCGTTCAATATCGCTTCCTATGCGCTGCTCACCATGATGGTGGCGCAGGTCTGCGGTTTGCGGGCCGCAGAGTTTATCCACACCTTCGGAGACCTGCATCTTTACACCAATCATCTCGATCAGGCGCGGGAGCAACTGGCGCGAGCGCCGCGGCCCTTGCCGCGGATGAAACTCGCCCCGGAGAGGCGCGAGTTGGACGAGTTTGTCTACGAAGATTTCCTCCTCGAAGGCTACGACCCGCATCCGGCAATCAAGGCGCCGGTCGCCGTATGATCGCCGTGGCGGCCATGGCCGTGAACCGGGTCATTGGTCATGCCGGACGCATTCCGTGGCATCTTCCGGAAGACCTGCGTTGGTTCAAGGAATTGACCATGGGGGGCACCCTGCTTATGGGGAGGGTAACCTACGAATCGATCGGACGGCCGCTCCCCGGGCGCCAGACCATTGTCTTGAGTCGGCGGGAGGGTTGGCAGATTCCCGGGGTGGCAGTCATTCGGGATTTGAGCCAATTGCGGCAAGCGTCCGGCGACAGCGAAGTCTTCGTGGTTGGCGGGGCCGAAATTTACCGCGCGGCCTTGCCGTATTGCCGGGATCTTTATTTGACCGAGGTGCGGCGCGAGGTAGACGGTGACCGCCGGATGCCGGTCTTCGAGGATGTCTTCCGATTTTCCTCCCAGCTGCGCGAGACCCCGGAGATGCGCATCGTCCACTTGGTCAATGACGAGGTGCGCGAACTGCCGCGCACGAGATTGGAAGCGCCGCCCTGATCAGCGGGTGGGTTTTTGTGAATCCTTGTACCAGAGCACCCCGTTCCGGCGCAGGTTGGCGATGAGTGCTTTGAGGTCGGTCGCGGCCTGTTGATCGTTGAGCATCATGGGTAGGGGGCCCGATCCGCTGCGGGCCGAGGCCATGAGCCGGCGTGCATCGGCCGCGGCAGCCTGAAGGTCTTTGCTCGTCTGGTCGATATTGGCAAAGCCCTCGCTGCCCTTTTTCAGATTGGCCAGGGTCTGCCGGAGATCTTGGAGCGATTCTTCGCTCAATGCGGTCTTGTCCAATCGCTCGAGTGTGGTGTTGACCGTGGCCACTGCCTTGCGGACGTCGGCCATCAAAGCGGCACTGTCCCGGGTGAGATCCTCGATGCCGGTCTCCCGTTGGCCCTCGACGGTCGACCCTGGCTCCAATCGCTGCCCGAGGTCGGCATCCGGCGGGACAATAACGTCAACGAAGCGGTTCCCGAGCAACCCAGAGCTCCCGATGATGAATTTGGAGGCGGAGGGAAGTATTACCTCCTCCCGCACTTTCAGTTCCACCGCAACTCCCTGCATGGCCGGTAAAACGCGCGGATCGCGGCCCACGTACCCAATGCGGGCGCCCCCGAGAAGAAGGTCGGCCCCGGCGAGCAGGCCGCTGGCGTTGGGGAAATCAACCTGCAGGTCATAGAATTTTTCCAAGCCCTGGCCGAGCCGTCCGAAGTAGACAACAAGAAAGGCC
Organism: Chthoniobacter flavus; assembly: GCA_945871065.1. Classification (GTDB taxonomy): domain Bacteria; phylum Verrucomicrobiota; class Verrucomicrobiia; order Chthoniobacterales; family JACTMZ01; genus JACTMZ01. The sequence goes on along the minus strand of CAMBUL010000010.1, from coordinate 10,332 downwards.
ACCACGGCGAGGCCGGCAATGACGAAAAAGCCGACCTTGGTTTCGATGCGGGAATCGCGATTATACATAGTGTTCAGGGCTCATCGTGCGACCGGCCTTCTACAAAATCACGAATCACGGGATCCGTCGAGGCGCGCAATTGGTCGCAGGTTCCGTAGAAGTAGCAACGCCCCTCGTGGAGCAGGGCGACGTGGTCGGCGATGGTGAAAGTGCTTTTCATGTCGTGGGTGACCACAATGGAGGTCACCCCGAGTTTTCTCTGCAGCCGCCGGATGAGCAGATCAATGCTGTCGGCCACGATGGGATCCAGACCTGCCGTGGGCTCGTCGTAGAGCATACAGCGTGGCTGGTTGACCAGGGCGCGGGCCAAAGCGACCCGCTTGCGCATCCCGCCGCTGAGGTTGACCGGCATCTTGGCCTCATGCCCGGCGAGGTCGACCATTTGTAGCGCCTCTTCCACCTTGGCAGTCACGATTGTCTCGTCCGTTTCGCCGCGCTCCCGCAAGGGAAAGGCCACGTTGTCCGCGACAGTCAAGGAATCAAAGAGCGCGCCATTCTGGAAAAGCATGCCCATCGACCGCCGGACCTTGGCCAACTCGCGCTCTTGCAGGCCGGAAATGACTTCTTGGCCGACCGTCACGGTGCCGGAAACGGGCTGCATCAGTCCGATCAGATGGCGCAAGAACACACTTTTTCCCCCGCCGCTGCGGCCGAGGAGAACCAGGGTTTCTCCTTGGTAAACTTTGAGACTGAAGCCGCGCAGGATTTCCTGACCGCCGATCGTCTGGACAAGGTTGTCGACCGTAATGACCTCGCTGGGGTGGGCGTGCTCGGTCATTTGCCGGCGGGGAAGAAAATGTTGAGGGTCATGGTGAGGAAAAAATTCACGACCAAAATGAAGAGTGAACCGATGACCACAGCCTCGGTGGTGGCGCGGCCGACACCAACCGCCCCCTCGCGGGCATTGAGTCCCTGGTGGCAGCTGACAAAAACAATAACCACGCCAAAGACCATCCCTTTGATCAGCCCCATGGCCACGTCGCGACCACCGGTGAAGTGGAGCATGTTGTGCACGTAATAAGTCTCGGAGACCCCGAGGATCTGCGTGGTCAAGAGGTAGGCGGCAAGGATGCCGACGCCGATGCACTCGGCCACGAGGAGCGGCATGGAAACGAGCATGGCGAGAAAACGTGGAACGACGAGGTAGTCCACGGGGTGAACGGCCAGAGCACGGAGGGCATCGAGTTGCTCGGTCACTTTCATCGTGCCAAGTTCGGCGGACATCGCGGCACCCACCCGACCGGCGACCATGAGGCCGCAGAGCACGGGGCCCAGCTCGCGGAACATCGAAACGCTAACCACCGGGCCCACCGCGGTATCCATTTGCAGGCGGTGGAACTGGAAGTAGGTCTGTGTGGCGAAGACCGCACCGGTGAACGCACCCGTGATGAGCACGACCAACTGCGAGCGGAACCCCACCTCGTAGATTTGTTGGACGACCAACTGCGGCCGCACCTCGCCGTGGAAGATACCGCGCATGGTCTCCCCGGCGAGCAAGGCAAGGTCGCCAAGGTAACGGGCGAAGGAGAAAATGAGGTCTCCGACGTAGCGGGCAGGCGCCATGGCGAGAAAACGGGCTAGAGACGAGCCACTTGGGCGGCCGGCTGGATCGGCCCGACGAACCGCGCTTGGAGGTCGAGCTTGTTGAAAATACTGCGGATTTCTTCCAGAGAAATGGGGCCGTCGGATTCGAGAAAAATCATGTCATGCAGAGTGTCCGCCTTGTAACGCACCCCGGGGATGGCACCCAGTTCCAAATCCAAGCCCATCAGCTTGTCGGGAGCACGAACGCCGACGGCATAGACTTGCAGTTCCACCATACGTTCCAGTGTCGGGACCGGGGCCTTCGGCGGCAAGGATCAAGTGCCAGACCGAACCGGCGGATTGCACCGGACGCTTCGGCCGATTAGACAAGGAGGCCGCTTAAGTTATGCCTAAAGATCCATCCTTGCGTAAAATCCTCATCATCGGCTCCGGGCCCATCGTCATCGGTCAGGGGTGTGAGTTCGACTACTCCGGCGTCCAAGCCTGCAAGGCGCTAAAAGAGGAGGGCTATGAGGTGGTGCTGGTCAACTCAAACCCGGCGACCATCATGACCGACCCCGAATTTGCCGACCGGACCTATGTCGAACCGATTACCGCGGAGGCTGTGGAGAAGATCATTGCCCGGGAGAGGCCGGATGCCGTGCTGCCGACATTGGGCGGACAGACGGCGCTCAATATTGCCATGGAACTCCACCGCACCGGCGCCTTTGAGCGTCTCGGGACCAAGCTGATCGGAGCCAAGGCCGACGCCATCGAGCGCGGCGAAGACCGGCTCATTTTCAAGGAGATCATGCTGGAGATCGGGTTGGACGTCGCGCAGTCCGGGGTGGCCCACAACTTGGACGAAGCAAGGGAAGTTGCAGCGGAAATCGGTCGCTACCCCGTCATTATCCGCCCGGCTTACACCCTGGGGGGAAGCGGGGGCGGCATTGCTTACAACCGTGAGGAATTCGAGGAAATCGTGACCCGTGGACTCGATATGTCGCCGGTCACCGAGGTGCTCGTCGAGGAATCGTTGCTCGGATGGAAGGAATTTGAAATCGAAGTGATGCGTGATCGCGCGGACAATTGCGTGGTTATTTGCTCGATCGAGAATTTCGATCCCATGGGTGTTCACACCGGGGATTCGATCACGGTGGCTCCCATCCAGACGCTTACCGACCGGGAATACCAGGCAATGCGCGATGCGTCTTTCGCCGTGATCCGCGCCATCGGGGTGGAGACAGGCGGGTCGAATATCCAGTTTGCGGTCTGTCCAAAAACCGGACGCATGGTGGTTATCGAAATGAACCCGCGCGTCTCCCGCTCGTCGGCCCTTGCCTCCAAAGCCACCGGTTTTCCCATCGCCAAAATCGCGGCCAAGCTCGCCGTGGGCTACACGCTCGACGAGTTGCGCAATGACATCACGCGCGAGACGCCGGCAAGTTTCGAACCGACAGTCGATTACTGCGTGGTCAAGGTGCCGCGCTTCACCTTCGAAAAATTTCCCCAAGCTGATCCCGTACTGACCACGCAAATGAAAAGTGTCGGCGAAGCGATGGCCATCGGGCGCACCTTCAAAGAGGCCATGCAGAAAGCGCTGCGCTCGCTGGAAACCGGGCGGGCCGGGTTCGGAGCCGATGGCAAGGATGCTCCGCCGCTGCGACTGGATGGCTCCCTCGATGAAGAAATGCTCGAAAACAAGATCCGCGTGCCCACGGCCGAGCGCATTTTCAGCCTCCGTCACGCGCTCCTGGCCGGATGGAGCGTGGCGCGCATCCACGAAGTGACAGGAATCGACCCGTGGTTCCTCCAGGGATTGGCCAAAATCGTCGACGCGGAAAAATCTTGTCCGGCCGATTTGGCGTCCGTCCCGTGGCGCCGCATGAAACGGCACGGATTTTCCGACCGACAGATTGCCCACCTGACCAAGTCGTCCGAGGCCGCCGTGCGTGCCGCGCGGATCGCGGCCGGGGTGGAACCGACCTACCGACTGGTTGATACTTGCGCGGCGGAATTCGAGGCTTACACCCCCTATTTTTATTCCACTTACGGCGACGAGGATGAAACGCGGCCGGGAGACAAAAAGCGGGTCATGATCCTCGGGGGCGGGCCGAATCGGATCGGGCAGGGGATCGAATTCGACTACTGCTGCGTCCATGCTGCTTTTGCTTTCCGCGACATGGGGTGGGAAACAATCATGGTCAACTCCAACCCGGAGACGGTCTCTACGGATTATGACACGAGTGACAAGCTCTACTTCGAGCCGTTGACCCTCGAAGATGTGCTCAATATTTACCAGAGGGAAAAGTGCGATGCGGTCATCGTGCAGTTCGGCGGGCAAACCCCTTTGAACCTCGCGGCTGCTCTGGAAGCCAACGGGGCCAATATTATCGGGACTTCGCCTGCCAGCATCGAGATGGCGGAAGACCGCAAGCATTTTGCCGCGATGCTCGACCGGCTCGGCCTCAATGCAACGCAAGGCGGTACGGCGACCAACGAGGCCGAAGCTTTGGCGGTGGCCGAGAGGGTAGGCTACCCGGTGCTGGTCCGGCCGTCATTTGTCCTCGGTGGCCGTGCGATGGAAATCGTCTACTCGCCGGAGGACCTCCGGCGCTACATCCGCACGGCCGTGACGGCCAGCCCGGACCGGCCTGTCCTGGTCGACCGTTTTCTCGAGGATGCGACGGAAGTTGATGTCGACTGCCTCAGCGACGGGGTCGACACCTTGATCGGCGGGGTCATGGAGCACATCGAGGAGGCGGGCGTGCACAGTGGTGACAGCGCCTGCGTGATCCCGAGTTTTTCGCTTTCGCCGGAGGTTCTGGCCGAGCTGAAGTCCGCCGCGCGGGCCATGGCGTGCGAGTTGAAGGTCCGCGGGCTGATGAATGTGCAGTTCGCGGTGAAGGACGGCAAAGTTTATGTGCTTGAGGTCAATCCGCGGGCGTCACGCACCGTACCTTATGTCAGTAAAGCCATTGGGGTGCCGCTGGCCAAGCTGGCCGCTCAGGTCATGGCCGGACACAGCCTGAAGGAGCTCGGCTGTTTGGAGGAGGTTGTGCCGTCACATTATGCGGTTAAAGAAGCGGTATTTCCTTTCATCAAGTTTCCCGGCATCGACATCACTCTCGGGCCGGAGATGCGCTCCACCGGCGAAGTGATGGGTCTGGATCCCGACCTCGGCATCGCCTACGCCAAGGCGCAAATGTCGGCCCAACCGCCCTTGCCGGAATCGGGCAATGTTTTCATTAGCGTCAAGGATGCGGACAAAAACCAAGTCGTGCCTATTGCCCGGGAATTCAGCGCGGCAGGTTTCCGGCTCCATGCGACGAAAGGCACGCTGGGTGTCCTCGAGGCCGCGGGTGTCCCGGCGGAATTGGTTTACAAACTCACGGAAGGACGCCCGAATCTTCTCGACCTGATCAAGAATGGGGAAATGCAGTTCATCATCAATACCCCGCATGGGCAATCGCCCCGCCGGGACGAGGTCGCGATCCGCAGCGCGGCGGTGGCGCACCGAATCCCGATCATGACCACCCTGCGGGCCGCGCGAATGAGCGCTCGTGCCATCCGTGCGCTCAAGGCCGGGGGGTACGAAGTCAAGTGCCTGCAGGAATACCACGCCAAGGCGGGATAACGAACTCGGCGGTGACCGGAGAATGAGGGCCGTTATTCCCAGAGCCTTTGCTCCAGGGCGTCGGAAGCCGCATTGATTTCTGCCTGCTTTTTGCTTTGCCCGGAGCCACGTCCCAGATCCTTGTCCTCCCAAAGCACCCGGCAGATGAAGGCTTTGAGGTGGTCCGGTCCGGTTTCGGAGACCACCTCGTAAGCGGGGCTTTGTGGGGAGATGGACTGGAGGATTTCCTGCAGTTCGCCCTTGGGATTGTGTTCGGCCGGCTCGCGGGCCAATGCGGCGAGGTCTTCGCTCGCGACCCGGAGGAGAAAGCGGCGCACGGTTTCAAGATCACTGTCGAGATACATGGCGCCGACCAGGCCTTCAAAGGCATCAGCCAAGGTGGACGCCCGTTCGCGGCCATGGCTGGCTTCCTCGCCGCGACCGAGCATGAGGTAGTGGCCGAGGCCGAGGGTGAGCGCGTGCTTCTTCAGCCCGTCGCGCGAGACCAGCCGCGAGCGGAGCTTGGTTAACTGTCCCTCGCTGAAGGTCGGAAACAATCGGTAGAGGTGCTGGGTGACCACCAGCTGGAGCACGGCATCGCCGAGAAATTCCAGCCGCTGATTGTCAAAGTGGAATGTTTTGCGCTCGAACGAGAGGCTCGGATGGGTCAGGGCTTCGGCGAGGAGGAGCGAGTTGCGGAACTTGTAGCCGATGTGCCGCTCGAGCGGGTTCATATGGGCGGCCAGTTGCGCGGGAGTGAGGTCGGTGGCGGGTGAGTCGGGTTCCATGGGTTCACTGCAGTCCGCGTAGAAGCAATTCGGCATTGGTTTTGGTGCGGTGAAGATTCCGCACCAAGGTCTCCATGGCCTCCACGGCGGGCAATTCATTGAGTTGTTTGCGCAGCACGATGATGCGCGATAACTCGTCCGGATGGTAAAGATTCTCCTCCCGCCGGGTCGCCGACTTGGTCACGTGGATCGCGGGGAAGACGCGCTGGTCGGCGATGGTGCGGTCGAGGTGGATCTCCATGTTGCCCGTGCCTTTGAACTCCTCGAAAATCAGGTCGTCCATGCGGCTCTGCGTTTCGACCAGGGCGGTGGCGACAATGGTGAGGCTGCCGCCCTCTTCTGTGTTGCGCGCCGCGCCGAAAAACCGCTTAGGTTTCATCAGAGCCTGGGCGTCGACGCCACCCGACATGATGCGGCCTTTCCCGGGCTGGAGGTTGTTGTAGCCACGGGCCAGACGGGTGATGCTGTCGAGCAGGATGACCACATCTTGGCCGAGTTCGACCAGACGCTTGGCCCGTTCGATGACGAATTCCGCCAGCTGCGTATGCCGGAGGGGCGACTCGTCGAAGGTGGAACTGTAGATGTCGGCCTCAATCGAGCGCCGCAGATCGGTGACTTCTTCCGGGCGCTCGTCGACCAGAAGAAGCATGAGCCGGACCTCGGGCGAAGTGGAGCGAATCGCCTGGGCGATGTGCTTCATCAGGATGGTCTTGCCGGTGCGGGGCGGAGCTACGATGAGGGCCCGTTGCCCTTTGCCGAGTGGCGCGATGAGATCGACCGCGCGCGTGCTCAGGGTCGGTTCTTTGGTCGACTCGAGCAGGATGCGTTCCTGCGGGAAAAGCGGGGTCAGTTTGTCAAACGGAGCCGGCGACTGCCATTCGGCCGCCGGAATTCCCTCGATGGAGGAAATTTGCTCCACTCCGCAATAACGATCCCTCTCGTGGGGGGCACGCAAAGTGCAGGTCACTTGCAGGCCGGTTTGCAGGTGGAAATCGCGGACCAGACCGATGGAGACAAAGAGGTCGTCGGGACCTTCGGCCATGTTGTGGCAAGGCCAACGGATCATGGCATGGTCTCCCACGTCCTCGATCAGGCCTTCCGCCTCGATGACTGCACCGGCGGAGAGCAAAAAGCGGCAGAGGTCCGACACGAGGTGTCGTCGGGTGCCGTCGGGGCGTAGACGTAGCCCGTAGCGTGCGATCAACTCAGCCAGGGCAATATGGGGCAGGGACTGGAGATGGGAAAGGCGGAGCTGCGCTCCAGCCACGGAGATGGCATCCGTCGGAAAGCGAGAGATATCAGTGCGGGGAATGCTTTGCTTTTGACGGGAAATGCTCATGCCGCGCGGGAAAATAGGTATTCGAGGAGCAAGGAGGCTTGCCGCTCAAGTCCGGCCAAAGATCCATCGTTCCAAATTACGTGATCGGCCTCCACTATCTTTTGCCCGATCGGCCACTGGCTGGCAAGCATGGCCTCAACCATGGCCGCTTCGAGCCCCCTGGCGGCCAGCCTCGCTCGTTGAGTGCGGGGTGCGGCCGCCACAACGACCAGAGCGTCGAATTCGGGTGCGGCCCCGGTTTCGAGGAGCAGGGGGATATCGGCGAGGAAGTCCCGGCCGAGGTCAAGGCACTCGGCGCGCAATGCCATCCAGCGTTGGCGGACGACGGGATGAATGATGGCTTCCAACCGGTGCCGCGCGGAGGAGTCGGAGAAGATTAGTCGGCGTAATTCGGCGCGGTCGAGGGGGAGTAATCCTCCGGTCCGTGGCAGAGAGAATTCACCATAAATTTTCGCAAGGACCTCCCGATCGGTGCGCAGCATTTCGTGGACGCAGGCGTCGGCGTCGAACACGGTGAAGGAATGGGCTTTGGCCAGAAGACGGGTTAAGGTGGATTTTCCAGTGGCTATCCCACCAGTAATTCCGAGCAACATAGAGGCGAGAGAGAAAAGACCGGTGGGAGACGGAGACCCCGCAGGGCCACTTTATTTCTGCCGGAAGCCTTTAGCGGTGATGCTGGGCTTGCGCAGATCCTCAGGCAGTCCGAGGGGTTCGACGATTTCCTCTTGATCGGTATCGTCTTCCGGACGCAATTGCTGGCCTGCGGCATCCATGAGCCGAGCGGTGACGAAAACTATGAGGTTTTGTTTGATTTTCTGGTCGATTTCCGAGCGGAACAAAGCTCCGGCCAAGGGAATATCTCCCAGCACGGGTACCTTGTCGTTGACCTTCTGCACGTCCTCGCGGATGAGACCCCCGAGGGCCACGGTTTGGCCGTCCCAGATGCTGACACTGGTGGTGACTTTTCTTACGCTGAAGATGGGCTGATTGATGATGTTTTCGGTCAGGAGAGTCGGAGTAAAGAACTGGTTGGCGCTGAGCACCTCCAGCGGGTTGAGCGCGGCTGTCACAGCGCCGCCGACAATATTTCTCTGCGGTGCCAGGATCGGGCTGCCGTAGTTGATAAATCCGTCGAAATCGACAACTTCGGGACTAAGGGAAAGGTCAATGGTGTAGCCATCCGGTCCGATTTGCGGCTCAACCTCCAAGCTGACCCCGAGTTGGCGGGTGGTGAAGTCGGTCGGAAAGCTCGGCGTGACCACCGGGTCTTGCTCTTGAGCTGTGCCCCCGATCGACACGTTTCCACTCCCTGTACTCTGCGGGATCTGCGGCGGTTCGAACTCCTGAGGGTAAGGGAAGTCTCGGACAATACTGATGGTTGCCTTTTGTCCGCTCTTCGTCGTGACCTTCGGGGCGGCCATGAGATCGACGCCTTTCTTTTGGTTAAGCGCGCGGATCACCATCTGGAATTGCGGGTTGGTGAAGACCCCGGAGAGGGCAAAGAACCCCGGAGCGGCACCACTGCCAACCCCAGAATTTTTCGCGAGAAGAGCATTGAGGCTGTTGACCGAAAGGCCGTCGCCGGGCCCCGTCCCGCTTCCGCTGCGCAGGCCGCTCGTGATGGAGTCACCGCCGACCACTCCGCCGGTGCCGGGGTTGATAAAAGGCCATTGTGATCCTTGTCCTGGAGGAATGATGGTGCCGCCGCTACCAAAAACGGCATCGGAGCCCGGGAGAGAAAAGGGGCCGAGGGCCCAATCGAATCCCAGTTCTTTCAGATTGTTCTGCGAGATCTCGACAAACTTGGCCTCGATTTCGACTTGGGTGGGTTGTTCGCCCATTGCGGCGTCAACCAGCGATTCGATCAGGTCCAAATTAGGAGCCGTATTGCGGACGACGAGGCGACTGCTGCCTGGATTAAAGTTAGCACTGGCGCCGGGCGGAAACTCCACCCCTTGTGCCTCAAGGAAGTCTCTTGCGCCTTGGCGTACGGCGAGCCGGGCGCCCCCTCCGGCGATGCCGGTGTCGCCACCGGCTTGCGCGGCGGGCTCGACTTCCGTCGAGGGGCCTCCGGTGATAAAGCCTGGTGGCACTTTGAATTCCCGCTGCTGGAGGGCGTCCGTCGGCTCCGAAAGAGGCACAATCGAGACGGCGAAGGGCTCCACCTTCACCTTCAGGCCGGCCAAAGTGGCCACGTAGCGCAGGGCTTCGTAAAGGGGGACATTGCTGAGGTTGAGCGTGATACGGCTATCCGCGCTGTCGCCTGCGGAGGCCGCGGTTTCGCCCTCCACCATTAGGGAGTCGGGTGCGGGGGCGGAAGTGGGAGGCAATTTCAAGACGATGTTGATTCCGCGGCGTTCGGGGTCGTCCTCGGTCGTGTCGAGGTCGCGGCTGCGCTGTTGGAGGAAACCGACCGCTTGGCGCACGGTCGCATCGCGGAAGTCGACACTGGGAATGAGAATTCCGTTGAGCCGGGCCACCATGAGTTCGGTGCCCCGCCGCTCCTCGGCCAAAGCGGACGAGTCGGTGGAGCGCGCGTCAACGAAACGGCGCTTGGGACGTTCCCAGGCTTTGTCCACCTGCCAAAGCATGCGCGACCGGGTTTCGTTGTAGGCGGAATCGTAGTAGCGCTGCTTGCCCAACTCGACTTGTTCCATGCCGCGGAAAGCCGCCGAGTTGTACTTGTCGACCGCAAGTACTTGTTGGTAGCGCTTCTGCGCGAGGTCAAAACGACCGGAATCGAAGTAGCCATTGGCCTGAAGCAGCAGTTCGTCGACTTTGGTGCGGTCCTCGGCAAATTCGGGGGTGATCGTTTTGTTAAAGTAATCGGGTTGCTCGAGTCGGGAGAGGAAGACCGCAGCCGGCCGGTAGTCCGGGTTGTAGCGCGGCTCGAGAACTTCGCGGGCTACGGCTTCCGCCTTGGCGTACTGGCCCTCGCTGACCAAGTACTCGGCATAGCGGATGGCGGTGGAGGAGTAACGGGAAAGAGCGCGTGCCCGCAAGGA